>CAZRQE010000068.1:0-10618 GCA_964602175.1 uncultured Gemmatimonadaceae bacterium | reverse complement strand
CCGGCGGGGTCCGCCACGGTCTCTTCGGGCACGGCCCCTTCCGTCACGGCTCCTCGCCGCGCCATGGACCTTGGCCTCGCTCCTCCTTGCGGCGCTCGCGGCAGGCTGCTCGGACGAGCCGGAGCCCACCGCACCGCCCGTCGTCGCGCCCGATGCCGACCACCCCGACAGACAGGTGCTGATCGACTTCTACAACGCGACCGGGGGGCCGGGCTGGGACGACAGCGGCAACTGGAACACCCCGTCGGCGATCGGCACCTGGCACGGCGTGACGACCAACGCCGCGGGCTTCGTCACCGAGCTGTCGCTGGAAAACAACGACCTGACGGGGACATTGCCCGCGCAGCTGGGCAACCTGTCGGAGCTGCGGCGGCTCGTCCTGAACGGCAACGGCCTGTCGGGGCGAATCCCGCCCGAGTTGGGGAACCTCGCCAATCTCACGATGCTCAACCTGCGGGGAAACGCGCTGGACGGATCGATTCCCGCGCAGCTTGGCGCGCTGGCCAGCCTCGACACCCTGGACCTCTTCGACAACGATCTGTCCGGGCCAATACCGCCGGCGCTGGGCGACCTGGGTTCGGTGCAGAGATTCACCGTGGGCTGGAACGAGCTGTCGGGCCCGATACCGGCCGAGATCGGGCAGCTGGACAACGCCACCTACATGAACTTCAGCCTGAACCAGCTGACCGGCACCATCCCTCCGGAGCTCGGCGACCTGGAGTCGATCCAGCTCCTGTCGGTGTCGCGGAACAACCTCACCGGGACGATTCCGGACGAACTCGGCGATTTGGCGACCCTGGAGCGCCTGTACCTGTACCGCAACCAGCTGAGCGGCCGGATCCCCGCGGCGCTGGGACAGCTTTCGCGCCTCGACCTGCTGTGGATCCACGAGAACAACCTCACCGGCCCCATACCGGAAACGTTCGCCGACCTGACGGCGCTGGAGGTCCTGAGCGCCTACGAGAATGCGCTGAGCGGCATGATTCCGTCCTTTCTGGGTGACCTGCCGCTGACGGGCCTGTATCTGCGGGACAACGCCCTCAGCGGCGGGCTGCCGGCCGAGATCGGGCAGATCGGCACGCTGGAGTTCCTCACGCTGGAGAACAATGCCGATTTGAGCGGCCTGATTCCGCGGAGTCTGCTGGACATCGAGTTCCTGGAGCGGTTGACGTTTGCGGGCACGGGCCTGTGCGCGCAGCTGGACGACGAGTTCCAGGCGTGGCTGCAGACGGTGCCGCGCCGCAGCGGCGAGGCGTGCGACCCCGCCGACATCGAGCGATTCGCGCTGGCCGAGTTTCACGAACTGACCGGTGGCGAATCGTGGCAAGACCGCAGCGCCTGGGGGAGCAGCGCGGGCGTCGGGGACTGGTATGGCGTCGGGACCGAGGACGGAAGCGTGGTCAAATTGGCGCTGGCCGACAACGGACTGGCCGGTCCGTTCGCGTCGGAGCTCGGCAACCTCGTGCGGCTGAGGGTGCTCGACCTGTCGGGGAACGACCTGTCCGGTGCGTTCCCGCCCGCCGTCGCCGGGTTGCAGGGCCTGACCGAGCTGCGGGTGGCCCGGAACGCGGGGCTGGAGGGCGCGCTGCCCTTTGCGCTGCGGTGGCTGGAGGACCTGCGGGCGCTGGATCACGATGGTACGGGCCTGTGCGCGTCGCCCTCTCCCGCGTTTCAGGATTGGTACGCCGGGATCGAGGAGACCGCGGGCGCGATCTGCGACAACCCCGAGCAGGTCACGGTGTCGCTGGGGACGGTGTACCTCACGCAGTCGGTGCAGACGCCGCGCCGGAGCGTGCGCCTGGTGGCGGGCCGGGACGCTTTCCTGCGGGCGTTCGTCACCGCCGAGGAGCCCAGGGGATTCTTCGAGCCCGAGGTTGTCGCCGTGTTCACGGGGCCTGGCGGTGACGAGGTCCACCGCGTGGAGATGACCCGCGACGCCAACCAGATTCCCGCCGAGGCCGACGAGGGCCACCTGAAGTTGTCGTACAACGCGGTGATTCCCGCCGAGGTTGTCGTGCCCGGCGTGCGGTTGGTCGTCGAAATCGATCCCGACGGGGCCCTGCCGCTCGCCCCGGAAAGCCGGACGCGGTTCCCGGAGGAAGGCAGCGATTCGCTGCACGTGGTGCACGTGTCCCCATTGCGGCTCACCCTGGTGCCCGTGGTGGAGGCGGACCAGCCCGACAGCTCCGTGGTCGAGTGGACCCGGGGGATCAACCGTGACAGCCCGCAACTGAGTCTGCTGAGGCACTCCTTTCCGATCGGCGAGTTCAACGTGGTCTCCCACGCGGTCTACGTCACCTCGCTGGACCTCACGACCGAGTCCGGACAGCACGGGCTGCTGAACGAGCTCGACGCGCTGCGCACCTCCGAGGGCGGCACCGGCCACTACTACGGAGTCGCCGCGAGCGTGAACGGGTTCGTTCGGGGGTGGGGCCGGCTGCCCGGCTGGATCGGCATGGGCCAGGCGAGCCCCACCACACTGACGCACGAGGTGGGTCACAACCTGTCGCTCCGGCACGCTCCCTGCGGCGGTCCCGAGAACGTGGACCCGGCCTTCCCTTACCGGGACGGGAGCATCGGCGTGTGGGGCTACGACTTCCGCAACGGGTCCACGGTGTCGCCCGAACGCAACAAGGACATCATGACCTACTGCACCAGCCGGCCGTGGCTCAGTGACTACTACTTCGAGAAGGTGATCGACTATCGGGCCGGGATCGCCGGTGACGTCGTGGGGGCGCGTGTCTCGGCCGCGACAGCGCATAGCGCCGGCGCCCACCCGTCCGGAGAGATGCTCGTGCTGTGGGGCGGCGTGCTCGGGGACGAACTGCGGCTGGACCCGCCGTTCGCGATGCGCACGGCCGCGCGGCTGCCCGACGAGTCGGGCCCGTACCGGATCCTGGGGACCGGGTCCGACGGCCGCTCGCTGTTCTCGCTCGACTTCACGCCGGGAGAGGACGGGTACGGGAACGGCCACTTCTTCTTCACGATCCCCATCGAGCCCGAGTGGGCCGAAACGCTGGACAGGGTCGTGCTGGTGGGGCCGGAAGGCGTGGTGGCGATCGAGGGTAGCGACGAGCGCGCGTTGACGGTGGTGACGCAGCGCGGGACCGGGCGGATCCGGGCGATCCTGCGGGACTGGGAGGCGCCCCTCCCCGCGGCCCTCGGCGCGCCGGGTGCGTTCGACGTGACGACGACGCGGACGCTCAGGGAGGCGGTGGGCGCCGGGAGGTAGCCGCGCGCAGGCGGCGGTGCGGCCGGCGGCGGGATCGCGGGCCGGTCTGTGCGGCGACCCGGCGGCGTTTCAGCCCCCGGTCACCTCCAGGAACTTCTCGAACAGGGCGCGGGCGACGGGACCGACGTGTCCGTCCCCGATCATCCGGTCGTCAACCCTGATTGTCGGCCGCACCTCGGTGGTGGTGCCGGTGAAGAAGACCTCGTCGGCGCCGTACAGCTCGCTCAGCGGGATGGCGCGCTCCTCGACCGGGATGCCGAGTTCCCCGGCGAGTTCGATCACGAAGTCGCGCGTCACGCCGTGCAGGATGTAGTTCGACTTGGGCGCCGTCGTGAGGACCCCGTCGAAAACGGCGAAGAGGTTGTTGTGGGTGCCCTCGATCGCGATCCCGTCCCTGACCAGGATCGTGTTGATTACACCCGCGTCCACCGCGGCCTGTTGTGCGAGCACGTTGGGCAGCAGCGCGATGGCCTTGATGTCGGCCCGGGCCCAGCGCTGGTCCGGCATGGTGATCGCCCTCGATCCCAGCGCCCAGTTCGCCATCGAAGGGCGGTGGTACTCGTTCGCAAACGCATAGACCGTCGGCTCGACGGGCGGATCGGGGAAGGCGTGCGTGCGGGGTGCGACGCCGCGGGTGACCTGCACGTACACGTACGCCACCGGGACGTCGGTCAGGCCGTTGCGGGCGAGCAGCTCCTGCTTCACCTCCTCGAGCGCCGCGGCATCGAAGTCGATGGCGATGGCCGCGAGGCCCTTGCGCATGCGCGCCAGGTGATGGTCCCAGCGGAAAAGCCGTCCGCGGTAGGCCGGCGTCACCTCGTAGATCCCGTCGGCAAAGAGGAAGCCGCGGTCGTTGACCGAGACCACGGCCTCGTCCTTGGGCAGGTACTCTCCGTTCAGGAAGACGACGCTCATGCGCGGGCGCCTCCACGCTGGAGCTTGTCGAACTCCTCAAGGAGCTCCGCCTCGCGAATCGGCGGCTCTTCCGCGGCTTCGCCCTCGGCCGCGTCCACGTCCGATCCGTCACTCCCGGCGCTGTCGGCCGCTTCGCCGGCGCCCCGGCCCGAACCGATGCGTTTCGGCGCTTCACCGGCACCGGACGGGAGCAGGCCCATTTCCGCCTTGAGCGCGGCCAGCCTGTTGTCCACGTCGGCGTCTCCCGACCCCGACTCCAACCGCAGGAACTCGGTTTCGAGCGTGTCGCCCGCCAGAGCCTCGGTCACCTCGGCGTGGGCCAGACTGCGCCGCTCCTCCTCCTCGATCTTCTCGGCCATGCGATTGAAGGCCTCGAAGGCGGAGGTGTCCGACAGCCCGGACATGGTCTCGTGGATGCGCTTCTGTGCCTGGGCGCGCTTCTGCTTCGCGATGAGGAGATTCCGCTTGCGCTTGGCCTCTTCGATCTTGTCGTTCAGCTGCCGCAGCGACCCCTTGAGCTTCTCGGTTTCCTGCGCCTGCGCCTGCCAGGTGCCTTCCAGGACGGCCGCGCGGTCCGCGTGCTCCTGCTGGCGGATCAGCGCCTGCTTGGCGAGGTCGTCACGTCCTTCCTTGACGGCCAGCATCGCCCGGTGCTCCCAGTCGCGCGTCTGCTTGACTTCGCCCTGCAGCTGGCCCTTGAGCTTGCGCTCGTCGGCGATGGCGGCCGCGACCTCGCGCTTCGCCTTGGCCAGCTGGTCCCGCATGTCGAGGATGATCTGGTTCAACATCTTTTCCGGGTTTTCGGCCCGGGAAATGAGGTCGTTGATGTTCGACTTGATCATCGTCGAGAACTTGCTGAAGATGCTCATCTCCTATTCGCCCCCTCTCTCGCCTGCCAGGGCCTGAATTCGGGATACGTGGGACGATGCCGCGAGCTGAACGCTCTCCAGCGACGCCTGCAGCTCGTCGAAGTCGAGGTTGCCGAGCTGGAGCGTGTCGCTGAGGATCAGTTCACCTGCCTCGATGCCGTACGCCCCGTGAATCACATCCGTGGCGTTGAGCCTGAGGAGCGTCTCGTACAGGCCGCCGAGGTCCCCCGAGTCCGTAGGCAGGTCCATGACCTTCATGCGCACGAGCAGCAGTGGCTCGGAGTGGTGAACGACGATCGGAGCACCGCCGTTCTCATTGCGGACGAGGAACATGCCGTCGTCCACTTCGTCGAAATCCGCGTCCATGCGGATCAGGTAGCTTTCAAGGTCGTCTCGGGTAACCATGACCGTTTCCCTCCAGGGTCGGGCGAAGGTGGCAAGCCGGAACGTAACACAGCCGGCCGTGTCGTACCAACGCCCTACGAGCCCGCCCGTCGGCGCGGTTTCCGGGTCGCGTGGCCCCCTTCGCCCCGGCGGATCCGCACGCGCATCAACGGGCTGTTTCACTCCTTCCCGCGCGCCCCGAGACCTCCTGGCGCGTAGCGAGAAGCGGCGCCAGGTATTGGCCCGTGTACGAAGCCGGGTCGTCGGCCACGCGTTCAGGCGTTCCTTCCACGACAATGCGTCCGCCGGCCTCTCCGCCTTCGGGGCCGAGGTCGATGATCCAGTCCGCGGTCTTGACGACGTGGAGGTTGTGTTCGATGACCACGACCGTGTTGCCGCGCTCGACCAGGCGGTGCAGGACCTTCAGGAGGATACGGACATCTTCGAAGTGGAGACCCGTCGTCGGCTCGTCGAGGATGTACATCGTGCGCCCGGTGGCCTTCTTCGAAAGCTCCGCCGACAGCTTGATCCGCTGCGCCTCGCCACCCGAGAGCGTGGTCGCGCTCTGGCCGAGCCGAATGTACCCGAGACCGACGTCCGCCAGCGTCTGCAGGCGCCGTTTGATCTGGGGCACGGCCGAAAAGAACTCGAGCGCCTCCTGGACCGTCATGCGCAGGACGTCGGAGATGTTGCGGCCCTTGTAGTAGATGTCCAGGGTCTCGCGGTTGTAGCGGCGGCCCTTGCAGACGTCGCACGAGACGTACACGTCGGGCAGGAAGTGCATTTCGATCTTGACGAGGCCGTCGCCCTTGCAGGCGTCGCAGCGCCCGCCCTTCACGTTGAACGAGAAACGGCCCGCGAGGTAGCCGCGGATCTGTGCCTCCGGAACCCCGGCGAACAGCTGGCGGATCGGGGTGAACAGACCGGTGTAGGTGGCCGGATTGGACCTGGGCGTGCGGCCGATGGGCGACTGGTCCACCTCGATGACCTTGTCCACGTTGGCGAGGCCTTCGATCCGCTCGTGCGCCCCGGCGATGGACCGGGAGCGGTAGAAGTGACGGGACAGCGTCCGATACAACGTGCCGTTGACGAGCGTGGACTTGCCCGAGCCGCTCACGCCGGTGACGGCGATGAAGCAGCCGAGGGGGAAGGCCGCGTCGATGTGTTTCAGGTTGTGCTGGGATGCGCCCCGCACGGTGAGACACCGGGCCGGGTCGGGGCGGCGGCGGCGCTCCGGCAGCGGAATCTCGAGATCGCCGCGCAGGTAGGCGCCGGTCACGGATTCGGGGTGGTTCTGCACGTCCTCCAGCGAACCGGCCGCCACGACCTGGCCGCCGGCGAGCCCGGCCCCCGGACCGAGGTCGACGATGAAGTCCGCCTCCCGGATCGTGTCCTCGTCGTGCTCCACGACCAGCACGGAATTCCCGAGGTCGCGCAACTCCTTGAGGGTGTCGAGCAGGCGATGGTTGTCGCGCTGGTGCAGGCCGATCGACGGCTCGTCGAGGATGTACAGGACCCCGACCAGCCGGCTTCCGATCTGGGTGGCCAGACGGATCCGCTGTGATTCGCCTCCCGACAGCGTCGCCGCCGAACGGCTCAGCGACAGGTAGTCCAGCCCGACGTTGCGCAGGAAGCCCAGCCGCTCCCTGACCTCCTTGAGAATCGGTCCCGCGACCTCGGACGAGAGGGGCTCCCCCGGGGCGGGCTCGACATCGGAAGCAGGGGACTCCCCCGTCACGGGCAGGGAGCGGATGAATCGCAGGACGTCGCCGATCGGCTGATCCGTCATGCTGCTGATCGTGGCCCCGCCGATTCTCACCGACCTCCCGAAGGGACCCAGGCGCGACCCCTCGCAGGCGGCGCACGTCTGGCTGGACATGTACCGCTCCAGCTGCGACCGCACGTGTTCGGAGCTCGTGTCGCGGTAGCGGCGCTCGACGTTGGCCACCACCCCCTCCCAATAGTCTTCGTAGTGGCCCCTCATTTTGCCGGCGTTGTACGGGAAACGGATCTTCATCCTCCCCGAACCCAGGAGCATAGCGTCGCGCGCCTCCGGGGGCAGATCCCCCCACGGGGCCCTGGGATCGAACTCGTAGGCCGCCGCCAGCCCGGGAATCACCGAGCCTCGCAGGTGCCCGCCGGGTTCTCCCCACGGAATGATCGCGCCCTCGAGGATCGACAGGGACGGGCTCCCCACGAGGAGCGCCCCGTTCACCTCTTTCGTCGTTCCCAGTCCGCCGCAGTCCGGGCACGCGCCGTGGGGCGAGTTGAAGGAGAAGACGCGCGGCTCGAGTTCGGGAAAGCTGGTTCCGCAGTCGGCGCACGCATAGTGTTCGCTGAAGAGGTGGGACACGTCCCGGCCGCCCCGCCGCTCAAGCACCTGCACGACACCGTCCGCGGCGCCGAGCGCGGTCTCCACCGAGTCCGACAGCCGGGCGCGGTCCTCCTCCTTCACCACCAGCCGGTCCACGATGATGGCGATATCGTGGTTCTCGTACCGGTTCAGCCGCGGGATCTCGCGCAGGTCGTACACCCGGCCGTCCACCAGGGCGCGCACGAAGCCTTCCCGGCGAGCGCGGTCGAAGATGTCCCTGAACTGGCCCTTGCGCCCCCGCACGAGCGGCGCCAGCACCTGGATACGGGCGCCCTCCTGCGTTCTCAGGAGCTGCTTGACGATCTGCGTGGCCGGCTGGCGCACGATGGGGAGGTCGCAGCGCGGACAATAGGGGGTCCCGGCACGCGCATAGAGCAGCCTCAGGTAGTCATAGATCTCGGTCACGGTCCCGACGGTCGAGCGGGGGTTCTTCGACACCGTCTTCTGTTCGATCGAGATTGCCGGCGACAACCCCTCGATCGCGTCCACGTCGGGCTTTTCCATCAGGCCGAGGAACTGCCGCGCGTACGCGGACAGCGACTCGATGTAGCGGCGCTGGCCCTCGGCGTAGATGGTGTCGAAGGCGAGGGACGACTTGCCCGAGCCCGACAGGCCCGTCACCACGACGAGCCGCTCGCGGGGAATCTCGAGGGAGATGTTCCTGAGGTTGTGTTCGCGCGCGCCGCGGACGACCAGATGCACCTAGTACCCCCACTCCCTGAAGAACGAGAACCCCCAGATGCGGGCGAGTTCGAGGGACAGGTCGCCCAGTCCGCGATACCGCTCGCGGGTGCATCGGCCTTCGTAGAAGCCTTCCAGTGTCACGTCCTTCGGCATGCCGACCTCGACGCGCACGCCACCGCTGCTGACGGGCAGGGTCGGATCTGCGCAGAACCCCCTCTGATAGACGCCCGTGAAGAATACATCATCCAGCAGATACCACCCCACCTCCACTTGCAGCGACGACGCTCCGAACGCGGCGCTGGCCTGGCTCTGCTCCGCTTGCGACACGGAGAGATGGTCCACATCCAGCTCACGCGCAAGGAGGTACCCGATCTGGTTGGCCAGCTGTCCCCACAGAATGTTGCTTCCGGCACCCACCGACGCCGTCACGCCCTCGTCGACAAACGCCGATGTCGGGCGTCCCAGCAGGAGGTAGTTGACCAGGTCCGCCTCGGACATCGCGATCTGCGAGTCGCTGGAGAGCGTCGGGACGGGAGACAGCAACGTGCCGGAGATGTCCGCGGTGATCACCAGCGGCTCTCCCTCCCGGGTGCGCAGCCGGTCCTCGGCAGTGATCGATACCCCGGGGTTGAAGCCCGGTGTGCCCACGAACTGGAACCCGCCTTCGGTGATCCTGAGGGTGCGCGGGCCCAGGTTGTACGTGCCCCGCACCACTTCCATCTCGCCCTGGAGCGTGAGCTGGTCGCGCTGACGGTCGAAGGTCAGAGACAGATCACCGGCCGTCTCGACGTTCAATTCCCGCGAGCGCAGCCAGTTCCCCCGTCCGATCTGCACGTCGATCAGGACCCGGAGGTTCTCCAGGAACTGGTTCCGCGCGCGGACGGTCCCGGCGTTCGCGTCCTCGGTCTGGTCGGCGGTGCCGATTCGCGCCGTGGCGGCACTGAACAGGATCGGATCGTAAAGGTCGATCACCTGGGCGGCGCGCCGGAATTCCTCGATGAAGACGGTACCGTCGGTGACGGTGATCCCACCCTCCACAAAGGGAGCGTCGTAGGCTCCCGTCAGGGTGATCGAGTCCCCGCTCATCGCCGCCTCCATGTCGCGGCGGTCGATCGCCTGGAACTCGCGGGCCCAGAAGGCAAGGTCGAGCTGCACGTCGTCGAAACGGCCCGCGTTGACCTCGCCCCGTACCTCCAGCGGGCCGCCGGACACCGCGGCTCCGTCCACCACAACCGTGCCGTCGGTGCTGAGCAGCATCCCGATGTCGACGTCGGTGAGGCGCACGCCGAGAGGCGCGACGAGACCCGTCCCGTCCGCCAGGCGGAGTGTCCCGGCAGGTTCGAAATCGGATGGCGTGCCTCGCAACCGGACGTCGCCGGTCAGGTGTCCCCCGACATCCTCCATCCCCTTGATCACACCCAGGACCATCGCGGCCGGAAACGAGTCGACGACGATGTCGAGATCCACGGCGCGGTCCGGGATCCGGTCCTCGACCGCCGCGAGGCGAAGATCCAGCGGCACCGAGCCGTTGACGTGAAGCGTGCGCCCCGCCTGGACCCAGGAATCCAGCTCGAGCGTGAGGCTGCCGTCCGTGTAACGCCCACTCGCGGTCACCGTGTCGAAGGCCACGGTCCCGTACGCGACATCGGCGACACGAACCGAACCCGCCCACGCGGGGTCCGGCCCGGGCCCGCGCGCGCGCACGGCGGCCGACACGATGCCTGCGGGAGGCTCCTCCATCTGCAGGAGTCCCCCGATCACGGACAGGTCGAGGTTGGCAACGTCCAGTTCGAAATCCGAGTCGCCCCCCTCACGCGCCAGGTGGCCGTCCGCGTACATTCTCAGTCCGTCGGCCCCGGGGCGGATGAGGCCGAAGTCGTTGACGGTCAGCGCCGTATCGTTCCACACGAAGCTCGCGGGGCCCATCAGGCCCCAGCGCCGGTCCGGCAACACCAGCGTGAGGCGGTCGAGATCGAGTCGGCCACCGCCTTCTTCGAGGCGAAGCACGGCCTGTGCCTCGTAGGATTCCCGGTCCGAGCGGGTGACGAATGCATGAAGCCGTCCCCCCGCGCCGAGCGCGTATGTCGCCGTAACGCGGGCAGAGTCGAGCGCGCGGTTGTCCAGCAGGATCGAGTCGGCCGTGATCGTGCCGTCCAGCAG
>CAZRQE010000067.1:0-8428 GCA_964602175.1 uncultured Gemmatimonadaceae bacterium | reverse complement strand
GCCGATCCAGCGGCCGTCGTCCGAGAGCACGAAGCTGTCGACGCTGTACGACGCGTCGTCGGTCTCGCGCCGCTCCTCGCCCGTCGCGACCTCCACGCTCCACAGGCTCGACAGGGGCGTGACCGCGTTGCGCACGTCGACCGTGAACCCCTTCTCGACGCGCTTGACCTCGTCTTCGTCGAACGAGTCGGGGCGCGCGAAGTAGATCCGGCTCCCGTCGGGGGTGAAGTCCCACTGCTCGACGCCCGCGTCGCCAAGCGTGATCACCTCGGCCTCGGCGCCAACCAGACCATCCGCAGGCAGCCGATAGAGCTGTTCGCGGCCGCGCTCGCCGGAGCGGTAGACGAGCCAGCGACCGTCGGGACTGAAGTCAAAACCCGACACCCCCTCGTCCGCGTCGGTGATCTTCCGGGCCTCGCCGCCGTCGTGCCGCATCATGTAGAGCTGGCTGTCGTTCCCGTCGCGGTTGGACGAGAACACGAAGAACGACCCGTCCGAAGCCCACGCCGGACTCGTCTCGTTGTGGTCCTCGGTGTAGGTCAGCCGCCGGTCCGACGCCACGCCGTCGGTGAGCGACACCAGGTGGATGTCGGACTGGGACTCGGCCTTCTCCCAGTCGGGGGTGGTGACGGTGTAGAGCATCCATGCGCCATCCGGGCTCGGTGTCCACGAACCCGCACGCTTCAGCTGCTGCACGTCCATGAAGGAGAGCGGGCGCTGCTGCGCGGCGAGCTGCGAGTGGAATGGCGCCCAGAGCGCCGCGGCGGAAACGGTGAGGGCCAGGGAGAGGGTGCGCATGGTGAGCCTCGTTGCTGGTGGGTGTGCGGTCGGCCGGTGGGTGGACGGTTGGCCGGTGGGTGGCGGTCGGCCGGTATCCCTTATGATACGCGCCGGAATCGTGGGCGGCGAGGAGGTGCCGGGGCGGCGTGCCGCGCTACTTCACTTGATGATGGCCTCGGCCTGAGCTCGGAATCCGGCCACACCCTTTTCGATTGCTGTCGGAAGCGGTGAGTGTGCCGCCAAAGTCGCTGCCAGGTCGCGGTTGATCCAGCCAATTGTCTCGACGATCTCGGCATGGCGTCGGTTGAGTTTTCGGTCCCAAACAGCCTCGTGGTGAGAGACTCGATTACGCAGGTCGCGGAGCGAATCCAGGGCGTGGAAGATCTGACTGCGGGTGCGCTTGGCTTTGGGCAGATGCGGGAATCCGCTGGTCGCGAGTTGGGGCCAGAGGCGTGGCCCGTCAATGCGCCCCTGCTCATATGGTCTCTTGCACAGGCTCACCCAAAAGCCGAACCCCAGGATCGAGACAAGCCGGCCCTCGGTCATCGGACTCCTTCTGACCCTGATCGCTTCCTTCGCCCGCTCAACGGCCTCACGCTCGCGTCCGGCAAGTAGAGAGGGTCGGGCGTCGAGCCAACAGGGAACCTTGTCGAAGCTGAGGGCTGCCTCATCCACGATCCGTCTTGAGACGCTGAAGAGGTGGTTTCGGACGGCGACCTCAAGGGTGTGGAGCGCTGGTTGGAGAGCGCTGCACAGCGCCAGATTCCACAGGTATCTGGCGACGCTGTCGACCTCGTCGGTATCATCGGGCAGGGCATAGGCACCCAGGCGCTCCGCCGAAAGGGCATTTCGAAGGCTTCCGATGGATAGCATGGCAGCTCGCAGGTTGCGTTCGGGGTGGGCATTGACGATACTCTGGACGTAATTCCTCAGGTCGTCCTCTACTGCACACGCCTTCGGGCGCAGCAAGACGCTGAGATAGGAGCCCCGAGGCGGTTTTCGTCCTCGGGGCTCTTGCGTTCAATGTACCGCCAGCTTCTTAGTATCCTGTCACCGACAAGCCTCATCATCGTGACAATTCTGCCATGACATGTACGGGACCTGAACCCGAGAGCAGGACGAGCCGCCGGTGAAGCGCGGGATCCCCACCTACGTGTGTTTCTGGCCCCTGGTGGCGGGTCTGGCCGCGGGTGGCTTCCTACGCGGGCCGCGGGGGCGTCCAGCTCATCGGTGCGGCGCAACCTGGACCGGGATGGCGATGTCTAGAATAGTGTAGCCTGGCATAAGCCGTCGCCGGGCCCTCTTCCCGCAAAGGTCATCATCATGACGATCCTGCCATGGCGCTCCCGTCACGCCCGCGCTGAGCGGCTCGCTGCTGCCGGCGTCACCCGCTGCCTCGTTCTGGCTGCTGCTGCACTCCTGTTCGCTTGCGGGCCGATCTCGGACTCGCGGGACGCGGTCGACGCTGTTGTCGAGACTGAGACCATCGGCGACACGACCGTGGTCAGGACCGTGAGCGGAAGCGCCTGGGGGGGCGATGCCACGCTCGTGCCGGAGACCTCGATCGGCGAGTTGGAGGGGCCGGAGGAGTACCTCTTCGGTTCCGTGCGCGCGATTGCCGTCGACGATGACCACAACATGTACGTGCTGGACGGACAGGCCCGGCACGTGCGCGCCTTCGATTCGGCCGGCACGCACGTCGCGACGTTCGGTAGGAGTGGCGAGGGGCCGGGTGAATTCCAGGTGCCGATCGGTGTCGCCGTTTCCAACGGCCGCGTGCTCGTGAGGGATCCGGCGAACGGTCGCGTGCAGCTGTTCACGCTGGAAACGGGGGAGGCCGAGGAATGGCGGTACGGCGCAAGTCCCTATTTCATGAATACGCCGCTGTACCAGGACGACCAGGGCCGCATCTACGTGGACAACTCGGACGAAGAACTGCGCTTCATCGTCATGGGCCCCGACGGCACGCACCTCGATACGATTTCGCCGCCTGAAGCCCCTGCCGACTTCGACGACGACAGGTACAGGATGAGCGTCGAGGCCGAGAGCGGGGACGAGTGGATCTCCGTCGCCGCCACCGTTCCCTTCGGCCCGGATTGGTACTGGACGGTCCACCCTTCCGGCCAGTTCGCGTCGGGTCTGTCCACAGCGTACCGGATCGACCTGGAGCGCGACGGTGGCGTGTTGCGCATTGAGAGGAATCACACGCCGGTGGCGGTGTTGGACGATGAACGTGAGCGCCATGAGCAGAGGATTCTGAGCAGAATGCGCCGGTTCGACGCGGGCTGGAGCTGGGACGGTCCTGCCATACCGGATCACAAGCCGCCCTTCAGGGGCCTGCGCGCCGGAAGCGATGGCCGTATCTGGGTGAGGCTGTGGACCGAGGCGCAACGGGTCCCGAACGAGGATCACGACCCGACCGATCCCGAGTCCGCCGCATTCACCTTGGTCGAGCCGCTCCGTTACGACGTGTTCGAAGCCGACGGAACCTACCTGGGGGCCGTGGTGCCGCCCGAAGGATTCGGCGCTTCGCCTCCGCCCGTGTTCGGCCGTTCTTTCGTGTGGGCTGTCGAGCGCGACGATCTGGGGGTGGAGCGAGTGCGTCGCTACCGGCTCGCGCTGCCCGCCTCCTGAGGCGATGGGCCGGACCTGCACCTGCATCTGCGCCTGCATCCGAGGCCCCGAGAGCAGGGCGAGCCGCCTGTGAAGCGCGGGGTCCCCACCTACGTGTGGACGTTTCTGGCGCTGGTGGTGGGCCTGGCGGCGGGCGGCTTCTTTCCCGGACCTCTTGCGCCCGTGGCCGATGCCACGTCGACGCTGATCGGCTGGGTCGTCGCGGTGGTGCCGCTGCTGATTCTTGCCGCGCTGAGCCCGGCGATCGCGACGCTGGTGCGGCGTGGGTTGGCGGGCCGCTTCGCGGGGGCGGTCGTGCTCTGGTACGTCTTCACGTCGACGGTTGCGGGGCTGATCGCGCTGGTGGCCTCGGCCGCGATCTTTCGCATCCCGGTTGTGACCGGGGACCAGGGTGTGTGGGCGGAGGCGGTCGCCATGCTGCAGAGTCTCGGGGAGGGCGGGGCCTCGCGGCCGCTCCTGGCGATTCTTGCGGGCGTGCTACTCGGGCTCTTCGGGGCGCGCCACGATCCGACCTACGGGGTGCTGCGGAGAGCCGCCGGCGCCATCGAGCGGGCGGGCGGCAGTCTGGCCTACGTCATGCTCCCGCTGATCCTTGCGTTCGGGGTCACGCTGGGGGTGCGTTTCGGTGCGAGCCTGGGGCTGTCCCACTACCTCACCATGACCGGCTACACGGCGGCGCTCGTGCTCGTGTGGTGGGCGTTCTACACGTTCGTGCTCGTGCGCCGGGTGGGGCGCCGGCGCGTGGGACCGGTGCTGAGCGGGTACTACGTGCCGACCGCGATGTTCGCCGCGGGCACGTGTTCGTCGCTGGCGACGCTGCCCATCAACCTCGCCAACACGAAAAGGGTGGGTGTCCGCGACGAGGTGGCCGACTTCGTCCTCCCCTTCGGCGCCGTGGTAAACCTGGACGCGAGCGCGCTTGCCTACCTCGCCTATGGCCCGTTCGTCGTGAGCTACGTCTTCGGCATGGAGCTGAGCTGGGTGATGATGCTGGCCGCGTGGCCGGCCGTCGTCCTGTTCACGATCGCGGCGCCGGGGCTGCCGGCCGGGATGGGGACGGCGCTTTGGAGCGCGACGCTGTTCGCAAGCATTCTGGGACTGGAGGGCCAGGCGCAGGGCGACTTCGTCGCGAGCTGGATCGCGCTTTCGGGCGGCATACCCGACATGCTCCGCACGGCGACCAACTGTACCGGCGATGGCTACACCGCGATCATCTTTGATGGCCGTTTCGATGAGTTCTTCGGGAGGGAACGTGGCTGAGGTGGGCGCTGCCGAGGCGGGCGCGGACGTGGCCCCGGCCGCGTCCCTCTCCCCCGGCGCCCAACGGCTCGTGCACGTCAACGGACGCGTCCGGGCGGGCGAGGCGGTGGTCATCGTGACCGACCCCACGATGCGACGCTATGCCGATGCCGTGGCGGCGGCCGCCCGCGAGGCCGGAGCCGCGGTGACCGTTTGCATCATCCCGGTGCGCGACCAGGACGGGCAGGAGCCGCCCCCGCCGGTGGCCCGCGCGATGGCGGAAGCGGCCGTCATCTTCTCGCCGGTGCGCATCTCGATCACCCACACGCGGGCGATGCGGACCGCGCTGGACGCGGGCGCGCGCGTATGCATGATGACGGCCTACACCGACGCCATCATGACCAGTCCGGCGCTGCTGCACACCGACTTCGAGGCCCAGGCCGCCGTCTGTCGTCGCCTCGGGGCCGCGTTTACCGCGGGCAGTTCGGTGCGGCTGACCTCTCCGCGGGGCACCGACCTCCGGTTCGGCATCGAGGGCCGGGTGGCCAACGTCCTGACGAACATTCCGGCGCCCGGCGAGCTGGCTCCCGTCCCCGACATCGAGGTCAACGTGGTGCCGGTCACCGGGTCGGCCGACGGCACGATCATCGCCGACGCGTCGGTGCCCTACCTGGGCATCGGGATCCTGGGCGAGCCCATCGTCTGCTTGGTGCGCGACGGCTACATCGTCGAGATGACCGGGGGCGCGCAGGCCGACTTCCTGCGGGAGCACCTGGAGTCCTTCGCCGACCCCCATTGCTTCAACGTCGCTGAACTCGGCGTCGGCCTGAATCCGAACGCTCGCCTGACCGGCGAGATGCTCGAGGACGAGGGCGTTCTGGGCACGATCCACATCGGCATCGGCACCAGCCACACGCTGGGCGGCGAGATCGTGGCGCCCACGCACTACGACCTGCTCATGTGGGCGCCGACGATCGCCGTCGACGGGCGGGTGGTGCAGCGGGATACGGAGGTGCTCGTATGAAGGACGGCCTGGTAGGAACGGCCGGCCCGGCGGCATGAAGGGCGGCGCCAGAATCCTCGTGCGGACCTGCGCCAACGTCCAGGCCGCCGAGAACGCCGTGATCGTCACCGATCCGGAGCGGATGAGCATCGCCGAAGCCGTGGCGGACGAGGCGCGCGAGGCTGGGGCCGTCGCGAGCATCCTGATCGCGCCGGCCCGCTCCATCGACAACGAGGAGCCGGGGGCGGCGGTGGCCGCGGCTCTAACGGTTGCCGACGTCGTCTTCCTCCCCGTGACCCTTGCCATGGCGCACACGCGCGCCGTGCGCGAGGCCATCGGCGCGGGCGCCCGCGTCCTGTCGATGACGGCCTTCACCGAACGGATGATGCGCGAGGGTGGACTCTTTACGGACTTCCGGACGCGCCAGCCCCTGTGTCGGTCGCTGGCGTCCACGCTCACCGCCGGCTCGCGGCTACGAGTCACCAACCCCTCCGGCACCGACCTGAGCATGAGCCTCGCGGGTGTCACCGGGAACAGCCATGCCTGCCTGCTCGATGGACCCGGGTTCTCGGCGGTCCCCAACATCGAGGCCAACTGCGCACCCGCCCAGGGCACCGCCGAAGGTGTGTTCGTCTGCGACGGGAGCATTCCGTACTACGGGGTGGGTCCGGTGCGCCGACCCGTCACCTTCCACATTTCGAAGGGCTTCGTCGCGCGGATCGAGGGTGGGGACCAGGCCGACTTCCTGGCCGATCTGCTCGCCCGGCAGGAGGACCGCTGGGTCTACAACCTGGCCCAGTTCGCCTTTGGCCTGAATCCGGCCTGCACCGAGTTCACGGGCGAAATGCTCAACGACGAAGGCGTGAACGGCACGGTGCACATCGGGATCGGCACGTCCGCCAACCTGGGCGGCAACGTGTCCGCCAAGACCCACTTCGACGCTGTCGCACGAGCGCCCTCGGTGTGGATCGACGAGGAACTGGTGCTTCGCGAAGGCGAGATTCTCGTGGAGGGGTGAGCCGGCTCACCCCCGCAGGTGCTCGTTGAAGAACGCGATGGTCCGCTCCTGCGCGAGGCTGGCGGCTTCCTGGTCGTAGCGAGGGGTCGTGTCGTTGTGAAACCCGTGGTTGGCGCCCTCATAGACGTGGACCACGAAGTCCTTGCCGTTCGCCTCCAGCGCCTCCTGGTAGGCCGGGTAGCGGGCGTTGATCCGCTCATCCAGGCCCGCGAGCTGGATCATGAGGGGCGCCTGTATCGAGGGTACGTCCTCCGGGGCCGCCGCCGACCCGTAGAACGGCACGCCAGCGCCCAGATCCGGCAGCCGGACCGCGAGCTGATTCACCACACCGCCGCCGTAGCAGAAGCCGACGGCCCCGACCCGCCCGGTGGTCGTTTCGTGGTCCCGCAGGAACCGGAACGCGGCCACCCAGTCCTCCATCATGACGTCCCGGTCGAGCTGCCGCTGCATCACCCGGCCCTCGTCGTCATTGCCGGGATAGCCACCCAGGGGGGTGAGCGCGTCCGGCCCCAGCGCCACGAAGCCCGCGGCGGCGAACCTGCGGACCACGTCTTCGATGTAGGGGTTCAAGCCGCGATTCTCATGGATGACCAAGACCGAGGGCTCGGGCTCCGTCGCGCCGGCGGGCACGGCCATGTAGCCCCGCATGGTCCCCGAGCCGTCCGGCGAAGGGTAGGTGACGTACTCCTGCCGGATCCGGGCATCGTCGGTCGCCACCTGCCGCGCCCACGCGTAGCTGGGACGAAGTGCCTCGAGGACCGCCGCCGCAGCCGCTCCGCCGCCGAGCACCTTGCCGGCCCCCTCCAGGAAATCCCGACGCTGAATGTGCCCGTGTACGTAGCCATCGAAGAGGGCCAGTACCTCTTTGGGGAAATCGCTCGCCTGCTTTCGTTTGGTCATGGGTATTCTCCGCTGATCGCGTGACGACCTTTCTGCCGGCCTCGACCCGTGCCGACGGTCCGGGGTCCCCAGCATGCAGTCCGCGGGCGGAGCACGCAAGGAGCTGTGTCAAAATCGGAACTCGGGTAGCATTGAAGTGCTATCAGGAGGCCACCAATGGTTCGAAATGTCAAACTGCGGCGCATGGGTGGGTCTGTCGGGGCCACGCTGCCAAAGGAAATGGCGGAACGCCTGCACTTGGCGGCTGGCGACGAAGTGTTGGCCGTCGAGACGGCACATGGGATCCTCTTGAGCCCCTACGATCTCGATGTAGTGGAAGGGCTGGCGATAGCAGCGGAAGCTCAGAAACGCTATCGGGGAGCACTTAGGGAACTGGCCAGGTGACGCGCCAGGAGCCGAGGTGGGCTCCCCGGCTGGTCATCGAGGCGGTCCATCTCGACCAGGTCCGCGAACACGGTGGTCTGATCGGCATTCGAGACGAGAACGCCCTCGAGTCGGGTCTCGCGCGCGCCAGGCAGAGGTGGGCCTTTGACCCGGACTCGGATCTGCCGCGTCTCGCCGCTGGCTATGTCTTCGGGATTTGCACCGGCCATCCGTTCCGCGACGGGAACAAGCGCATCTCATTCCTGGCCGCCGTCATCTTCCTCGGCCTGAATGGCTTCGACCTTGTCGCACCTGATGAGGAAGTGGTTGAGAAGATGATGGCCGTCGCATGCTGATTCCGGCGCATGCCGATCAGTGATTCCATTCCATGCCGATCACGGATTCCGGTGCATGCCGATCACCGATTCCAGAGCATGCCGATCACCCTGGAGTGAACGAGTAGGGGCGCTGGAGAACCTGCTGTAGGGACG
>CAZRQE010000066.1:0-11895 GCA_964602175.1 uncultured Gemmatimonadaceae bacterium | reverse complement strand
TCGCCCTGTTCGACGACGGTGTCGTCGTGGGGCACGACGAGCTGTCCGCGCCGCCGGATCATCGCGGCGAGCGTGCTCTCGGGCAGCGCCATGTCCGCAATCGTCATGCCCGCCAGCGTGCTGCTCGCCCCTTCCGGCAGCACCTCCACGACGAGCATGCGTTCGTCGCGCAGCATGACCTCGCGCAGCTCGAGGTTGTCCTCGGCTTCGAGCCACTCGGTCAGGAAGCTCTCGTCGTCCACGCGCCCGGCGATCTGGGCCAGGATGCGCAGGTGGCGGCCGTGGTCGGCCGCGGGGCTCGCCAGGAAGAACGCGGCCTGGATGACTTCGTCTTCAGCGGGCGCCACGTCGGGCTCGCCGGTGTCGATTTCGATCCCGCCGCGAACGCGCGCGAGGACCATGCGCGGCCCGGGTATGGAGTCCAGGTGCAGGTGCGGCAGCACGACGCCTTCGGACATCGGCGTGAGGCCGCTGCCCACGCCTTCGAGAAGTCCCTGCGTGAGGACGGCGGTACTCACCCCCAACTGTCGCGAGAGCGCCTGTGACGCGCGGTCCACCAGCCGTGAGAAGGGAACGGCGCCCTCGTAATCCAGAACATCCGAAGACGCGATAAGCCTCTCAAATGGGTCGGCGTCGCGCACGCCCTTTTCCTTCAGGATCTGCCGCAGCTCGCGCTCCAGCCCCTGGTTGCGCTGCTGACCCAGCCGCTCGAAGACGTGGTAGATCGCGCCCTCGCGGCGCACGTGGTCGCGGGCGTAGACACTGTACCAGAGGATGCCGAAGGCGACGAACGCGACGCTGAGGAGGGTGGCCATCCAGCCCATCTGGACGATCAGCGGGAGCGGGATGACGATGCCGACGATCTGGACCCACGGGTAGAAGGGAGCGCGGAAGCCCGGGTCGTAGGGCGCGAGGCCGCTTTCGCGCATGACGATCACGGCCAGGCACGCCAGCGCGAACATGATGAGCTGGAACGCGCTCGCCAGCTTGGCGATACCCGACGGGTCGAAAAGCGCCAGCCAGAGGATGATCAGGGCCACGGTGGCAAGGACGGCAACCCACGGTGTGCCCCAGCGGCTGATCCGGCGCATCGAGGCCGGCAGCACGTGATCGCGGCTCATGGCCAGCGGGTAGCGGCTCGCGGACAGGACCCCGGCGTTGCCCACCGAAGTGAAGGCCAGGATGGCTGCTACGGTCATCACGGCCTCGCCGGTCGGGCCCGCGACCACTCGGGCCATCGACGCCGCGGGTGCCAGGTTGCCCTCGCCCACCGAGAGCGCCTCCACGCCGACCGCCCCCACCATCGCCCACGTCCCCAGCACGTAGACGAGCAGCACCGTCGCGAACGCCAGCAGCATGCCCAGTGCCAGGTTGCGGTCCGGGTTCTTCACCTCTTCCGAGACCGAGGCCACGTGGGTGAGCCCCATGTAGGACACGATCACCAGTCCCACGGTGGCGAAGAACGGCGAGGTGCCCAGGTCGAAGGCGCTTTCGAAGGCCCCGGGGTCCACGGCCGTGACGCCGGCCCCGATCAGCCAGCCGAGCATGGCCAGGAGGACCACGGTCATTACGCGCTGCACCGCGCTCGTCGCCTTGGCGCCGAACAGATTGACCGCGGCGAAGCCCGCCGCGAAGGCGAACGCGATCGGCCCCGCCGGTGCCTCGGGGAAGTAGACCTGCAGGTAGGCGCCGAGGCCGACCAGTGCGAAGGCGGACTTGAGCGTCAGGGTCGTCCAGGTGCCGAAGCCGCCGATCGCTCCCACCCGCTGGCCCATGCTGCGGTCGAGGAAGTAGTAGATGCCGCCGGCGCGCGGCATGGCGGTCGACAGCTCCGCCATGCTGAGGATGCCCGGCAGGAGTACCAGACCCGCAAGCAGGTAGGCGAAGGGGATTGCGCCACCGGCCTGGGCGGCCGCGAGCCCGGGCAGCAGGAAGAAACCGGAGCTGAGGGTCGCGCCGGTCGCGATCGCGTACACGTCGAAGAGCCCGAGTTCGCGCTTGAGTTTCGCCATGGCCGCCCGTTGCCGGTGGTGGGTGATCGTCTTCCATACGATAGCCGGGCGCTTGCTCGGCGGGCGAATCTCCCCGAGTATGCCCCGCATGAGACCTGCCCCCGGACGGCCCCGCGCCGTCACGCTAGCCGCGCCCGCCGCGGTCGCCCTCACGCTCGCCTGCGCCGGCTCCCTCGAGCTCACCCCGTCCGACGCGGCCACCGTGCTGTCCGGCCACCACCTCGACCACCCCAATCCGGCGCTCCCCGGTCCCCACGGCGTCCTCACCCTCTACTACGGCAGCGGCACGGACAGGAACCGCCCCGAGTACCGCGACTCGGTGGCGATCGTCACCGAGACGGTCGACGCCTCGAAGCTGGTGAGCCTCGGCGCCTCCGCGCAGTCCCGGAACAGCTACTGGGGCTTCTCGCCCGACAGCTTCCCGATCAACGCGCGCGTCTGGTACCCCGACGACCCCGGCCCGCACCCACTCGTCCTGGTCGTGCACGGCAACCACAACATGCGCGACTTCTCGGACCCCGGGTACGACTGGCTCGGCGAGCTCCTGGCCAGCCGCGGCCATATCCTGGCGTCGGTGGACATGAACTTCATCAACGGCGGGATCCGCCAGGAGAACGACGGGCGCGGCTGGCTGCTGCTGAAGCACCTGCAGGCCTGGCGGCGCTTCAACGAGGACGCGGACGGGCCATTCCATCGCCGGGTGGACATGGATAACATCGCGCTCATCGGACACTCTCGCGGCGGCGAAGCCGTGGCGCTCGCGGCCGCCTTCAACCGCCTGACCCGCTACCCGGACGACGCCTCCCTCGAATTCGATTTCGGGTTCGACATCAAGTCGGTGATCTCGATCGCCCCCGTGGACGGCCAGTACCTGCCCGCCGACCAGCGCGCCCCGCTCAGCGACATCAACTACCTGGTCTTCCACGGTTCACACGACGGCGACGTGACGAGCTTTCATGGGCTGCGCCTCTTCAACCGCGTGCGCTTCACGCGCGGACCGGACAGCGACATGTTCAAATCGGCCGTCTACGTCTACCGGGCCAACCACGGGCAATGGAACACCGTCTGGGGGGCGCACGACAACGGTCCGCGCAGCGCCCGCATCCTCGAGCTTCGGGGGCTGCTCCCGCCGGAGGACCAGCGCGAGTTCGGCCGCGTCTTCGTCTCGGCGTTCCTGGACATCACGCTGAAGGGCGACGACCGCTACCGGCCCCTCTTCCGCGACCACCGCGTGGCGGGCGGCTGGCTGCCGAAAACCATGTACATCACGCGCTTCATGGACTCGTCGTTCCGGCCGCTGGCCGACTTCGAAGAGGATATCGACGTGACGACCGGTTCGGCCCCCGGCGTGACCCTTCACGGCGCCGACTTCAGCACCTGGCGTGAGGGCCGCCTGCAACTCCGCTCGAGCAACCGGCCGACAACCTCGTCGTCGCAACTCAACCAGGCGCTGTGGCTGGGCTGGAACAACAGTTACCGCGGTTCCGACGACCCCGCACCCCCGTCCGTCTTCACCATTGCGCTGCCCGCCGGACTGTCGCAGGAGTGGGCCATCGGGGCCGAAACCACGCTGGAGATGCACGTGGGCGGCCTGGACGACGAGCCGGGGCCCCGCAGGCATCCGGACGCCGATGACGCGGAGGCGGAGGGGGATGAGAGCGACCGTGATCGCCCCGGGGAAGAGGCTGGTCGGAACCGTCGCGGTGATGGCGGCGACAACGAGGAAAAGCCGCCTCTGCAGCTGACCGTCACGGCGGTCGACGCGGACGGCGACACCGCCAGGGTGAGCCTCGCCGACTATGGCCCGTTGCGCAGACCGCTCACCATCCGCGTCCTGCGGCGCACCGACCTGGAAGGCGACCGCTTCGCCAATCCCTGGGAGCTGGTGCTACAGCACTTTTCGATCCCGCTGGGCGACTTTGCGGCGAACAACCCGGCGTTCGACCCGGCTGCGCTGCGACTCGTGGCGCTGGTCTTCGATGGAACCCAGGCCGGCACAGTGGTGGTAGATGACGTGGGATTGGCGCAGCTCCACCAGGGATTCCGGGCGGCGCGTGTGCCGCGGGGGTGAGTGCCCTGGTGCCTTTGATACCGGACCGCGATGCCGAAAGAGACGGTCCTTCTGGTTGTCGGCACGGTTCTTGTCGGCGCATGCGCCGAGGCCGCTGTTGAGCCGTCTTCGGCAGTTAACCGCGCGCCGACCGCAGTAGGCACGATCCCCGACCAGAGTGTGGACATCAGCTCGGTCGACACACTCGATGTCTCGGAGTATTTCAGCGACCCGGACGGGGATGTACTGACCTATGCGGCGGAAACATCGGACGCGGGCGTGGCGGCGGCGGCGGTGTCCGGCAACTCGGTCATCCTTTCCGGGGTCGCGGAGGGAGCCGCGACGATCTCGGTCACGGCACGCGACCCGGGCGGGGCGTCGGCGCAGCAGAGCTTTATCGTCTCGGTGTTTCCATTCCTGTCATCCATCACGGTGGCCCCTTCATCCGACACGGTCGCACCGATCGAAGCGCTTTGGCTTGCCGCGACGGCCAGGGACGCCAACGGCGAAGTGGTGGACGGCGTTGATTTCAAGTGGACGTCGAGCAACGCGTCAGTGGCGCGGGTCATGCCACCACCGTTCCTTAGCTCACAGTCGGACTCGGTGCGCATCCAGGGAGAGTTGGAGGGCACGGCCACAATCACCGCCACCGGTGGCGGAACATCGGGGACTGCCGCGATTGCGGTTGTGAATCCGGATCCGGCGGCCTTGACGGCGCTCCATGCGGCAACCGGAGGACCCAACTGGATGCGCAACACCAACTGGCTCAGCGACCTGCCCCTCGCGTCCTGGGACGGCGTCGAGGTGGACATCTATCACCGTGTCGTCGGGCTCTACCTGCGGAACAACGCGTTGATCGGCGAGATCCCGCCGGAGATGGGCAAGCTGACCTTCCTGAAAGAACTGGCCTTGAGCGAGAACCCGAACCTGTCCGGGCCGATTCCGGATAGCTTCGGCGAGCTTCGGGCGCTGCAGGTATTCACGGCGACGGATACAGGGCTGTGCGTCCCCCCCCACCCCGATCTGCTGGAATGGCTGGACCGCTTGGACAAGGCCTGGATCCGACGATGCGACCTGGAAGCGACCTTGGCCTACCTGACGCAGGCCGTGCAGTCGCGCAGTTTCCCTGTCCCGCTCGTTGCCGGCGACCCCGCCCTGCTGCGTGTGTTTCCCTTGGCGAACCGCGCCACAAACGCCGGCATCCCGCCCGTGCGTGCCACCTTCTACCTCGAGGACCGCACCGCGGACGTAGTGGAGATACCAGGCGGCGACACACGGATTCCAACGACGGTTTCCGAGGGGTTGTTGTCGACGAGCGCCAATGCCGAGATCGATGGCACGCTTGTGCAGCCGGGCCTGGAGGTCGTGATCGAAATCGATCCGGAGGGAACGCTGGATTCGGGGCTGGGTGTCACGAAGCGAATCCCGGAGAACGGCCGCATAGAGGTGGACGTTCGGGCCATGCCGGTCTTCCGCCTGACGTTGATTCCATTCCTGCTGGAGGTTGCGCCGGACTCGTCGGTGCTCGCGATCACGCGGGCAATGGCGGACGACCCGGTGAATCACGTGTTGCTAGGTAAGACACGAACGCTTCTGCCTGTGGGTGACATGGAGGTTGTGCTGCACGACCCGGTGGTGATCTCGAGCAGCGTCTCGGAAAGAGTACTGGCGGAAACGGAACTGATTCGCGTTATGGAGGCGGGTACCGGCCACTACCTGGGGACGATGACCGGACGGGTTGCAGACCACCACGGGCGAGCGTATCAGGATGGCCGTTCAACCTTCTCGGTGGTCGATCGCGGGGCGCGGTCAGAGTTCGTCATCGCACACGAACTGGGACACAACATGGGCCTGCGACATCCGCCTGGTTGCAGAGCGGGCAGCCCGGACAATGCGTTTCCGCACTCCGGTGGTTCGATCGGGGCGTGGGGGTATGACTTCCGCTTCGGGGGAGTACTCGTACCACCTGGCACGGGCGACCTCATGTCCTATTGCAACTATGACTGGATCAGCGACTATCACTTCACCAACGCAGTGCGGTATCGACTGGCGGACGAGGGGCCGAGCCCGGCCCTGGCTGTTGGCCCGGCAACCAGGTCGCTCCTCCTTTGGGGAGGCGTCAGCGACTCGGGCGAACCGTATCTGGAGCCGGCGTTCGTCGTCGATGGGCCGGCGGCCCTGCCGGAATCCGGGGGAGCGTACGAGATCAGTGGGCGAAGTTCGGCGGGCGAGCAGTTGTTCTCGCTGCGCTTCGACATGCCGAGAGTGGCCGATCCCGATGGCAGCTCCAGCTTCGCCTTCGTGATTCCGGCGGAGTCGGGGTGGGGCGTGAATCTTGCGCGCATTCGGCTTTCGGGTCCTGGCGGGACGACCGCTATCGACAGGGATACCGATCATCCGGTGACCATCCTGCGCGATTCCCGGACGGGCCGGATTCGCGGCATTCTGCGCCATCTGCTGTCCGGTGAGCCTGCGAATGCGGGTGCCGTGGCGCCGCTGTTGCGGACGCCGGGAGTCGAGGTGAAAACCAGCCGGGGCATACCCGAGATTCCGGTCTGGCGGCACCCCCCTACCTGAACGCGATCCCGATGCTGTGCGACAGCGCCCCGAGATCCTCGTAGCCGTAGTCGCGCTGCGCGTAGTCGATCCGGATGCGGTCGCCCTCGAACCCGAATCCGAACGTGATCGGTGAGCTGTCCCCCTCCACCACCCTGACAACCCCGATCCGCACGATGAACACCCGGCGCTGCACAGGCCACCACGCCACCTCCAGCCCGGCGCCCGGCACAATTTCGCCGTCGCCTTCGCGAGCGACCTGGACCGCGCCGCCAATGTCGAGCGGCCCGACCGGGGCTCGCCCGGCCGTTCCGGCGCCAACCACCACGCGCCGCGCCAGCGGCACCTCGTAGCGGCCCAGCTTCAGCCCGCGTCCCAGGTTCTGCACGGTGAGGGCCGTGGCCACACGCCCGATCGACCTGGCCACGCCCAGATCCACGGCCGCCGTGTTGCCACCGAGCCCGCCCAGGCGCTGTCCGATCAGCTTCGCCGCTACGCCTACGTCCACGCTGAAGAGCTCGTCGGCGAACCCCAGCGCCGCCACGTACTCGGACGCGGACATGTGGCCGCCCCCGATCAGGACGGCCGCGTCGCGGGGAAGCTTCACGGGCGATTCGGCAGAGGTGCCGTATTCCAGGAACGACACGCCGGCCGCGACCGTGCCCCCGAACCAGGCCCGGCTTCCGCTCAGCGCAAGTTGCGTGGCCCCGCCGATCGTCGTACGGGAACCGCCGAACCCTTCGCCCGCGATCCGGGCCGGGTGATGAAAGACCGCGTTCGTTCCCTCCCCGGCCCAGAACGCCCCGCCGAGAGCCATGGCCCGGGTGCTCGACGACAACTCGAGGATGAGCGGGCCCGGAACCGGATCCGCGCCGTTCGCGTCCTGGGCCCGCAGGGGCTCATGCCAGGACACGAGGATGACGAGGACGGCAACCACTGCAAAGAGACCGGCTCGACGGTCGTGACACGCCATTGCGACTAGCTCCGCGTTTCGAGAATCGGAGGCGTCAACTGTGGCGACCTCCGGCCCCGGCCGTCAATCGGGGCGCGCTTCCGGCCACCCGGCCTCCATAGCCAGGGTCCGCATGCACCCGGAACACCGGATCACGACCCTGTCCCGGACGTAGGAGACGTCCGCGCGCGTCCGTGTGCGGATCACCGAGCAGCGGCCGCCGCAACGCGGGCACACCGGATTCTCCACACCGGCGGCAACGGTCCGAAGCAGCGCCCGCTTTTCCCGATCGTCAAATGGGTCCATGTTCAACGGTATCGTCGCTCGAAGTGTCTTACGGTTCTGGTGGCGCGAAGCCTGCGCTTCCCGCACCCGCAGTCTCCACGCCTCTCCACCGGACGACCGGTTCCGAACGGAAGATCACGCATTCGATGATAGCACTATTTGCGACAATGACCCTCGCGACGGCCGCAGCCGGGCAGGAAGCAGCGCTGCGCCAGGCCGGCTCGCCAGACGGTGCCACGGGCGACCCGCCCGACGCCATCGTCTACGACGGCAGTGCGGGGCAGCTGGACATACCGAGCCCGCGGGTGGCAGACGCCACGATCGACATCGACGGCGAGATCGATGAGGCCGCCTGGGAGAGCGCCGCGGTTCTCACGGGATTCACCCAGTTCGACCCGGTCGAGGGCGTGCCCGCAACCCAGCGCACGGAAGCGCGCGTGCTGCTCACGGACGACGCGATCTACTTCGCCGTCAAGGCCTACGACGACGTTGAGGGTGGTGTTCGCGCCACACTCGGCGACCGCGACTCGTTCGCCTTTTCCGACGACTATGTGCGCTTCATCGTCGACACGTTCAATGACCGTCGGCGCGGCTATGTCATCATGGTCAACCCATACGGCGTTCAGCAGGACGGACTCTGGGTCGTAGGGGGTGGAGGCAGACGGGAGCGCCGGTTTGGTGCGCCCATCGACTGGAATCCCGACTTCGTGTGGGATTCGGACGGCAAGCTCCATGACTGGGGCTACGCGGTCGAGGTCAAGGTGCCGCTGAAGAGCATCCGCTTCCGCGAAGCGCCGGTGCAGGACTGGGGGCTCCAGGTCGAGCGTCGCATCGCGCGCAACGGCTACTCGGAGTCGTGGGCACCGGTGACGGCCAACGTGGCCAACAAGATGGAGCAGTTCGGCCGGCTGACCGGGTTGGGCGGCCTGGATCGCGGCCTGTTTCTGGAGGTCAATCCGGTTCAGACCTTCTCCAAGCAGGGCGTCTACGACGGCGACACCGGGGGATTGCAGCGGGGTGGCATCGACGGCGATTTCGGTCTGAACGTCACCTACGGAATCACCTCCAACCTGACCCTGGACGGAACGTACAACCCGGACTTCTCACAGGTCGAAGCCGACGCGGGACAGATCGCCGTCAATGAACGCTTCGCTCTGTACCTCCGCGAGAAGCGCCCATTCTTCCTCGAAGGGACCGAGATCTTCCGGCTTCCTCAACAGTTGGTGTACACCCGGTCGATCGTGAATCCGGTGGCCGGTGCCAAGGTGCAGGGCAAGATCGGCAGCTTCAACGCCGGACTGCTCAGCGCGGTGGACGATGTCGCCAACCCCGACGGGTCGGGAATGCAAGCCAATCCCGTCGTCAACATGCTGCGTGTCCGACGGGACCTCGGCACCACCTCCAACATCGGGATGGTGTACACCGACCGGACGTACGAGGGTGACCGCTTCAACCGGCTGCTGGGAGTCGACGGCAGGTTCCAGTTCCGGGACCGCTACACCATGTCGCTGTTGGCCGCCGGCAGCCGCACGGCGGAAGGAACCCCGGACAGGCTGGACGGCTCCATCGTTTCTGCTCAGTTCGGCCGGTCGGGCCGCAACCTGCAGTTCGACGCAAGCATGTTGAACGTCAGCGACGATTTCCTGGCGGGCAGCGGCTTCATACGGCGCACCGGCACCACGCAGCTGCGGTCGTCGATCAGCTACAACTTCCGGGGTCGGCCCGGCGACCTGATCGAGCGCTGGGGTCCAAGCCTCGAGACGGAGGGGTTCTGGGACCACGATACCTTCTGGCAGCGCGGCTGGGCCGAGGAGCGGCGAGTGCGGCTGGGTGGGAGCGTGTCGTTCCGCAACAACATCACGATCTTCGGGAACTACTCCCGGTCCTATTTCCAGTTCAATGCGGCCGACTACCAGGGTCTGTTCGCGACATCGCCCGACGGACGGTCGACGCCGTTCTTCCCCGACCAGTCCCTCTTCCAGGGCCTCAACTCCGGGACCGTCTTCATATGGGTCAGTCCCTTTGACAAGGTCCGATCGAACGTCCGGCTGACGCGCTCGGAGACTCCGCTCTTCGACTTCATCACCGATACGCCCGTCGACATCGCCCGCTCCTGGTCCGGCGACGCCAGCCTGAACCTGTTCCTGACGACGAGCTTCAGTTCGGAAATCGGGGTTCGTCACTCCAGCCTGTACCGGCAGCGTGACGGTTCGCTCTACTCGAGCGCCACGATTCCGAGATTCCGGGCCCAGTATCAGTTCAACCGGGCCCTGTTCCTGAGAACCATCGTGGAGTACGGCAGCCAGAAGAGGGGCGTTCTGATGACCCCCGGCGCCGGGGACGAAGTCTCCTACTGCTCGAGCACATCGTGCCGCGCGCTGGGGGGGTCCGAGTCCAACGACTTCTCCGTCGAGACGCTGCTGAGCTACGAGCCAACCCCGGGGACGGTCTTCTTCATCGGATACACACGGCTCATGGAGGACCTGGCAGCGTTCCGCTTCCGTGACTTCCGTCCCGAGGCGGAGGGCGTCTTCGTGAAACTTTCCTACCGCTTCAGGGGGTAGGGAGACGCACAGCCCGGATGGACCCCGGCGATAAAGGAGATCAATAAATGCAGATGGTGAGGACTTTGGGCGCGGTCGCGGTCACGGGAGCCGTCAGTGTCGTGTTGTTGAAGCTGCTGGTGGCGGCCGCGATTCCCCTGCTCGGGATGTTGTTCGGATTCATGGCCCTGGCCTTCAAGATCGGTCTGTTCGTCGCGGCCGGGTACCTCCTCTACCGGATGTTCCGGCGCCGCCAGGACGAAATGGCGGCCTGACCGGGCGCCGATCCCTTCCAGGCGGGCGGCCTCCGCCGGTCGGCCGCCTGCCCTTCGCCCGGTCGTAGTCGACGCGCAGGCTGCGCCCGGCCAGCGTGGTGCCGTTCAGCGCCGAGATCACCTTCTTCGCGTCGCCCTCCCTCACCTCGATCAGGGAATGGCTCTCGCGGACATCGATTCTGCCCACCCTGTCGCCTGGCACGCCGGACTGGTTCGTCAGGGCGCCGAGCAACTCGCGCGGTCCGACCTCGTCGCGCTGGCCTGCCGACACGAACAGCCTGACCCAGCTCTCCGGAGCGGCCGCGCTGCCTGCGCCCACGGCGGCAGTGTCCTTCTTCGGCGTCTTGCGGTCGAGCAATAGAAGAGCGGCGGCGGCTATTTCAGCCGCCGAAAAGCGGTCCAGCAACGACTCCACGAGCAGATAGTACGGCGCGATCTCCGGGGCCCGCGCGGCTCCGTGCAGGTCGTCGGCCAGCTGGTCCAGCGTCGCGGAGACGCGTTGCGGGCGGGCCGGGCGCAACCGTTTCAGCGTCAGGTCCGCTTCGGCGGCCATGTCCTTCAGGTGCGCGAGCTCGCGAATCTCCGCCAGCACGCGGGCCGGACCGCCGGCCCCGTGGCGGACCGCCGCGATTTCGGCGCCGGCGGGCACCGAGGCCGACAGGGTCGCGATGGAGCCGGGATCGGTTGCAGCGCCCAGCGCTTCCCGCGCGGCCGCGTCCTCGCCGGGCGATATCCAAACGGGTACCGACTCGTCGCCCGGCGGTCCGGGCTGGTACCCGTGGGTCGCGAGGAAATCGCCCAGGTCCGCCGCGTGATCGGCCGAAGTCGTGAAGACCAGGACGTGGCGTACCGGATCGTGAAGCAGCTCGGCTGCGTGGTCGAGCACGGCCTCCGCGCGGTCGCCGGCGGTCACCGCCACTTGCAGCGTGCGCGCCCCGTCGCCGGTCGCAGCGTGGCGTTTCCGCCCACGGGCGCGATGCTTCGTGCCGGCCGGGGCGCGGCCGGTGGTCGTGCCGGGCTGCGGCCGGGGAGGGACGCTGACGGCGCGGCGCGTGAACCGCTTTGCCAGCGAGTGCAGCGCGGGGCCGAATGGCAGGCCGCACACGATACGCTGGCAGTCGCCGGGCAAGCCCCCGAGAAAGGCCTCCAGGTGATCGGCGGCGACGCTGGCGACGACCCCGTCGCCGTCGTGGAACACGACCGCCCGGAGATGCTTCAGTGC
>CAZRQE010000065.1:0-4424 GCA_964602175.1 uncultured Gemmatimonadaceae bacterium | reverse complement strand
CGGCGGCGGCGCGGGCGACGGGGTGGGTGATGGGCTTGCGGGTCGGGTTTGGCGCGCGCATTGGATCCCTCCGGGTCGTGGTACGGATACGGCTCGCGTTCATGGTAGCGCCAACAGTGGCATCCGGTCGAACCAGGGACGCGCCCGCTCCAGTTGTCCGGCGATGCGCAGGAGCGTCGCCTCGTCGCCGGCGCGCGCAACGAAGTGCACCCCGACCGGAAGCCCGGCCGCGTTCCAGTGGAGAGGCACCGACATGGCGGGCTGTCCGCTGATGTTGAAGACGGGCGTCCAGGGTGTGTATTCGAACGCGCTGTCGGCGATGCGCTCCAGCATCCCGCCCGCCTTGATCAGGCGACCCGACCCAAGCGCGCCCACCAGCCGCAGCTGGAGGTGCTCGAACCGGCTCGGCGGGAGCGCGCCGATCTTCGGGGGCGGCGTGGCGACCGTGGGCGTCAGCAGCACGTCGTAGTCGGTGAAGAACTGCCCGACGGCCTTGCCGCAGCGCTCGAGCGTTCGCAGCGAAACGGCCAGTTCCCTGCCCGAGACCGCCCTGGACACCAGGCCGAGCGCCCAGGTCAGCGGCTCGAGTTCCGCGCGGCGGGGCCGTCGCCCCAGGAGGCGCGAGAGATCCTCGAACTCGGCGCCGACTTCGCCCGCGACCATGTGCATGAAAGCACGGGCGAAGGCCCTGCCGTCGATGCGGGGGGCGGCCTCGGTGACGCGGTGGCCCAGCTCTTCCAGCAGTCCTGCCGCTTCGGCCACCGCTTGCACGCAATCGGCGCTGGGCAGGGTCGATCCTATGATCGGCTCGGTCGTCCACGCGACGCGGAGGCGACCGGGGTCGGCGGCGGCCTCGTGCACGAACGGCGCGGCCGGCGGGGCGATCCTGTACGGTGCCCCGGCTTCAGGACCGTGGGTGGCGTCGAGCATGGCCGCGCTGTCGCGCACCGAGCGGGTGAGCACGTGCTCCACGACCGATCCGCGCCATGGCTCCGCGTCGCGCGGGCCCGGGGGGATTCGTCCCCGGGTCGGCTTCAGACCGAAGAGGCCGCAGCACGAAGCGGGCATGCGGATCGAGCCCGCACCATCGCCGCCACCCGCCATCGGCACGATCCCGGCCGCGACCGCGGCCGCCGAGCCCCCGCTCGACCCGCCCGGCGTCCGATCCAGCGACCATGGGTTCCGGCAGGGTCCCCACAACTCCGGCTCGGTGTACGGCAAGAGGCCGAACTCGGGCACGTTGGTCTTGCCCAGGACCGAGACCCCGGTCGCGCGCACGCGCCGCACCAGCTCCGTGTCCTTCTCGACGACGAGGTCCCTGGCGACGCGGCTGCCGCCCGAGGTCGGGTGTCCGGCGTAGCCACTGAGCAGATCCTTGGCAAAAAATGGCACGCCCGCGAAGACGGCGTTGCGGTCCACCCCGGACGCTCGCTGGCGGACCGCGCGTTGGCGAGCCTCCGCGTCCATGCGGTGGACGACCGCGTTGATCACCGGGTTGACCTGTTCCAGGCGCCGCACCGCGACCTCGATCAACTCCGGCGGGGTGACCTCGCCGGCGCGCACGAGTCCGGCGAGCACCGTGGCATCGCAGCGAACGTATTCGTCGTGGGTCATGACCTGGGCGACTCCGCGTTGCTTCCTTCCAACTCCCGCCTACTACATTGGTGAGACGATGGCGAAGTTCGGAAGATGCCACAGAGTCACCCGGAGGACGATCGATGACACGGCTCGGCCTGTTCGCTAACGCCGAGATCCCAACCGAAGCCCTGCCCCGCGCGGAGCACGTCGACTGGCAGCCGCTGCACCCGCACTTCACGCCGCGCCTGCAGGTCGGCGTGCTGTTCCGTGTCCTCGTGTTCGCGGGAATCGGGGCGGGCCTGCACTACGGCCTCGCGACAGGGGGTCTGGCGATGCTGATCCGGGCCGCTCCCCTGCTGCCGACTGTCGCGTGGGCGGTGTTCGGCGTGATCTCTCTCTGGGCGCTGGCATGGCCCATGATCGCGGTGCCCTACCGCGGCTACGCCGTTCGTGACCGGGACATCCTGTACCGGTCGGGCGTGCTCTGGCGTTCGGTGCGGGCCGTGCCCTTCAACCGCGTCCAGCACACCAAGACGGACAGCACGCCCCTGGACCGGAAGTTCGGTCTGGCCAACCTGTCCGTCTTCCCCGCGGGCGGCGGCGCCCACAAGATCCGCGGGCTCGGCGGGGAGACGGCGGAACGGCTGCGCGCCTTCGTCTCGGCGCGCATCGAGGCCGAGACCGCCGGAGCGACGGAGTCCGGTGTCGGCGAGCCGGCCTGACTACGGCGTCTGGCGGCGGACCTCGCCGTTCGCGGTCGTCTTCTTTCTCGGCGCCACGATCAAGGCGGTCGCCGGGAGCTATCTCCAGCTGGCGGCCTCTTTCGGTGCCATCGCGTACCTCACGCGCTTCGATTTCCTGTCGCGGGGCTCCTTGCCGTGGGCGATCCTGCTGGTGGTCCTGGCCATCGGCGCCGCTGCCCTGCTCCGGTACTGGTTTTTCCGGTTCAGGCTCGAAGAAGACCGCATCCTCATCCGCCAGGGCTTCGTGAAGCGGACCGCGCTCGACCTCCCCTTCGACCGCGTCCAGGGCATCAACGTCGAGCGTTCCCTGGTCGACCGGGTCCTGGGCCTGGTGACCGTTCGGCTCGACACCGCAGGCACCGCTACGGCCGAAGGGCGGCTCCCCGCCGTCAACACCGAGCTGGCCGACTGGTTGCGGACCCGGGTCGACCGTGGCCGGCGCGGGAAACGGGTGGGCGACGGCGAGGACGGCCGGGGCCGCGCTGTGGGCGAGGAGGACGCCGGCACCGAGGGCCTCGCCGGATTGCGGAGGGACGCATCGGCTCCAGCCACCGGCGAGGTCCTTGTCAGCCTCACCAACAGCGACATGCTGCGAATCGGGCTCGCCGACCGCAAGGCACTGGTGCTCGCCGGTGCCCTCGCCGCCCTGGCACAGGCGGCCGAGCCCTTTGAGGACGCAATCGTCGGCGTGCTCGACGCGTTGCAGACAGCCGTCGCCGACCTCGGCACCTTCAGCCAGGCCACGGCCATCATCCTCGTGGTGCTCGCCGGCATGCTCCTCCTGCTTCTTGCGGTCGTCATCGGCGCGTTCCTGCGGCACCACGACTTCACGCTGTGGCGACAGGGCACCGCGTTCCGCTCGCGCGGCGGCCTCCTCACGCAAAAGGAGGTCGTCGTCGAATCCGCCAAGATCCAGCAGCTCACGCTTGCCCAGAACCTTGTACTGCGCTGGTTCGGACGGTACCGGCTCGAAGCGCTTCCCGCCGGTGCGATACCGGTGCCGGGCGGAGACAACACCGGGACCCTCGAGATCGCGGAAAACCTCACCGTACCGCTGCTCGATGGTTCGGTCGCCGAGCAGATGCGCCGCCACGTGTTCCGGACAGAGGCGCCGGGACTCACGCTCCTTCCGGCCAGCCCGAACTTCATGCGCGTATCACCCTACTACATCCGGGCAGTCGTGCTTCGATCCATTGCCGTTCCGGTCCTGGGCGGCGCGGTGTTCACTCTTGCCCAATGGGGACCCGCGGCGATCGCGGGCGCGCCCTTCGCCGCCTGGTGCCTCCTGTGGCTGGTCCTGTCGGGACTGATCGGAGTGCAGAGCTGGCGCCGACGCGGCTATCTCCACGACGAAGAGGGACTGGCAAGCCGCAGAGGGCTGGTCGGCAGCAGGGTCGACGCCTTCCTCTTCCGCAAGGTTCAGGGAGTGACGGTGAAACGGTCTCCGCTGCAGCGCCGCAGGGGACTGGCGACGCTGGAGGTGCATCTGTCGTCGGGCGTCGTCACGGTTCCCTACATCGCGCGCGACACCGCCGCAGGGCTGCGGGACTACATCCTCTACAGGGTCGAGTCGAGTCACCTGCCGTGGCACTGAGGGAGGAGCGGATGAAGCCGCGGCGCACCGGACGCGCGCGACCGAGGGGCTACGACATCACCGTCGACCTCGGGCTCTTCGCTACCGCATTGATCTGGGGGCTCAACTTCCCTGTCGTGAAGGCGGCGCTACGCGAGATCGGCCCACTCGCCTTCAACGCCCTCCGATTCCCGTGCGCTGCCCTGGCCGTTTGGCTATTGCTGCGCATGCAGGGACGCCGCCTCATGCCGGCCCGCAAGGACTGGCTTCCGGTCCTCGCGCTGGCCGTGTTCGGCCACGTCACCTTCCAGATCGGCTTCATCTACGGACTGGCGTGGACGCTGACCGGCAATGCGGCGCTGCTCCTCTCCACGAGTCCGGTCTGGGTCCTGCTCCTGGGGCTGGCGGTGGGAAGGGAACGGTTCAACCCGCGCATCCTCGCGGGCGTCGTCGCAACATTGGCCGGGACGGTCGTTCTGATCACGGGGGGCGCCGGCGAGGTCGGGGGAGCGCGGTGGGGCGACCTGATG
>CAZRQE010000064.1:0-9913 GCA_964602175.1 uncultured Gemmatimonadaceae bacterium | reverse complement strand
GGGCGGGGGGGCCAACATGCGCACGAAGTCGGTAATGAGGTCGATCGCGTCGTCGCCGAGTTCGGGATCGGGGGCGGGATCGACGCCGTCGGGGAGCGGGGCGCCGTTGGGGCCGCGCTCGCGGGGGTGTGAGGTGGTGGTGATCCCCATCTCGTTGAAGAGCGCGAGGTGTGTGAAGTCGTCCAGCGAGGCCACGTCCGCTTTGCGCCCGAAGCGCCCCGTGCGGCCGTCCGGCGTGCGGCCGACCCGGCCCGAGATGCCATCGCCGTCGAGGTCGTCGGGGTCGGCGGCTTCGTAGAGTGTCCGCTCGGGGACGAGGTCGGCCGCCCCCAGCCCAAACAGGAAGGGGACCGCAAAGGTCGCGATGTCCGCCGTTGCCGACGGGACCGTGTCCCGCTCGATGCCGAGCCGCGCGAGGGCCGGCGTCGCCTGTCGCCGCAGGTTCTCGCCGCCCTCACTGGCGAGAATGTCGCAGCTCCCGTCCGGCAGGCGGCGCGTCGCCTTGATCACGAGCTGTTCGCCCGTCCCGCCCGGTGCCGGGAAGGTGTGGCAGGCGCTGCACTGGTTCTCGTTGAAGAGCGGCCCTGTTCCCTCGTCCACCGAAAAGACGCGGTCGAAGAGCGCGCGCCCGGCGTCGAAGCGGGCGAGTTCCTCTTCGGTCAGCCCCGGCACGGGGTCGCCGATCCGGTCCGCGTCGGGCAAGGTGGGCGTGCAGGCAGCCGTGGTGGCCGTGGCAGCCAGTAGTACTAGCAGTCCGTGAATGAAGCCGCCCGAGCACCGAGAGCGGCGAGGCGCCGGGCCGGCATGTGATTGTAGTTTCGCATCTTCTTGCGGTAAATACATTTGCGTGTTCGACAGCCTGGATTCCCGCTGTTTGACTCCCGCTATTCCCGATTTCCGTTGCGAGCCCGCCGACGAGCTTCCAGTGCCTTCCGAAGCTGTCCCGCGTCCGGGCGCTGGTAGCATTCGAGCACCGTCTTGGCGGTCTTCCAGCCACCCAACGCGCAAAGCACCTTGAGCGGCTGGGCCATCAGGTCGCTCGCGAACTTCCGCCTTAGCGAATGCCAGCCTCCTCCGGGCATCGGATCCAGCCCCGCAAGAATCTGGGCCTTGCTCCACCAAGCGTGCAACCGAGCGGCGCCCGCAGACCCCAGCGGATTCCTGGGCGCGGGCAGCACCGGCTCTTCGCCGGATCCGGGATTCGTTCTCCGCGCCTCGGCGAGAGCGACGAGCGCGTCGCTGGTGACGGGCGTGGCGTGTTCGTGGCCCGACTTGTCGTGCTCGGCGCGCCAGAGGATCGTCCCGCCCTCGAAGTCGATGTCACTCCACCGAAGCTGGCGGATGGCTCCAATGCGGTGTCCCGTCTCGTGAGCGAGCACGAGCGCCACCCGGAACCGCCAGTCCACCCGGCACGCCACCTTCAGGAGCGCTCGGTACTCGTCCTCGGTGAGCGCCACCCGTCTCGGGTTCTTCTCCGAGGGCTTCCTGAAGCCCTTGAGCGGGTTCCTGTGGAGGAGCGGTTGGCCCCGCTCGTCCCTCGACCTCGCGGCCCAATTCAGAACCGCGATCAGGAACTTGAGGTGGTATTCGACCGTTCGATCCGACACGGGCTTGCCACTCGTCCACCCGTTTCCGTGCCTCGATCATCCACCGCGAGGATGTCGAGTTCCTCGCCCGGAAGTCCGAAACCGGGGGACACTCACCCCTCCGGGGGTCGAGTTCGTCCGTTGCAGTGGATCCTACGGCCTCGGATTCCGCCAAACCGCCCCCAAGACGCCCAGAATGCCCTTGAGAGCGGTTTTCCGGGCTTTGGGCGGGCACGGGCCACCCAAGTCGGCCAGGGACCCACCCACGGGCGGATTCTCAAGCCCGCGCCGATCACGGCGAAGCTCCCGGCTGGCGGTCCGTCGAGGGAATCACGTCGGCTAGGTCGTCGGCCACGACGGGGCTACGCTCGGCCGTGGCCCTCGCGACGGGGTTCGGGGGTATAGCACCTCGCCGCCTGCCGCTCCCCGTGGCGGGGCGGAAACACCGGGGTCAGGGGGGGCGCAGCCCTCCGCCCGCCTCCGCAGGGGACTCACGGAGTGTGGCCACACGGAGTACGCTGGCTTAGCAACCATAGAGGCGAAAAACGAGCCTTGCGGCCCCGACCTTCTGGTCGACTACGACTTGGCCCCGCACCTCGCAGGGCAGGAGCCGAACCGGAACGTCTGTCCACCCCGACCGGGAGTTGACATGGGAATCTTGGGGCGGTACGGTGGAATCTTGAGGCGGTACAATCAGTTCGTTGTCAACTTCGGGCCAGTACTCTCCGACCGCTCCAGCCTGCTCCGTTCAGCTCAACAGGGATGCAACCATGGCCCCCAAGCTACTTTGCGCACTCATCGTCTTAGTCCCTCTCGCTGCCGGTTTAGGGACCTCCGAGCCTCCACGGAATGCCCCGGCAGCAATCCGGCTCTCCGAGCTCCTCGATTTCGACACGTCCGCGTGCGACGGCAATTGCGAACTAAGTGGTTGTTCTCAGGGGCAGCATCAGAACTTCCTCCGTATCGGAGAAGGCAACGACGCGGGAGAATACCACAACCAGTGTCTGGCAGGCTCCTGCCGGGGCGAACCTCACAACCACGACGCTTGCTTCGCGGCAGGTGGATTGACCCCAGAGGAACTTGAGGAAATGATTGACTTGATTCCTCAGTTGTCGGTTGGGGAACTCGTTGCGATGGACACCAGAGAAGCGAACCTCCTCGTGAATCATCGGCGACAAGCAGCCCAAATACTCTGGTGTGCGGGAATGGTGCTTGCCTCGGTCGAGCTAACGCCCCGGCAGAAGACGTAAATCGGGCGGGCGAACCAAGCATTGATGACGGATTGTGTTCAGCGGTCCTCTTGCGGGTCGTGACTCGTAGAGCAGATGTCGGGATCCCGCGTTCTTGCCTGTCTGGCGGTGCATGCGCTCCTTGGCGCGATGCCGACCCCGGCTCAGGAAGTAATTCACTGGGAGGATTTTGACCTCTGCCCGGACTGTCGGCTGGACATTCGTGAGCGCGTCCGCCTGGGCGACACCGAGGGCCCTGGGATCATCGAGAGCGAGTCAGTGTGGGTACGATGGAGCCCCACCCACGGTCACTTGGTGTTCGAATCAATGGTCCCCCGGATCAAGGTCTTCAACAAGGAAGGCGAGTTTCTTCGACTGGTCGGTCGAGGTGGCGAAGGACCCGGCGAGTTCGGCTTTCTGGCGGATGTTCACGACGTGGACGGACGCATCGTCGCACTGGACGGCTGGAAGCGGGAATGGGTGATCTTTGACCAAGCCGGCAACTTCGTACGACAACTCCGCCACGGAACTGTGGCAGGTCGGTTCGCACCCGTGAGTGCGGAGAGCGTTGTCGTCTACGGCATCGACCGCCGACCGGACATCGTGGGCTATCCACTCCACCTTATTGACCTGATCGGTGGAGAGACCATCCATTTCGGTGCCGAGCGCTCGGAATGGTTCGCGACTTGGCCGTATGCACGCAGTGTGAATGGGAGCATCCTGAGCCCGCCCGGCACAGTTTGGTGGAGTCGGCTCACGAATCCGGAGGTCCAGCAGTGGTCAGCGGATGGAGAGTTGCTGCGGACGGTTACGGGGGAACTGCCTTGGTTCCCAGTAGGCCATGAGGAGTGGAGATCGTATGCCGAGCCAGCGCCTACGCTGTTTGTGGGATTGGCCGTTGACTCCGTGGAGCGGCTTTGGATGTTGACGCAGAGAGCCGATCCGGCGTGGCAGGGAAGTGGGCTCTCACCAGGCCAGAAGCCTGAGGACGACGACTATATGGACATGCGCCTTGACGTGTTTGACCTTCCCAGCCGGAGGCACCTGGGTCATCACATGTGGGATTCCGGTAATGCGAAGTTATTCCACTACGATGGCGAGGCGGTGATCAACGTCTTCGAGTACGGTCGCGAAATGGTTCCGCAGGTCGTCGTCTACGCGGTGGACTGGAGGTAGAATCCGGCTTGCCGCGGGGCTTGGTACGGATTCGGCAGCACGGGAGACGATCAAGGAAACGCCGAAGTGACAAACCGCCGAGAGCGTGCGGAATTCCCGCCAATCGACACGATTCTCCCGGCTTTTCGGCACGACTCCACCAGATGCCAACTGTACGGTAAGAATGGCAGATCGTGCAGTCCTGATTGAACTTACGTGGTCTCCTGCCGTGATTCGGGCTTCAGGTGCTCTGCCGGGCCGGCAAGGCGCGACGAGAGGGCAGTAGCGGCGCTACTGGCCCGAGGAGCAACGCAGATTGCGGCCGCTACCAAGCAAGATGTATAGTAGAGTTTACATCGTGTAAACTTTGATTTACAGCGTGAGGAGGTGAGGCCGCGTTCGGCACGGATGCATCGCCGTTCGAATGCCGGGGGGATTTCTTTCACGGACTGCTCAAGGCACGAACCACGAAAACGGGGCCAGGTGGGTGTTGGTAGTATTCAGTCGCTCGATGAACCCTTTGGTGTAGACCCGCAGCTCGGGGTTGTCGGCTCGCCAGATGCCGGGCAGCCAGTCCATGGCGTGGATCTCGCGGTAGTCGAGTTGCGACAGTTCGACCATGCCTCCCATGAGCGGCGCCTCGTCCAGGTAGACGTTGATGCGCTTGAGGTCGCCGCGCTTGTACATGCAGCCTCCCATCGCCAGCCACGGGTCCACCTCCACCGGGCACATGGCGAGTGGCGCATTGGCATGCCGTCTGAAGATGGCGGCCAGGTCGCGGTCCGCCGCCGCCGTAATCGTGGACGCCGAGATGGTGGTCACGCGGAAGGGGTAGCGCCGGCGTCGCTCATGGAGCAGGCGCTCGCCCCGCGTGACGACGCGGAGACCCTCCAGCTCGATCGGATCCGGGTTGAGACGGAGGAAGAGCCCGTTGCCGTCCGCCACGGTCACCGAGCCCTCGAGCGTGTGGTACCCGAGCTGCTCGACCTGGATATCCCACGTGCCCTCGGGGAAGTCCGTGAACGCGAAGCGGCCGCTCACGTTCGTGAAGACGAAGCGCCGCAACTCGGGAACCTTGATCACGGCGGCGACGACGGGCGCTCCGTTGACCGCGTCGACGATCTCCCCTGCCAGCGTGAACGTGGCAGGATCCTGCGCGGCCAGTCCGTCCGCACTTGCCCACGCCGCGAAGCACGCAACAAAAAATGATGCGCGCCGTGCACGCCCGAACCGTGTGTTCACCATACGAGCGGAATCAGGCTGATGCGCGTGTTGTCGAGGCGCTCGATGAACCCCCGGGTGTAGACTCTGAGCATCGCCATTCTCGGTATCCATTCCATCGAGTGGATTTCCAGGTTGCTCAGCGCGGCGAATTCCACCATTCCACCGAGCAGCGGGCCTTCATCCAGAAAGATGCTGATCGGCGTCGGCTTGCCCTTCACCACCACGCATCCGGGCATCATCCACTCGTCGGCTTCGCCCGAGCAGCCGGCAATCGGTGCAGCCGCATTGAACCTGAATATCGCGGTCGGGTCCGGATTGATTGCGTTGGCGATGGTCTCGGTGGGAATCCTGACCACGCGGTAGGGAACGCGCCGCCGCCGCCGTTCCAGCAACTGCTCGGAGCGCGTCCGCACCCGCAGGCCCTCCAGCTCGATCGGATCAGGGTTCAGGCGCAGAAAGAGCCCGTTGCCCTCCGCCACGGTCACCGAGCCGTCGAGGGTGTGGTATCCGAGCTGCTCGACCACGATGTCCCACGTGCCCTCGGGGAAGTCGGTGAACGCGAAGCGGCCGTTGACGTCGGTGAAGACGAAGCGGCGCAGATCGGGGACCTTGACCACCGCGGCGATGACGGGTGTTTCGTTGACCGCGTCGACGATTTGTCCGGTCAGCAAGAAGGTGGCGGCATCCTGGGCCGACAACCGAGGCGGGGCGGCGAAGATCAGGGCCAGGAGGATCCCGGCAGTCGTCAGGGTCGCTGCTTCCCCGCGCCTGCTGACCCGCACGTTCATGGAAGGCCTCTCCGTCAGGGATTTGCCGCGTGCAACCGGACCACCCCGCCTTCTACCCCGCACCTCCCGGCCCCGTTCCTGGGGGCACCTGCACGTACCGGCCCCGGCGTTGGATCGTCCGGGATTCGGGGGGGCACAGCGACGGTGTAGACGACACGGCCACCCGTCTCTCCCGCGTCATCCGATCGAGGTAGGGCTGCGTATACGCCTTGATCGCGGCACCGAATTCGTAGACCTCCACCAGGGCGAAATCGGCCGGCTTGTACTGGTCGAAGATGCCGATCCGCACGGCGCGGTCGTCCACGTACAGCCCCACGATCACCGGCACGCCGTAGATCGTGGCCAACGGACAGCCGTAGTTGGAATAGCCCTGGAAGTGAAAGCCCTCACGCCGTGCCACCAGCTCCCACACGTTCTCGTGCCGGCTGTTCCAGAGCGCTTCTCCCGCGAGCTCGTAGGACCGTGCCCGCGAGGCGTTTCGCCTGCGCTTCAACCGCGTCCTGTAGGTCAGTCCGCCCGCCCTGATCTCTTCGAGCGCGACCGGATCCGGGTTCAGGCGCAGATTGAGCCCGTTGCCCTCCGCGACCGTGACCGATCCGGTCAGGGTATGGTAGCCGAGCTGCTCGACGACGATGTCCCAAGTCCCCTCGGGGAAGTCGGCGAGCCGGAACCGGCCGTTCACGTCGGAGGTGGCCACCTGGCGGAGCGCCGGCACCTTTACCAACGCCGCGATGACTGGTGCGCCATTCACCGCGTCGACGATCTGCCCGGCGAGGGTGAAGGTCGCGGCTTCCACGCCGCCCGCCGCCTCCTGGGCCGCCGCGCGGCCGGAGGGCACGATCGCGGACAGGGCGCCCGCGGCCACCGCCACCGCCAGCCCCACCCCGGCGGCACGCCGACCAGCCCCGACCGTCACGCAGTCCCCACCGTCATCGAGCACCCACCTCGGCACCCACTACATCGACCCCATCGCCGCCCGGATCTGCCGGACCGCCGCGTCCACGCGCATCTCCATGCCGACCCGGCCGTACTCCGCCGAGGCCCGCGTGGGGTCGCCCGACACGCCGCTGTTCTCGAAGCCGCCGCCGGGCGCCAGCTGATCCTGGCGGATATGCCGCGGCTCCACGTACAGCAGGATCGACGTGTCCGAGATGCCGGCGTGGCGCCCGATCGTCTCGTCGGTCTCGCCCTGCTCCATGAGCCAGTCACGGAAGCCGTTGTTCGCGTAGTAGTCGCCGATGAAATGCACGGTCGCGCCATCGCCGCCCCATTCGTCGTTCAGCTGGGCCGCGACCGCCTCCATCCCCCTCTGGTTCCCGCCGCTGTCGCCGATGAACACGATGTCGGTGAAGCCGTGGGCGCGGAGACTGCGAGCGGCGTACTCGACCAGCTTCATGAAGAACTCGTTCGGAAGCGTGATCGTCCCGGCGTACCGCATGTGTCCCGAGGGCGGGTCCACCTCCCCCTCCGGCACGTAGGTCACGGAGGGGGCGACCAGGGCGTTGCCGAGCTCGCGCGCGATCCGGTCGCTGGCCTCGTCGATGATGTAGCGGTGCTTGCCCATCACCATGTGCGGGCCGTTCTGCTCGGTGCCGGCGGTGGGCAGGATCACCGTGGTCTTGCCCCCGTCGATGGCGTCGCGGATCTCGGTCCAGGTCATCTCCTCGATGAAGACGGTGTTGACCGGCTGGGCCTGGGCGTCGGCGTCAGCGGCCGCACTACCACCGCCGGCCGCCGCGCCCTCCGCCCCTTCCTCCCCGTAACAGGCCGCGAGCGCGAGCGCGGGCAGCAGCGCGCCCGCCAGGCCGCGCATCAATTGCCCGCCGCGAAGCAGTAGAAGAAGCCGTTGCCGCCTGTGCCCTGCAGGTTTTCCTGGCTGCAGCCGCGCGACGCGTGCGCCGAGTTCCACGACGTGGGGTTCTGCCCGCCGCCGATGCGGTCGTGGTGACCCACCGCCGTGCTGCCGTCCTCGGCGTTGCTCATCCAGTTGGCGCAGTTGTCGTAGCCTTCGCCCGTGTAGGCGGTCCCGTCCAAGTTGGACCCGGTCAGGATGTCGTGCATGTTGGGGTCGTCGCCGCGGCCGTTGACCATGTCGCCCACCTCGGTGAGGATCGACTCCTTGGTGAGGTTGGCGGCCTCCGAATGGAGCTCGTCGACGTCGTTGGCGATCAGCGCGCCGGCCTGGTTGTGCCAGGGGCCCATCCCGATCCGGTCACGCGCGTTCACGGCCGCGCTTCCGTCCTCGCCGATCGTGCTGAGATAGGCCATCCAGCCCATTCCCCCGGCGCCAACGGCCGAAGCAAGCGTCTCGCAGTGGGCGTCCGCGCCCTCGAGCCCGCCGAGGTTGGCGCCGTCCCCCGGCCCCGCGCTCGTGATGAAGAATGTCATCGGGGCCTGTTCAGCCATTGCGTCGCCCCCGGCTTCGGCTTCCGGTGCGTCGCCCGGTGCGCAGGCGCCAACGGCCAGCGCGCCCGCGAACACCGCGCAGGTTGTGAGTGGGAAGGTCTTCATGATGTCACCGCTCCTTCTATTGGTGTGTCAGTTCCCCGTCGGCCAGGGAGCCCCCTGATGCATTGCGGTCACGGGTCCCATTCCCGTGTACACGAACTTCTGGACGCGCTTCCCTTCGTAGGTCTCGGTGGTGTAGATGTTGCCCTGCGAGTCGGTGGCGATGCTGTGAACCGCGAAGAACAGCCCGGGCTGCCGGCCTCCGTCCCCGAAGCTGGTCAGCACCTCGAGGCTCAGCCGGTCCATCACGTAGACCCGCATGTTCTTGCCGTCCGCCACGTACATGTACTTCTGCTCGGGGTCGCGCGAGAACGCGACGTCCCACGTCGATCCGTCACCCAGCGTGCGCGGGGCCAGCTGCACCTCGTCCACGAACGTCCCGTCGCGCGTGAACACCTGAATCCGGTTGTTGGGACGGTCGCAGACGTACACATGGCCATCGAGCGACGGATCCGCGCAGTGCACCGGGGTGCGGAACTGCTGGATCAGCGGTGCGTCGGGGTCGTAGGGCGGCGTCCGCGTGTCGTCGGGCTCGTTGCCGTAGGCGCCCCAGTAGCGCTTGAAGGCGCCGGTGGAGGCGTCCAGCACCGCCACGCGCCGTCCCCCGTAGCCGTCGGCGAGATAGGCCTCGTTGGCTTCCGCGTCGAACGCCAGCTTGGCGACCCGGTTGAAGCGCGTGGTGCTGCGGCTGTCGGCAGGCCCGGCCTCGGGTTCTCCGAACGAAGCCAGGAACTGGCCGTCGCGCGAGAACTTGAGGACATGCGTGTCGTTGGGCCCGTTCCCGCCGATCCAGATGTTGTCCATGTGGTCGACCGTGATCCCGTGGTTCGAAGCAGGCCACACGTACTCGTCCGACGGCCCGCCCCACGAGTTCACCAGGTTCCCCTCGGGATCGAACTCGAGCACCGGCGGCGCGGCCCGGCAGCACTCGCCGATCGGCGGATCCGCGTCGGCGCCCCCCTCCGTGCGTTCGGTCAGGTTCCCGCGGTGCACGATGAACACGTGGTCGCGCGAGTCCACGCCGACCCCGATAGCCGACCCGAGCACCATGTGGTCGGGCAGCGGCTTGGGCCAGAACGGATCGACCTCGAACATCGGGGCCATGACGGCGTCCGAATCAGCGGCCTGATCCGTACCGTCCTGGGCCACGCAGGCGACGACGACGGCAACGACGAAGGCGGCGACGAGAAGCAACTTGCGCTTCATGACGAATCTCCCTTGGTGGGACGGAGACGTTTGGGGAAGGGGGGCAAAGTACGGCATGGGTCGCTTGTCAGCCAAGTGCCGAGGGTCGACAGTTGTTGTGGTTCCCGGCTCCGCCGGGCAGAGCGACCTGACGGGAGACAGTGAATGAAGCGTCACGCAACGCGGGGTTTCGTCGCACTGGCAGTGGGGATGATGAGCCTCGTCGGCGCATCGAGGG
>CAZRQE010000063.1:0-18141 GCA_964602175.1 uncultured Gemmatimonadaceae bacterium | reverse complement strand
GCCAGTAGTCGGTCAGACCCTGGTAGTTGACGAGCTGGTAGTCGGTGCCGATGCGGTAACCGAACTGCTCCTCGGGTGTGGTGAACTGGGCGGCGGCTTGTGTGCGGACGAATCGGGCCAGCGGCTCCGCGGGTGTGACCTCGGGCGCACGCGGTTGACTCCTTTCGGGGTAGAGGTTCGAGGAATCATATCTTATTGCATATAGTTATTGTTGTTTGATACTCTAAGCGATATGGCAAAGGATGTTTCATGCACCCGACCGTACTTGACGTTGCGATCGTTCTCGGAAACCGACGGAAGGAGCGCACCCTGAGCCAGCGGGAACTTGGAGCGCGGATCGGGCTCACCCAGGCGCAGATCTCGAAGATCGAGAACGGCCGTGTCGACCCGAGGTTGTCCAGCGTGGTGGAATTCGCCCGGGGTGTGGGGTTGGAGCTGATGCTGGTGCCGCGGAGGGCGGTGCCTGCCGCAGTCGCGCTGGGCGTTCTCCCTGTCACCGGCGATGTCGCGGACAAGTCGCACGATGGCTGACCTCGCCGTTCTCGATGTTCGTCTGCACGGCCACTCCATCGGCACGCTCACCCGTCTCGGGCGTGGCCGGATCATCTTCGGGTTTGAACCGCACTACGTGGACGACACGGATCGGCCCACGCTGAGCCTCTCCTTCCGGGATCCGTTTGGCACCCTGGTGACCGATTTTCCGGTGACCACGACATGGGTCCATCCCTTCTTTTCGAATCTCCTGCCCGAAGGAGCGCTGCGCGAATACCTCGCGCGGGCGGCCGGAATCGATCCGCGGGCGGAGTTCGAGTTGCTCGCGGCCCTCGGCGAGGACCTGCCCGGGGCGGTGACGACGGTTCCGATAGACACGGGTTGGCAAACGGGGCCGCGCGCCACCGCACGTGGCACACCCGATGCCGTCGCCGGTCCGCGGTTGCCGCCCCCGGCACCGCTGCGCTTCTCGCTTCCCGGCGTCCAGCCGAAGCTGTCCGCGGCCATGGCTGCGGGAAAGCTGACCATTCCGGTCCACGGCGTGGGCGGCTCCTGGATCGTCAAGTTGCCGTCGCCGGCGTTCCCGGGGTTGCCGGAGCAGGAACACGCGATGATGAGGCTGGCCGGGCTGAACGGAATCGACGTGCCCAAGACGCGCCTGGTGCCGGTGGAGGAGATCGAAGGGCTGCCGCGCGGTTGGCGTTCCGATACCGGTCACGCTCTTGCGGTCAGACGCTTCGACCGCCTGGACGACGGGACCAGGGTGCACATCGAGGACTTCGCCCAGATCCTGGGAGCTCGCCCCGAGCAAAAGTACCTTCGGGCGGGTTACCGCGAAATCGCGGAGGTGCTCGGCAGGGAGATCGGAGACGACGCGGTGACCGAGTGCGTGCGCCGTTTGGTCTTCTGCGCCATGATCGGCAACGGCGACGCCCACCTGAAGAACTGGTCGGTGATCTACCCGGACCGCCGCAGCCCGCAACTGGCGCCCGCCTACGATCTGGTCTCGACCATCGCGTACGTCGACGATGACCGTATGGCGCTGGAATGGCTCGGTGGCGCACGCCGGTTCGCGGATCTCTCCGACGACCTGCTCGCGCGGCTCGCTTCCGGGGCGCGGCTGGCACAGCAGCCCGTAGTGAGAGCCGCACGGGAGGCGATGACGCGCTTCCTGGACGTGTGGGCCGCGTCGAAGGTAGGCCTGGGGCTGCCCGAAGACGTGGTGGCGGGCATTGGGCGCAATGCCGACCGGGTTCGGTGGTAGGGAGCCATACCACCCGGTTCGCGGGGCCCCTCGCAGCCTCCGGGGATGCCTCATTCCTGCCGGAGCGCGTCCTCCAGCGCCTCGAACGGCAACAGGGCGCACCTGACCCGGCTGGGGAACCGGCGCACACCCGCCAGCGCGCGCAGGTCGCCCAGCTCGCTGGGGAGCGGGGGGGCATCGGGAGCCAGCCCGTCGACGAAGGTCCGGCGCAGGTCGGCGATCTCTGCGGCGGTCTTCCCCCTTGCCACCCCGGTCAGCATGGAGGCCGCAGCCAGCGAGATGGCGCAGCCGCGGCCGTCGAAGGTGACTTCGGCGAGCAGGCCGTCCTCGAGCCTGGCCCAAATGAGCACCGTGTCGCCACAGAATCGATTGTGCGCGCGGCCCGAGACCGCCGGTGCTTCCAGTGCGCCGCGACCGCGGGGCCGGCGGAAGTGGTCCCTGATGAGGGCCTGGTGGAGTTCGTCGGTGCCGCTCGCCGCCAACGTTGCGTCCCCTGCGTAGAGAAGTAGACTTCTGGGGCCATGGATACGAACAGCACGAACACGAACGCAGATCCCGTCCTCGCGCAAGCGCTCGAGTGGCTGGGCGAAGGGCGGCGCGTCGCGCTGGCGACCGTGACCCGCACCTGGGGTTCGGCGCCGCGGCGGGCCGGGAGCCACATGGCGATCGCCGACACCGGCGATTTCTCCGGGTCGGTGTCGGGCGGGTGCATTGAAGGCGCGGTGATCCAGGCGGCCCTCGAGGTGATCGAATCCGGTGTGCCGCGCACCCTCGAGTTCGGGGTGACCAACGAGATGGCCTGGGAGGTCGGGCTGGCCTGCGGCGGCAGGGTGCACCTGTTCGTGGAGCCGGTTATCCCGGGATCACCCGCGAACCCGTCGTGAACGCGTTCATCGGCGAGAAGGTCGCAGCGGCGATACCGGATGAACGCTGACGTGTTGCGGGGGGTCGTGGCCGCGCAGGTGGCGGGCCGCGATGTGGTGCTCGCGACGCGCCTGTCGGACGGGGCGCAGGAGTTGATCGCCGCCGGAGCGCAGGGCAGCGCGCTGGGGCTTGATGGCGACGACGTCGCCGCCGCCCTGAGGACCGGAGATCCTCGCACCGTGGATACCGCAGACGGGGCCGTCTTCGTGCGCCCCTACATCCGGCCACCGCGTCTGATTGTCGTCGGTGCGGTCCACATCGCGCAGGCTCTGGTGCCGATGGCGCAGATCGCCGGCTTCGAGGTCACCGTGCTGGACCCGAGGGAGGGATTCGCGACCGCCGACCGCTTCCCGGGCGCGGCGCTCGTCAGGGAGTGGCCCGACAGCATCATGGAAACGCTGCGGCCCGACGACCGCACCGGGGTCGTCGCCCTGACCCACGATCCGAAGATCGACGATCCCGCGCTGATCGCCGCCCTCCGCAGCGGCGCCTTCTACATCGGCGCGCTGGGGAGCCGCAAGACGCAGGGTGCGAGGCGGGAGCGCCTTGGTGCGCTGGGCTTCGGGGCGGACGACCTGGAGCGGATTCACGGGCCAGTGGGCCTACCCATCGGCGCGCGCACGCCCGAGGAGATCGCCGTGGCGGTCCTGGCGCAGGTGATCGGGGCGTTGCGGCTGTAGGTGGGGCGGCTGGTCGCCAGGCGGCCTTCGGCGCGATCAGAGCGAGCCAGGTCGTTCCTTGAAGAGAACGTGGATGGCGAGAGCGCGCTTTTCGGCAGGGGTTGTTTCCTCGAGATCCAGAAGCATCCGGTTGGCGCTTGCGATGAAGGCGACAGCGTCCCGCTTGGAGAAGCGTGCCGCTGGATCGTAGTCGGCCGAGTGTCGCCGCCCCTGCATTTCGGCCAACGCCGCAGCGAAACGGCGAAGCGTCGGTGCCAGATGCGTGGGAATCCGGCCTTGCCTGCACTGTTGCTTGACCTGCCGATGATCGACGCCGCGATAAACCCGCACCCAGCCGTGGTCTCTCGGTCTTGTTGCACCCGCAAGCGCGTCGGCGACGCAATTCGCCAACCAGTGAAAAAGGCCGTAGTAGACCATGCTTACAGCGCATCGGAGGTTGACTTGGCGCGGAGCTCCGGACCGTGCTTCGTTGACGAGTTGATCGGCGGCATCAAGCCAATGTTCGGGATTCACCAGGCGGCCTGTTCCGCCATCGTCTCTTCCAACTCCGATCGCAAATGGAACTCGAAGATCAGATCTATCAGGAGCTCTTCAACCACCATTTGGTCGTTGATCTGTCCCTTGAAATCCAGGGTCTTTCTGCCTCCCAATCCGGGAGGCTCCTTGTCGAAAACGAAAACGACATCCACGACGTCGTACCCGTATTGATCGACGCGAGCTTCCAGCATCAGGTCGGTTTGGTGGGCACCGAAATGGTCCTGGTAGGCCCCTTCGACGATATATCTGATTCTCGCGAGTTCGTTCTTTTTCACCATGCGCGTTTCCCCCAATGGGCCCAGGACGGAAAGGTAGCGTCCCGTCGTCATCCCTACATCATCGTTCCGCCACCCTGGGCGCCACTCCCATCCGTTGCACATTCGTCCCCAGCACCGATTCGGCCGCCGCGGCCCGCGCCAGGAGGGCGTGATCGGTGCCCGTACGGCCGATCAGCTGCAGGCCCGCCGGCATGCCGTGCGCGTCCAGCCCCACGGGTACGCTGACCGCGCACATGTCCAGCATGCTGACGGGTCCGGTCCCGGACAGAATGGCGCGGTTGACGGCTCGATAGACCTCCAGATCGTCCAGCGAGGCCAGGGTCGGCGGGGTGATGGGGAGGGTGGGGGTCGCGAGGAGGTCGATGCGCTGCGCGTCGAGGCGGGCGTGCAGGCTCGCCGAAAGGCGGCGGCGGATGCGGAGGAGGCCGATGTACTCGACCGCGCTCACCTGGTGGGCCCGCTCCAGCCGCTTCCCCACGGTGGGGTCCAGGATGTCGGTCCAGCCGGGCAGGTGCCGTTCCAGCGACTCGGTGCGCTCCGGTGGTATGAGGAGGCCGCCCGCCATGTAGCGCTCGCCGGCTTCCTGCAGTTCGGGGGCGTCGACTTCGGCGACGTGGACGCCGGCGGCCTCCAGTTCGGCGAGGGCATTCCGCAGGACCGCGGCGATGTCGGGCTGCGTTTCCTGCCAGAGCCCGCGCCTCGGGATTCCGATGCGGAGGCCGGCCAGAGGGTCGCCGTCGGGGTCGGGCGCGGTGTCGGGTGGGCTGCCTCCCGGCGCGAGGGCGTCGATGGCCCGGAAGACGTATCGCGTGTCCGCCACGGTGCGGGTCAGGAAACCCACCGTGTCGAGCGTCGTCGAGAGGGGGACGACGCCGTCGGTCGGCCACCTCCCCGTGGTGTGGCGCATGCCCACTACCCCCGTGGCCGAGGCGGGGATCCTGATCGATCCTCCGGTATCGCTTCCCAGCGCGAGGGCGGCCGACCCTTCCCACAGACTCACACCGGCACCGGACGAGGACCCTCCCGGCGCGCGGTGTTCCGACGGGTCCCAGGGGTTGATCGGCGTGCCCGTGTTCGGGTTCAGGCCGACGCCTCCGAAGGCCAGCTCGACCGTGTGCGTCTTGCCGACGACGACCGCGCCCAGGCGGCGGAGCGAGCGCACCAGGAATCCCTCGCGCTGCCAGCGCTGCGGCAGCTCGCGTCTGGTGCCGGCGCGGATCGGCAGGCCCTCGACCCCGTACAGATCCTTGACCGACACGGTGACGCCGGCCAACGGGCCCGGATCCTCGCCGCGCGCCACGGTCGCGTCCACCTCGTCGGCCTGGCGGCGCGCTCCCTCGGCGTCGAAGACGATGTAGGCACCGAGGTCGGAGGCCTCGTAGCTGCGAATCGCTTCTTCGGCCAGTGATCGGGCGCTTGTGGTGCCGCTTCGCACGTCGGCGGCGGTTCGGGCAATGGGATGTCGCGTCATGTGAGTCTCGCTGTGGGGTTGCGTACAATATGTGTCATGTCGACCCCGCGAACCCGAATCCGGCGGTGCAACGACGCGCCCGTGGCCGCGGATGCCGCCTTCGTTCTCTACTGGATGGTTGCGGCCCGCCGCACCCGATGGAATTTCGCCCTCCAGCGCGCCTGCGAACACTGCGCCGCCCTGGACCTGCCGCTCGTGGTCCTGGAGCCGCTGCGCGCCGGCTACCCGTGGGCCTGCGACCGCTTCCACCGTTTCGTGATCGACGGAATGGTCGACAACCGGGACCGCCTTCGCGGGCATGACCGCGTGTTCTACTATCCGTACCTGGAACCGGGCCCCGGGGCTGGCGGGGGGCTGGTGGAGGCTCTTGCGGCACACGCGGCCCTGGTGGTCACCGACGACTATCCGGCGTTCTTCATTCCCGCGATGCTGGGCGCGGTTGCGCCGCGGCTGGCCGTGCGGCTGGAGGCGGTCGACTCGAACGGCCTGCTGCCGATGCGTGCCGCGGATCGAACCTTCCCCACCGCATATCAGTTCCGTCGGTTCATCCAGCGCGACCTCCCCGCGCACCTTCCGGAGCGGCCGGCCCGTGATCCGCTTGCCGGCTTGGCCGCCTCGGGCCCGCCGCCCGCGCGCGGCAATCCCATACCCTCCGCCATCCTCGACCGCTGGCCGCTTGCCCCCCTCGACGATCCGTCCGCCGCCGTCGCCCGCCTCCGGATCGATCACACCATCGGTGCCGTGGCACAGCGCGGCGGGCCGAAGCAGGCTGCCGCCCGCCTCTCAACCTTCATCGACTACCTGCTCCCGCGATATGCAAACGACCGCAACCAGCCCGAGCTCGACGCCACCAGCCGCCTGTCGCCCTACCTTCACTTCGGCCATATATCCGCGCATCAGGTCTTCGACCGCATCGCCGCACACGAACGCTGGACTCCCGCCCGCCTCGCCGACAACGCCGCGGGCCGCCGCGCCGGATGGTGGGGGATGAGCGAGAGCGCGGAGGCGTTCCTCGACCAGCTCGTGACGTGGCGCGAACTCGGGTTCAATCGATGCGTCCACGTCCCCGGTTACGATACGTTCGACGCGCTGCCCGCGTGGGCCCGCACCACGCTCGCCGGGCACGCGTCCGACCCCCGCGACCCCACTTACGACCTGGACGACTTCGATCAGGCACGCACGCACGATCCGCTGTGGAACGCGGCCCAGAACCAGCTTCGCCGCGAAGGCCGTATCCACAACTATCTGCGGATGTTGTGGGGCAAGAAGATTCTTGAGTGGAGTGAGAGCGGCCGCACCGCGCTCGGAACCATGATCCACCTGAACGACAAGTATGCACTGGACGGGAGAGATCCGAATTCCTACACGGGGATCCTCTGGGTGCTTGGCCTCCACGACCGCCCGTGGGGCCCGGAACGGCCCGTCGTCGGCAAGGTCCGCTACATGAGTTCGGCCAACACCGCCCGCAAGTACCGGGTGCGGCGATACATCGAGGAGTACTCGGCGCCGTGAGCGCGTCGGGTGCGTCAGCCGGCGGGGCCCGGTGGGTGCCTTGTATCAGGGATCCGGCAGCAGTTCCATCGTGCTCGTCATGGTCATCTTCATCGTCATCGCGCCCATGTCCATGTCAAGGCTGACCTGGTTCGAGTGGCTTTGGTAGCGGCCCTCGGCAAGGTTCACGACCATGGTTCCGGTCATGGTCCCGGTTGCCGTCACCCCCATTCCCGCCATGTCCATCTCCATGTCGATCGGACCCTCGAACGAGAGGGTCGCGAAGCTGCCCTCCAGGCTGACGAAGGTGTAGGTCGTCGCCACCGCCGCAGACCCCGATCCGCCGAGGCCCATGGGAAGATTCACCGGTGCGTCGTGCGTCCACGAGTGTCCCGGGCTTACCTCCTCCTCGGGAAGGGCGAAGGGGCTCGAGTCCTGAAAGAAGCTCTGGAAGAGGCTCTCCACGTCGACCCCTGGAGTGTCGGGCAGGCCCTCGGCATCCATTGCTCCGAGTGGCCGGCCACGCGTGTCGATTTCGGTGGTGAACGAACTCCCTGCGAAGTCCGGCATCATGTCCATCCCTGGCATGGCCGTCGTCATCGTCGTGGAGTCGATCGTCGTCCGGTACCGAATGACCTCGCCGGCCACGCCAAGGACGGTTTGCGTCTGCACAAGGCGCATGGTCATGATAGGGCCGCTCGACGGCATCATCGGATTGTCCATCTCCGTTTCGACGGTAAGGGAATACCGGGATACCTGGCCCTCGGGTGGTGCCAGCCTCAGCAGGACCGGAGCCTGCGAACTCTGACCGGCCACAGCGGGCGCGGTCAGCAGAGAAAGAGCTGCGGCGGTTGCGACCCCGTACCATCGTGCGTTCATCAATCCTCCCAATGTGTGACTGCGCTCAGCGTCCTCGGGTCCAGGTCTCGAAGAACCCGTCCCCCCTCTCCTCAACTTGCGCGCCGAAGAGGCGGCCGGACAACTCCAGTGTTCCGCGCATCTGGTAGAAGAGGGCGGGCGGTCCGTCCTGCGCTACCGGTCCGGTTGTGATCTGCGTGTGGCCAACGGTCACGTACAGCACGAGCGAGTCCGGTCCGTTGTCGGCGTGAAGCGCGATGGCGTTCGGTGCGCTCCGGCTCTCCAGGCCCGGCCACAGGGTGTCGAGTGCCCGAATTGTGAAGACACCCGCGAAACCGTGCTCGTCGGCCAGGTAGAGGAATCGGCCGCCCTGGGTCGCGTTCGCGTCACCATCCGTCTCTCTCGCGACTCCCCCATAGAGCACGGAATAGGGGCCCGCCCGCGCCTGCCCCCAGTCCCAGGTCACCCCGGACCACGTGCCCCAGTTGTGATCGTGGTACGTGCGTGCGGCGTCGAGTTGGTGGCAGCGCGCGCCTTCGCACACCTGTCCCGTGGCCAGTCCGTCGAGCAGGGGAACGGTGTACCCGGAGACGAAGTCGCTGCTGCCGATATCGACCGGCGGCAGATAGCGGCGCGTGCGCTCCGACACGGTGAGGTCGACGGTGAGGGGAGCGAGTGCAATCGACGCCGTTGCGGCCGACTCCAGCGGCACCCTGGCCCGGAGCCGGTAGGAGCCGTCGGGCTGGAGCGTGACGCTGGAACGCCCAATCGCCAGATCGGGGTGACCTTCCGCAAAGGCGACGTTTGGCGACCCGACCTCCACCGAGTACACCGTCGCCCTTCCCGATTCCGGAGCGACCCGCGTGGCCAGCACACGGCCGCCCCAGCGTCCGTCGGGAACCTCGCCCCCGACCATGTAGCTGAGGTAGAGCCATCCCGAGTCGGGGAGAATGACGTTGAAGTAGTGCCACTCCGCCCAGGTCGTGTCCTGCGCAGCCGCGCCGCGGGGAAGGTGCAGGCCGTCGATGGAGCGGTAGAACTCGCCCGCCGAGGGATTGCGCCAGGTGCGGTCGGCGTCCAGGTCGTCCCAGGCGCCCGCGAGCAGGTCGGGGGCCGCGCCAAGGTCCGTCGCCGCACCGGGGAGCGTGGCGCCGGCCGAGATCGGCACCAGCCCGCTATCGGCTTCGAGGTAGAGGAGCTCGTCGTCGATCCATGGGGCCGCCGCCGCGATCCGGTCGTCGAAACGGCTGCCCGAGAGCACTTCACGGTAGAGGAGCGTGGCCTGCTCGACGGAGAAATACATCGAGCTTGCGCCGCCGGTGCGAAGCGTCTCCAGATCGATGCCCTCGGGCAGTACGATGAGGTCCCCACCGCCCAGCAGCTCCCGGTCGCGCGCCTGATCGACCATGGCCTGGCCCACCGAAAGCAGGACGATCGTAACCCCGACGCCGAGCGCGTAGCCGCCGAGCAGGAGCGCGCTGCGCCCGGATCGCTGCCGTACCGAGGCCCCGACGAGGCGCAGGATCACGGGACCGCCCTCCCGTCCACGACCTCTATGCTGCGCTTTGCGCCAGCCGCGAGTTCGAGGTCGTGGGTCGCGACCACGAGCGTGGTCCCGTCGGCGTTCAGCGACTGGAAGAGCGCGAGCACCTGCCGCGAAGTGGCGCGGTCCAGTTCGCCGGTGGGTTCGTCCGCCAGCACGAGCGCGGGTTCGTTGGCGAGGGCGCGGGCAATCGCGACGCGCTGACACTGGCCTCCGGAGAGTTCCCCGGGTCTGTGATGGAGCCTGTCGGCAAGAGCGACCCGTTCCAGCACGGCGGCCGCCCTGGCGCGCCTGAGCTTGCGGGGGACGCGCGCGGCCGCGAGGGGAAGCTCCACGTTCTCGAGCGCGGTGAGCATCGGGAGCAGGTGGAACCTCTGGAACACGAGGCCGACCTGCTCGAGGCGCAGCGCGGCCCGCTCTTCCACCGACATCCGGGCGAGGTCGCGGCCCAGAAACACCACCTCGCCCGATGTCGGAGCGTCGACCCCGCCGAGCAGGTGCAGCAGGGTGGACTTGCCGGAGCCGCTGGGCCCCGTGACCGCGAGAAAGTCCCCGTGTGGGACGTCGATGGAGATTCCCCGGAGCGCGCGCACCTGCGACCGCCCCGTGCGGTAGTCGCGCGTCAGATCGCGGGCGGCAACCACGATCTCGCTCACGGTGCGTCCTTGTGCAGGATGGAGGCCACCTCGAGCCGGGTCGCGTTGAGCGCCGGGATCAGGCCGGCGACCGTGCCGGACACCAGCAGCAGCGCGAAGGCGGTCACCAGGCTGTCGGCGCCGACCACAAAGAACCGCACCGCCACCGGAAGCCCGGGGAAGTCCGACAGGATCGACTCGAGGTACCCCGCCACCACCACCGAGAGCGCGACGCCGACGGCACCGCCGATGGAGCACAGCACCACGCTCTCGGCGGTGAGTCCCCCCACGATCCGGCGCCGCGAGAGGCCGATCGCCCGCAGCGCTGCGATCAACCCCAGCCGCTCGCTCACCGACACGGCGGTGAGGGTGCCGACGAGAAGCGTGGCGACGACGAGGCTGACGCTCGCCAGGATCAGCGCCGTCTGCCTGAAATAGGAGAGGCGCGCGTCGAGGCGTTCCGAGATTCCGGCGAGTGTCACGACTTCCACCCGGTCGACCTGTGCCAGGATCGCGGCGCGCACCGAATCGGGTTCGAACCCTTCGCCGATCCGGATCATCGCAAACGACACCTGATCTTCCTGCGACGAGAGCGCCTGCAGATCGTCGAGGCGCATGACGACCTGCCGGTCGCCGCGGGATGCGAAGACGAACTCGCCGGTCCCGGAGACCTGGGCCGTGGCGCGGCGTCCCCACGCCCCTGTTGCGCCGGCGGGACGCAGTCGCACCACGCTTCCGGGATCCACGCCTAGCGAGCCCCGGACATCCGTGTCGGTAAGCACCTCGGCGGGCCCGGGCATCTCTCCCTCCGTGAGCCGATACAGGCCCTGGTCTCCCGAATCCATGCCGAGTGCGAGCGCCTCGACGGAGCGTCCGGAATCGTCCGAGGTCTCCACTGTGACGGAGGCCGCAAGAACGGGTGCGACGCGCTCGACTCCGGCCACGCGCTCCACGCTGTCGCGCAGCGTCGCAAACCCGGGGACCGTCGCTTCGGTGTCGAATGGGAGGGTGCCCCTCGGGGTGAGCCGCAGCTCATAGCCACGTGACTCGAGCAGGTCACCGAAGCTCCGCGTGATCCCGCGGCCCAGCATCAGCATGTCGGCGAGCATGGCGGTCGTGACCGCGACACCAGCCAGCGTCAGCAGGGTGCGGAGCGGGCGCGTGCGGAATTCGCGGATGGAGTTGAGTGCAAGCATGACCGCGGTGGCTAGCGCCCCATTTCGTCAAGCGGATCCGACGCCAGCAGCCGGGTGGCCGCGAACACCCCGGCCGCCATGCCCAGCAGCACCGCAAGCGCCAACGCTTCCATCACGACAACCCCTGTCACCTGGGAGAATACCAGCGTGGTGTCGTAGTAGCGCTGGTAGTAGGCGTTCACCACCGCGGAACTCGCGACCCCGACCCCGAAACCCGCAGCTCCGCCGAGTGTGGACAGCATTGCGGCCTCGGCCACCGTCCACCAGAACAGCAGGCGCCGCGGGATCCCGGTGAGCCGCGCGGCGGCGATCGGCAAACGCCGCTCCTGAACCTTCAGGATCATGATGCAGGCGAGGAACACGCCGCCGGCGATCAGTGTGATCACCGCGATCGCCGTGTGGAAGCGGCTGACGACGCGGAACGTCGTGGACGACCGCTCGGCCACCTCCGTGACCGGCAGGACCTGTGCGCCGGGCAGCAGCGGCTCGAGATCGGCCGCCAGCGCGCTGAGGTCGGTCCCGGGCCGAGTCCTCACCGTGAAGTAGTCGACCTCGTTCCGGCGAGCGGTGAGCGCCTGCAGATGCGGCAGGTGAAACAGCACGCGCGGCCGCGTGGCGTTGAGCGTGGCGGGGTCGGGCGGCGGCTCGAAGATGCCTGCGACCACGGCGTCGCAGGGCTCGCCCTCGATCGTGGAGCGCACCACAAGGGTGGAACCGGGGGTCAAGCCCACGGCTTCCGCATAGGGGCGTTCGACCAGCACGTCAAGCCCGGCAGGGCAGTCCTGGGCGTGCGCCGCCAGAGGCACGCAGGCCGAGAGCGCAGCCGAGGCTGCCGACACGACCAACGCGAAACGACGCGGCAGAATCCGCATCATCACCCGTTCCCCGCCCGCATGGCGACGTGGGCCCTCAGCACGGGCGCGGTCGCACCGGTGCGCGGCGCACGCGGCCCTGTGTGATGCGTTGCGGCTACCTCGTTCCCGTGGCCGTCATGCCGTCCGGGAAGATCTCGTTCCATCCCGTGAGGAAGCGCTTCATCTCTTCTTCCGTCCCAATCGAAACCCGGAGATAATCCAGCATCGGCGGGAAGTCGCGGCCCACTGCGACATCGCGCTGGCGGAAGGCCGCCCTCACTTCGGAGGCGGGCCGGCCCGTATGCACCATGAAGAAGTTGGTCTCCGACGGGATCACCTCGAAGCCCTGGTTGCGGAGTTCGTTCGCCGTGGCCTCGCGGAGCGCGATCGTGGTGTCCCTGACCCAGGCTTCGGACTCGGTGTCCTCGAGCGCGGCCACGCCGCCCCACTTCACGAGCGCGTTGATCGTGCCGGTGGTGTAGGTCCGCATCTGGTCGATCATCTCGGGCGGGGCGATCCCGTAGCCGAGCCGCAGGCCCGCCATGCCGTAGATCTTGGAGAAGGTGCGGGTCACGAGGACCTTGCGGCCTTCCTTGATGTAGGGGACCGCGGTCGCGTAGCGCGGATCCTGCACGAAGTGGTGATACGCCTCGTCGATCAGAACCGGGATGTCCTCGGGGATGTTGTCGAGGAGGCGCCGGATGTCCGAATCGGGGACGACTACGCCGGTCGGGTTGTTGGGGTTGCAGACGTAGACCATGCCGACATCGCGATAGTTGCGCTTCGTGACCTGGATCAGGTCGTCGATGTCCTGGGTGTGGTCGGCAAGGAGCGGACGGGTGATCGCATCGGCGTCGACACCCGAGGCGGCCCGGTACACGGTCAGGAAGGTGGGCTCGACGCCGACCACCTTTTCCTCGTGCCGCAGAAATGCGAGCGCGGCTACCTTGAGCGTCTCGCCCGACCCGGCATGCATGATGATGTTGCGGGTGTCGACACCGTGGTGCTCCGCGATCTTCTCGAGGACGTCGCCGTCGGGGTACCCGTAGCGGTTCGAGTACTTCCAGGCCGCGTTCATCGACGCCATCATCTTGTCCGACGGGCCGTACGGATTCTCGTTCGAAGAGAGCTTCGCGAGGTCGTCGTAGGGATCGCGCGGCGCAATCCCGGGAGGGGGGGGCCGGATTCCGGCGCCGAGCGCGGTGGCGGGCCGCAGGCCGAGGGCGCCCAGGGCCGCTGCGGCGCTGCCCATGAAATGCCGGCGAGAAAACCTGGTGTTCATTTCTGCTCTCCTCATCAAACCGGTAACCGGCCCGTCGGCCGGCAACTGTGAAACTGCGACGATCCAAGCGCCTGCGGGTGCATGTTAGGGCAGGGTGGTACGCCGCGCCAGTAATCGGGCCCGAAACACATGGCGTCAGCGTCATTGCCGTATGCGCCAATCACACGTATGTTTGCGCGATGGTAGGCCTTTACTGCGAGAAGCTGGAGACGAGGCGGCGGCTGAGACGGGCGCTGGCAGACTCTGATTGCAGGGTGACGGACAGTCGGAAGACGTTTGAAGGCATCCTGCTCAGCGGTGCCAGCGTTGCCGTCGTTGGGCTGGAGCAGTATTCCGACGAAGATATTCGCTGGCTTCGGACCTTGTCCGCCCAGGGCGGGCCCGCGGGTCCCTCGTATCTCGTGGTCGTACCGGTTACGCTGGAATGGGTGCGGTGGATGCGCTCGCCCGGCGACAGCGAGTTCCAGATCGTCTGGGCCGAGGAAGCACACGAGCGCCTGACGCGCGTGGTCGCCCGAATCGACCCGTGGCACCAGGATCCGATTCGCCTGCTGGGCCGCCGATTGCTCGCCAACCACGTGCCTGGCCGGTCACTTGCCAGGGTGATTGAAAGGGTGTGCAGGACCGAGGTCGATGACGGCTCGCTGCTTCCGGTTACAAGCGTTGCCGCGTTGGCCGAGCACGCCGGGGTGAATCCGAGAGTCCTGCGGCGCTATTGGAACACTGAATCGCCGGTCCGGTGCACGCTGAAGGAATTCATCAGCTGGGCGATCCTCCTGTGGGCGCTGCGCGAGCGGCGGCTGGACAGTTGGGACACGGTGGCCCGGGGTCTGGGGTTGCGCCGGCGTACGTTGGAACGGTACAGCGCCCGTTTCCTGGACTGCACCCTGGTCGTGGCTGGAGAGGATCCACGACGGGTCATGCGGCGCTTCCGGGAATGGGCGGCCGAGGTCGTTACGCTGCCGGTCACGGAAAGTCCGGAGCCGGGAGAACCGGTCTTCATCCCCGCGGGATCGACCCGGCAGGGCGCGAGCGAGACGGGGCCGCCGGTTCCGATGGTATCGTGGCCCGCGCCTCCGGGCTTCGTACTCCCCAGGAACGACAAGCAGGAACTGACGGTTTTCACTCAGCAGCGTCCCCGGCAACTCCACCCCTGGCGTTCGCTTCCGATGGCCTGAAGCCGGCCGGGACGCTACCGGCGACCACTCAAGGCGTCGGCCAACCGCTCCAGGCTGTCCAGGTTGTGCACTGGCCGATGCTCATCCACTTCGGGCAGAAGCGCACGGATCCCCGCCGCTCTGGGAGCAAACTCGCGGTAGCGCAACAGCGGATTGAGCCAGACCAGCCTTCGGCAGGACTTCCGCAGGCGTCGCGCCTGTAGTCGGATTCCCGTCCCGCTCTCCCGGTCCAGCCCGTCGGTCACCAGAAGCACCACGGCTCCCTGCGCGAGAAGCCGACGAGACCAGTGCAGGTTGAATGCGCCCAGCGCGGCCCCGATCCGCGTGCCACCGTACCAGTCCGTGACGGTGTCGCCGACACGGTCGAGCGCGCGGTCCACGTCGCGGTCCTTCAGGAGTCGGGTGATGTTGGTCAGGCGCGTGCCGAAGACGAAGGTGTGGACGCGGTCGGCGGCGTTCGTCAGCGCGTGGAAGAAGTGCAGCAGGATCCTCGAATACGCCTCCATCGATCCCGAAATGTCGCAGAGCGTCACCAGCACGGGGCGCCGTGTCGCCATCGACCGGCGCTGGAGCGGCAACGGATTGCCGCCGGTGCGCACGGTCGTTCGCAGGGTGCGCCGCAGGTCGATCAGGCGCCCCCGCGGGTCGGGACGGTGCCGGCGCGTGAGCACGGGCCGCAGGTCGAGTTCGAGCCTGCGCATGGCCTCCCTGGCCTGCCGCAACTCGGGGGGCGTCATCTCCTCGAAGTCCTTGGTGCGGGAGACTTCGTCCGGCGAGAATGCCATCCGCAAGGCAATCTGCTCGCCCGTGTCGCGCGCGAGTTCGCCGGAGGACCGGTTCGCGGCCTCGCGCTCGGGTGCCAGGCGGGCCGGTGCCTTGCTGGTCGGCTTTTCGACCGGGATCTGCGAGCGCGACAGCAGCGTGGCCAGGGCCTCGTCCGCCCCGAACGGGTCGCGCCAGAAGAGCCGGAACGCGCTCTCGAAGATGTGACGGTGCTCGTGGCGCGAGACGAGCGTGCCGTGGAGAGCCCAGAAGAACTGTCGCCTGCTGGTGATGTCCACGGCGCCGAGCGCACGCGCCGCGGTGATCGTGTGGCCGGGGCCAACCGGCAGCCCGGCCGCGCGCAGAAGGCGCACGAAGTGGGCGACGTTTTCCGGGAGGTGGCCGGAATGGCCAGGCGTGCTGGTCATGGTCTATCAATACGGCGCAAGCTCGCCGAAGTCGAACCCGACGGTGGTCAATCCGGTCCCCGGGAGAGTTGGTGTCTCCACGCCGGGACTTCCGCTTTGCCCGACCGCGCGATCCCGCCGTAACATGTCCGAGTCATCCTCGTCCCTTCCCGCGATTGGAGTGCCTCGATGAAGTCCGCTGCCCGTTACCGCCCTGGCCGCTGCGTGCCGTCAGCCCTCTGCTCTGCAATCCCGATCCTCATCGCAGGCTGCCAGGCGTGGGGACAAACCACGGAACTGCAACCGGGCAGCATGGCCACGGGCGCTCTCTCCCCCGGACAAACGGTCAGCTACACGATCGACGCCGACGAGAACGAGTTCTTCCTCGGCGAAGTGGACCAGATATCGGTTGACGTGGACATTCGCATTCTCGACCCGGCGGGGGAGCGGATCGGGCAGTTCGGAGCGCTCGGCCGCGGCCCCGAGCGTTTCAGCGCCCGCACCGAGAGCGCGGGGACGCACACGGTCGAGCTGTCGGTCGCGGGCGACGACGAGGACGCCGCCGGCAGCTACGAGATCGCCCTGCTGCGCCACGAACCCGTCGCAACCGACCCGAAAGAACTCGCCGACCAGATGATGGCGCGCTTCGACGGCCCTGAGTCGCCGGGTGCGGCGGTCCGCGTCTGGCGCGACGGCGAGACGCTATACTCGCAGACCTACGGGACCGCCAACCTCACCTACGGGATCCCGTTCGAGCCCGACACGCGCACCAACATCGGCTCGACCTCGAAACAGTTCACCGCCTTCGCCATCATGCTCCAGGCAGAGCGCGGCCTCCTGTCCCTCGACGACGACATCCGCACCCACATCCCCGAGCTGCCGGAGTTCGACGGGACGATCCAGGTTCGCCACCTCGTCACCCACACCTCCGGCCTGCGCGAGTTCCTCAACCTGCTGCGCATGACCGGCCGCCGCCTCGATCGCGGCGACTGGATCGACCGGTCGGAGCTCATCGACATCGTGCAGCGGCAGCCCGCGCTGCAGAACGCTCCCGGCGCGGAGTGGAACTACAACAACACGGCCTTCGGGCTCGCCGCGACCATCGTCGAGCGGACCTCGGGCCAGGACTTCCACGTCTTCATGGAGGAGAACGTCTTCGGGCCGCTGGGCATGACCGGCTCGATGGTGCGTCCGTCGCCGCGCCACATGGTCCCCAACATGTCCGAGGGCTACACGCCCACCGGGGACGGCTACCGCCAGATCGGCGACCTGGGCGGTGCGGTCGGGGCCGGGTCGGTCTACAGCACGATTGGGGACCTGCAGACCTGGATCGAGAACTACGCCAACCCCCGCGTCGGCACCCGCGCGAGCATCGACGAGATGATGACCTCGTTCGTGCTCACCGACGGCGAGGAAACCGGCTACGGCTACGGTCTGTTCATCGACGAGCAGGGCGGGCTGAGGCGCGTTCACCACGGCGGCGCGGACGTCGCGCACCGCTCGATGCTGGCCTACTACCCGGAGATCAACGCGGGCATCACCACCCAGAGCAACCACGCGCAATTCGACAGCGACACGGCCTTCGAACTGGCCGAGGCGTTTTTCAAGGACGCGATGGAGCTGGAGGAGGAGGGCGACGAGGCCGAAACCGCCGACGACTTCGACGCGGAAGACTACGACCCGGAGGATTTCGACGAATTCGCCGGCCGCTACGCGCTGGACTCATCGCCCGCGATCGTCTTCACCTTCACGCGCGACGGCAACACCATCTACGGACAGCCGCCGGGGCAGGATCGACTCGAAATGGTGCCCGTGTCCGACTCGATGTTCCGTCTGCCCGGGACCGGGGCTTCGGTCACGTTCGTGCGCGGAGGGGACGGAGCGGTCGCAGCCGCGGTGCTGCACGGTGGCGGTGGCGATCAGCGCGCAACCCGTCTGGCCGACGACGCCGAGGCGTGGGAGCCGGGGGCTGAGGATCTGGCCGACTTCGCGGGCCGGTTCTTCAGCGAAGAAATCGAGACGTTCTACACGTTCACGGTCGAAGAGGGTCAGCTGGTCATGCATCAGCGCCGGCTGGACAGCGCCACGCTCACACACGGCGAGAAGGACAACTTCTCCGGCGGCGGCATGTCGTTCGCCTTCGAGCGCGACCGCAACGGGCAGGTGATCGGGTTTTACGTGTCGAATGGGCGGACGCGGGATGTGAGGTTCGGGCGGGTGCGCTAACCGCCCACTGCCCCCATCACCTCCTCCACCCCACCCTCGGCCATACTCTCCAGATCGTCCTGA
>CAZRQE010000062.1:0-8812 GCA_964602175.1 uncultured Gemmatimonadaceae bacterium | reverse complement strand
GGCTTGAACATGGCTACCGTCCCCACATTGCCGGGGCCGGTAGCCATGTTCAAGCCTGCGACGTTGGAGTTCAGCAGCTCCTGGATGGAACCCGACTGACCGACCCGCATTGCCTCGGTCATGTCGATCTGGGCGATTGTGGTGCCGATCGCGCGTGTCTGCGATCCGCCGGCGGTACCCGTGACGACGATGGCGTCGAGATCGATCGCGGTTTCCTCCAGATCGATGCGTATGGCGCTTCCGGTCGCGACGGTCTCGGTGTGATCACGGTAGCCGATCAGGACAACGCGCAGGGTCAAGGTGGCCCCGGAGACGTTGGTGATGAGGAATCGGCCCGATGAATTCGTCGAGACACCCTGTCCGGTGCCCTCGACGACCACCTGAGCGCCCGCGAGAGGCTGGCCTGTGCGTGCCGACACCACCATGCCCGTAACCACCTCCTGCACTGGCACGGCGGCCAGGGCGGCTTCCGACGCCAGCAAAGCCGTGGGGGCCGCGGCCAGGACCAGGCGGCCCGCCGATAGAAGTTTCCGTAGACTTTGCATGGTTACACACTCCTCCCATTGAAGGGGCCAACTGGGGTTTCCCGAACCGGGCACAGGCACGTGAAGAATTGTCGGAGCGATTGCCCTGCTTCGGCCGGTCCTTCCATGGCCAACTCCAACGAATGCCCTGCGCCATCGCGACGTCCTCGTCCCGCGTTGCTCGATTCAGGCCGATCGCCGTCGCTGGGACCGAGAGCGTCAGAGTCTAACGTGTACGGATATGTATACAGATCCGCAAGGTCAAAAGGAGCCGGATTGCCGCAGGGCAGGCCCCCTGGGTTGTCTCAGGAAGCGCTCACCCGAGCTCCTTCCAGCACGAGATGGCCGCCAGCGCCAGGATCAGCGTCTGCGCCATCGTACGTGCGGACCTCTTGGTCAAAGTCTCCTTCCCTCGGCCGCGCGGTTCGATCCACCGCGGTCGTAACGGCTCCCGCGCAACCGTCACATTAGCCGGGCGACCCGCCTTTGTGCTAATCTTTACGGCTGACAGCCGGCCTGACGACCAGGCTGGGCAGGATCCCGCACACCCTGGGAAGCAATCGATGTCCAAGAAGACCGTTGACGAAGCCGTTCCGGTGACCTCCCCAACCATGAGCGACGAAGCACTCGGCCGCCGCAAGTTCCTCGGACGGGCCGCCGGCGTCGCCGGAGCGGGCCTCGTCACGGCCTGTGGCGCCGAGGCTGGCGACGCGATCGAGGGCGCTCCCGCCGTGCAGACCCAGCCGCGCGTGATGTGGAGGATGGCTTCGAGCTTCCCCCGCGGCCTGGACGCGATCTACGGCTCGGGCGAGATGCTCGGCGAGATAACCTCATCGCTGACCGGAGGGCGCTTCCAGATCCGGGCCTATCCGGCCGGCGAGCTTGTGCCGGGCCTGCAGGTCATGGACGCGGTCCAGCAGGGCACCGTCCAGGTCGGTCAGAGCACCAGCTACTACTACACGGGCAAGAACCAGGCGCTCGCCTTCGACGCCGGCGTACCGTTCGGCATGACCGCCCGCCAGCAGGACGCGTGGCTGAACGAGGGCGGGGGGCTGGAGGTCGTTCGCAGCGTCTTCGCCGACTTCAACATCATTTCGTTCCCGGGCGGGAACACGGGGGGGCAGATGGGCGGATGGTTCCGCCGCGAGGTCAATTCGGCCGAGGACCTGCGCGGCCTCAAGATGCGCATTCCCGGGCTGGGCGGCGACGTCATGGACCGCATGGGCGTGACTGTTCAGGTCCTCGCCGGCGGCGACATCTATCCGGCACTCGAACGCGGCGCCATCGACGCCACCGAGTGGGTCGGGCCCTACGACGACGAGAAGCTCGGTCTCCATCAGGCCGCGCCCTACTACTACTATCCCGGCTGGTGGGAGCCGTCGGCCTCGGTGTCATACGAGGTCAATCAGCAGGCGTGGGACCAGCTCCCGAGCGACTACCAGGCGGTCTTCGAGGTGGCGGCCAAAGCCACCGCGCGGCGGATGCTGTCCTACTACGACGCCATGAACCCGGGCGCGCTGCAGCGCCTGATCGACGGTGGCACGCAGATGCGGTCCTTCTCGGACGACATCATGAGCGTCGCCAGGACGACGATCGGCGAGATCCTCGAGGACTACGCCGGCGCCGACCAGCAGTATCGCCGGGTCTACGACCACTGGCGGAACTTCAAGGAGGCGTCCTACCGCTGGTTCGGCACGGCCGAGCTGCGATTCGCGAGCTTCGCGTTCCCGGACGGGACGTCGGTCTAGCTCAGTTCACCAGCCCCGTCACCAGGCCCGGCCACTGGATGATCAGTAGCAGGCCGATGATCTGGATGATGATGAACGGAATCACCGCACGGTAGAGGTCTGTCGTCTTCACCTCCGGGGGAGCCACACCCCTCAGATAGAATAGAGCGAAGCCGAACGGCGGGGTGAGGAACGACGTCTGCAGGTTCATCCCGATCATGACGCCGAACCAGACGAGGTCGATCCCCAGCAGTGCGGCCGCCGGGGCCAGCAGCGGGATGATGATAAAGGCGATCTCGAAGAAGTCCAGGAAGAATCCGAGGATGAAGATCACCAGGTTGGCGACGAGAAGCAGGCCGATGTGGCCGCCGGGCAGGTTCGTCAGAAGGTCCTCGATCCAGATGTCGCCGTAGAGGCCGCGGAAGACCAGCGCGAAGGCGGTCGACCCGATCAGCAGGAACATGACCATCGTCGTCAGCTTGGTCGCGCCGATGCACGCCTCGCGCAGCACCTTCAGCGACATGCGGCGGCGGGCGGACGCCAGCAGTATCGCACCGACCGACCCGATCGCGCCCGCTTCGGTGGGCGTCGCGACGCCTGCGAAGATCGACCCGAGCACGATCAGGATGAGCGCCAGCGGCGGGAACATCACGACCGCCACCCTTCGCATCAGCGTGCCGAGATCGACGTCCGTCATTTCGCGGGGCAGGGCGGGCGCGGCTTCCGGCTTCACGATGGCGACGCCACCCACGTACATCGCGTACATCGCCGCCAGCATGAGCCCCGGGATCAGTCCCCCGATGAACAGGTCCCCCACCGAGATGCCGAGCTGGTCCGCGAGGACGACCAGCACGATGCTGGGCGGAATGATCTGCCCGAGCGTCCCCGAGGCGAGAATGACGCCGGACGACAGCCGCGCCGAGTACTTGTAGCGCAGCATGACCGGCAGCGAGATACTGCCCATGGCCACGACCGACGCGCCCACGACACCCGTCGCGGCGGCCAGCATCGCGCCCACTACGACCACCGCAAGCGCCAGACCACCGTGATGCCGGCCGAACAGCGTGCCGATCGTGGTCAGCAGGTCTTCCGCCAGCTTCGCCTTCTCCAGCACAAGTCCCATGAAGATGAAGAACGGGACGGCGAGGAGGACGTAGTTCGACATCACCCCGAAGATCCGCTCCGGCATGGCGAACAGCAGGTGCCAGTCGAAGAAGCCGAGCTGCACCCCGATGAACGCGAAGATCAGCGAGGCCCCGCCCAGCGCGAACGCAACCGGATAGCCGCTGAAAATGATCAGGAAGACCACCACGAACATCAACGGAGCGAGGATGTTCGTCTCCATCTAGAGGCCGATTCCTCCAGCGTGTGCCTCGGAGGCCTCCCCGTCCTCGTCGCCGGCGTCTCCGCCACGCCGCAACACCTTGATGTCCTTGATCAGCTCCGAGATCCCCTGCGCGATCAGAAGCACGAAGGCCACGATGATCACCGCCTTGAGCGGGTAGCGAGGCAGTCCACCGGGATCCGGGGACCCTTCGCGCACCGCCCACGAGGCCTGGATGGAGGGCCACGAGACCCACAGCACGAAGACGGAGAACGGCAACAGCATGAGCACCGCCCCGACGACGTTGATCCAGGCCCGCGCCCTGGTCTGCAGTCGGCCGTACAGCACGTCGACGCGAACGTGCCCGTTCTCCTTGAGTGCAAATCCGGCGCCGAGCAGGAAGATCAGCGAGAAGAGGTACCACTGCAGTTCCAGGTACAGATTGGAACTGAGGTTGATCCCGATGAAACGCCCGAGGTAGCGCACAATGGCGTTGTACGCGCCGATCAGGACCATCGCCAATGCCAGCCAGGAGATGAACCGCCCGAGCCCGGTGGTGACCCGGTCGACGACGCGGGTGTAGGGGTTGTCGCTCATGTCGCGATCAGACTATCACGCGGCGGGCGTGGTGAGCAAGCTTCGCGCCGTCATTTGGCGCGGCTGGGGTATTCCCATGAGATGAAGGACGGTGGGGGCTACGTCGGCGAGTATCCCGTCGCGGACGGCCTGGCGCCGGGAGCCAGGCGGCAAGGAGAGGATCAGCCGGACCGGCCCGGTGGTGTGGGCCGTGAACGGGCTTCCGTCCTCGCACAGCATCCTTTCGGCATTGCCGTGATCGGCAGTGACCAATCCGGTACCCCCCGCCTGCGACACGGCCTCCAGAACCCGCCCCACGCAGGCGTCGACCGTTTCCACCGCCGCGACCGCCGCCGGGATGCTCCCCGTATGACCCACCATGTCCGCGTTGGCGTAGTTGACGAGGATGAAGTCGTGACGCTGCTCGCCGATGTGCACAAGCAGCGCGTCCGTGAGTTCCAAGGAGCTCATGTCGGGCTTTAGATCATATGTCGCAACGTTCGGTGACGGAATGAGATGACGGTCTTCACCGGAGAAAGGTTCTTCCACTCCGCCGTTGAAAAAATATGTCACGTGCGGGTACTTCTCCGTCTCGGCCATGCGAAGCTGGGTACGCCCGGCTTGGGCGAGCACCGCCCCCAGGACGTTGTCGAGGGTGTCGGGCTGGAACAGGACGGGGTGGGGGAATTCGTCCTCGTAGCGGGTCATCGCCACAAAGTTGGCGAACGAGCCGCGCGGGCGGTCGAAGTGGGGGAACGCGTCTTCGGTGAGCGCGGCCGTGAGTTGGCGTGCCCGGTCGGCGCGGAAGTTGAAGAACAGAATGCCGTCCTCGGGCCCGATGCCCGTCCCTTCGATCACGACCGGCGGCAGGAATTCGTCCGTCGTGCCCTCTTCATAGCAGCGGGCCACGTACTCGGACGCACGCTGTGTCCGGGGGCCGGAGCCTTGGGCGATCGCACGGTAGGCGCACTCGGTGCGCCGCCAGCGCCGGTCCCGGTCCATCGCGAAATACCGTCCGGAGACCGTGGCGATGCGGGCGCGTGGCCACCGGGCCGGCTCCTCGTCGGCTGTCAGGCTCTTCCGGCTTTCGTCGCGGCCGCCCATGCCCGCCTGCAACTCCTCGATCCAGGCCAGTCCCGAAGTCGGCGAGGTGTCGCGCCCGTCCGTGATCACGTGCACCCGGGCGGGGATGCCGGCACGCTCGGCCCAGTCGAGCAGCGCGTGGAGATTGCCGATCTCGCTGTGCACTCCTCCGTCCGAGCACAACCCGATCAGGTGCAGCGCTCCGCCCGAGCCGCTCCGGTCGCCCGACCCCTTCGCTGTGGCCTCGAGGTCGCGTAGCGCCGCGATCTCGAAGAACGACCCATCCCGGATCGCCGCCGAGATCCGCGTGACGTCCTGATGCACGATCCGGCCCGCACCGAGATTCAGGTGTCCGACCTCGGAGTTCCCCATTTGACCGGCGGGCAGGCCGACCGCTTCGCCCGAGGTGGCGAGCATGCTCCAGGGGCACTCCGCCAGCAGCCGGTCCCTCACCGGCGTGCTCGCCATGGCCACGGCGTTGCCCCAGCGTTCGACCTCGTCCGGTTCGGTCGGCCCCACGCCCCAGCCGTCGCAGACGATGAGGACGACGGGCTTCCTGCTATCGTTCATGAGGGCACGGTGTTGGATGTGCGGTCGGGGATTCGTTTAGGGTCGCCGGACTTGCGGGACGCGGTTCCGTGCGGTGACCAATCTAACAGGAGCAGGGCGGACACTTGAGCGACGCCTGGAGAACCAGCGTTGACCTGGATGGCCGTCCCGCGGTGGGGGTTGAATGGTTGTCGGCGGCTCCAGTTGCTGACGTTCCAGCGCACCGGCCGTGGCGTGCGGCCGTGGGTCCCGCGCGGGTCGGCAACGTAGGGGTCGGCAACGCCGCGCCCGCTGCCCCCGTCGCTCCCGCAGCTCCCGTGCATTGGCGCCTTGCCGTGGCCGTGTGGAACGCCCGTGTGGGTGGCGGTGCGCTGCGGACCTTCTGGGACCACCTTCCGACGGGTGCGCCGACGGTGCTCCTGTTGCAGGAAGTCTTCGCCACGGGCGCCGGGATGCCCGAGCCCTCCGGCGATGCGCGCTGGGCTGCCCGGATCGCCGACTGTCCCAGCGAGGAGGACCGCGTCGACATCGTCACGTTCGCACGCGAGACGGGTCTCTCGCTGCTGTACGTGCCTTCGATGCGGAACGGAGGTCCGGACAGCGGCCCTCCCGAAGACGGCCCTCCCGAGGACGGCCCTCCCGAGGACAGGGGATGTGCGATCCTGGCCAATGTCCCGCTCGAGCAGCCCCGCGCCGTCGAGCTTCCCTTCGAGCGCCAGCGCAGGGTCGCGGTCGCCGCCAGCGTGACCGTCGGCGATCACACGATCGACTTTTGCTCCGCGCACCTGGACAACCGGGCGCCGTGGCGCCGGGTGTGGCGCACCCTGGGAGCCGCCCGCCACCGTCAGGTGGCCGGGCTCCTCGATGTCTTCCCCGCGGGCGACCGCGCACATGCGCATGTCCTCGGGGGCGACCTCAACACCTGGGTCGGCGGTGCTCGCGAGGGCGCCTATCGCCTTGCCAAGCAGCATTTTCCACAGCCCGAGGACCCGGACCCCAGGCCGACGCATCACTTCGAGATCGGCGGCTGGCTGCGGCAGTCCGACCACCTCATGTTTCGGCTGCCTTCGGAATGGCGCGGCGAATACCGTCGTCTGGACGACACGTTCGGGTCGGACCACTATCCGCTGTTTGGGAGTGTGGCTGGTTCGGATCAAGGGGAATGAGGCTTTCAATGGGCCGGGATACCAGGAGAACGGGACCGAGGCCGGGTCGGGCCACTACATCACCGACGTTGGGGTTGGCCGCGATCGCGCTGATGTCCGCTCTTTGGTCGTGTGGAGGTCCGGCCGAACAGTTGGCGGTCCCGCAGCTCGCAACTCTATCGCCAGATCCGATCTGGGCCGTTGGCAGCGCGGATGGTCCCGAAGCCGAGATCTTTTCGCGGATATCTGGCGGGAGGCGGCTCGAGGACGGCAGTGTCGTCGTAGGCGTTGAAGGGTTCTTCGAAGTTCGGAAGTTCGGGCCGGATGGCGTCGTTCGATGGGCCGCTGGCCGAAGAGGAGCCGGGCCGGGTGAGTTTGCAAGACTACAGTTGTTGCGGAATTGCTCGGATGCCAAGGTTGTCGTGTACGACCGAAGCATGTTCCGGGTCACGGAGTTCGACCAGGACGGGGAGCGCCTGGGGACGTGGCAGTTGCCTTCCGGTGAGGACGTCCCCTACGAGGTAACCTGTGCGCCAGACGGCAGGGTCATTTACTTCGCCGCGGGTCAGTTCCCATCGGAACCCGGGATCGTACGATGGCACGTGCCTGTCTATTGGATTTCTCGGGACCCGAGAAGCCGCGGGCTGATCAGAGACGGAGTGCCGGGGCCGGAGCGCGTTCTGGAGCCAGGCGACGGGGGTTACTGGGAGCGACCGTGGTCCCGGCAATTGGTGCTCGGAGGAACCAATCAAGGGGTGTGGATCGGGACCAGCGATGACTACATGCTGGAGTTCGTGGGGTGGGATGGCACGGTGCTGGATACGCTCGCGTGGTCGGGTGCAGACCGCACCGTGACCCAGGCGCACTTCGATCAACTGCGGAATGAACTGACCCAGGACGATGACGAGGAGGAGAAGGCGCGATTCCTGCGGGAAGGATGGCCCGACTACGAGCGAGTCCTCCCTTCTACCGTGCCGGCATACTCGCAGCTTCTCGTTCTGGACGACGGCACTCGTTGGGTCGCTCAGTGGGATGGGGTCTGGTGGCTGCCGCGGCTGCCAGAGCACCCCGGGAAGCGTTGGGATGTCTTCGACCCCGCTGGCGAACGGGTTCGCCAAGTGACGATCCCGACGAACATGCGCCTCCTGGACGCCGGCGAAGACTGGGTGCTGGTGGTGGTCCGGGACACACTGGGCGTCCAGACGCTCGCCGTCCACGAATTCAGTTGAGGCACGCGTAGCTGCGGCTACCTGGCGAGGGTCGCCCAACGCTGTTTTTCCCCAACCCTGACGTTACGTCAGGGTGGTCTGGGCAGGACGCAAGGGCTTGGACTCAGCCGCCTCAGATTGCAGCGGTGGGGTGTTTGATGCTCGTCGTAGCGGGCGGTTGCCGTCGCAATGAGCGGGCCGCCCAATCGAGCATGCCGGTGTCCCGCGATTTGCCGCGGAAACGTGGGGCGACGGGGCGATGTCTGCGGCCCCCCTCTGCCCCGTGGGCCCAGTGACGCGTCTCCCGACCGTCTTCTCCCCCGGCTGCCCCTCCAGCGGTCGCCTGTCCCAAAACATCGGAACGCAGGCCGATTCCGCTATGGACGGGTTCTGAAATGGCGGCTTCGGCGATGTCCGGAACCCGGTGCAGGATGGCCGCCAGGAGCCGCAGGAGCCCCGCTGGCGGGCGAATGATGTCCGGCGACCCTTCGGCGTCGTCTTGACCCGAGATCGTGCGTCCTGGGGCCACACAGAAGGCCGGAAATCGGTAGTTAAATTTCAGGTGCGCGGAAGCACCATCCACATAAGCCGTTGCCGGACCTGCACCTTGGAGGATCACATGAACACCGCCCAACTCGGAGAGCGGATCGCCGAACTCGCCGCCCGGATCAACATC
>CAZRQE010000061.1:0-38154 GCA_964602175.1 uncultured Gemmatimonadaceae bacterium | reverse complement strand
AGCCGGCTACCGGCTACGATCTCAAGAGCGAGTTCGAGGCCGGGGCGATCACGTTCTGGCCCGCCACACCTTCGCAGATCTACTCGACGCTCGATCGGATGGACGAGCGCGGGCTGCTCGAGTCCAGGCTCGAAGCGTCGGCGAAGGGGCCGGAGAGGCGCGTCTATGCAAGGACCGCCAGAGGCACGGAGAGGATGCGGGAGTGGGTCAGGTCCGGGCCCGTGCTCGGGCGTGAGCGCCTGGCCTACATCGCTCAGCTCAGCGGCATCGGCCTGCTCGACGATCCCCGCGTCGGTGTCGACTTCCTCGTCCAACTCCGACACTGGTTCCAAGGGCGGGTGGAAACTTTGGCCGGAATCGAAGCCGCGCTACTGCGCGGCCGCGAACCGGTCGAGCTCGACGACGCAAGCTTCTTCGATTGGGCCGCTCTGCGGATGGGGATCACCGCGCTCGACGCGAGGGTTCGTTGCTGCTCCGAGCTCTTGGAACTGCTGGAGGAGAGAGCGCCCGATCCGTCGGGTCGCGGGCCCCGCTCATGCGTACGGACGGCGGACGCATGAGGGCCACGGATCCGACCCGCCCCCATCCCGCGGATGCCAGCTCGATATGGGCACCGAGGCTGTCTGGATGGATCATGGCGTGGACCATGATTTTCCTGACCTTCACATGGACACCGACCATGCGGGCCCTGCTCAAGCCGGAGGTCTCCAACTGGCAGGTATTCGGCATGGGCGGCTCCGGATTCTCCATGGAGTTCGTCTTCATTCCTGGGGCCGCGGTGTATGGCCTGCTGCTTTTCTATCTACACGGCCGACAGCGACTCCGGGGTCTCTTCCACGGGATGCAGTTGACGCTCCACGTCACCATCACGCTCGGCCTCGTCGTGTCCGCTATGCGACTCGGCCCCGAGGCCCGGTTCATGGGCGCCGCATGGGGTTTCGACATCTCGCTCGCCGTACTTGCGGTTCCCTTCACGATCTTCACGGGTCTGGCGGTGGTCTGGTGCGTGGTGGAAATGCGAAAGCCGTATGACGGGCCCCCCGCCGGGTGGTTTCAGATCGGGTGGAAGAAACTCGCCGTGGCGATCGCAATGCTCCCCGTCGCAATGCTCTTCTTCGCGATGGGAGAGGGGTACGACGGGTGGACCAAGGTGGCGATCGCGGTGACGATCCTGCAGTGGATCATGCTCGCGGAAGCGGTCGGCCACCGGCCCCGGTCGGTGCGTGATCCGATGAAGGTCGGCTCGCCGTGACCCTCCCACTGGTCTGCGTTCGCTCCAGGAATTGTGCCGCGGTCCGCGTTCTGCTGCTGTCGACGATGTCGCTCTCCGCCCCGGGCGTGGAGGCGCAGACCCCCGTCCGCTTCCCAACTTCGGACGGGGGCGTCGTTCAAGGCCCCCGGCTCCGGGACGCGATCGTCGGGTTCCTGGAGAGCCTCGGGGACGCCTGGCATCCACGGCCGTCACCGCGGGCGTCCGCCGATGCGGAGGCTGCCGGTGGCTGAACCGAGTCCCCAGGAGCGATACCTCGGCGGGTTGGAAACGCACGATATCGACGAGGTGCGACAGGCGTTCGACCAGGGTCTCGACCCTGAGGCACCCATCAATGGTCGGACACCAGCCCAATGGTTGACCGAGATGTACTTCCGATCTCCCAGGTTCGCGGACATGGCACAACTGGTGCTGGATCGTGGAGCCACCCTCGACGATCCGGAACTCGTTCCGGTCCTGACCGGCGACGTCGATCGCCTCAGGCGCCGGCTCGATGAACACCCTGACGTGCTCCACCACCGGACAACGCTGGTGAGCGTGTTCACGCCACTGGAAGACGTAACGCTACTGCACGTCGCGGCCGAGTACGCGCTGACTGATGTTGCGCGGGTGTTGCTGGATGCGGGCCTCGATGTGGATGGTCGGGCGGGGATGGATAGACACGGCTTGAACGGACAGACACCCCTGTTTCATACCGTGAACTCCAACTGGAACGTGGCGCACCCTGTCATGCGATTGCTGCTGGAACGGGGAGCACGTACCGATATCCTGCTTACCGGGATCGTGTGGGGAAGAGGGCAGGACTGGGAGACAACGTTGTTCGATGTGACTCCCCTGTCGTACGCGCAGTTTGGACTGCTGCCCCAGTTTCATCGTCGGTCCATCGAGATCTTCCAGAACGTTGTCGAAATGCTGAAGGCGGCCGGTCGTCCAGTACCACCGCTCGAGAACGTGCCCAACAAGTACAGTCGGGAATTCGCCATCGAACGGTAGGCGCACACGAGACAGGTGCCACGCGATGAGGATGGCTCCATGGGGTCAAAAAAGCGCAGATCGTGCAGTCCAGTTAGACTTACGTGATTTCTCGCCATGATTTGCGGCCCCTGTGGAGGGTCTTTGGGAGCAGGAAGTCGCCGGTTCGAATCCGGCCGCCCCGATTGACCCTGCGGGATCGTGGAGACACCGAATGGTGAACACGAGATCGAGTGGAGCGGGCCTCGCGCCGGCCATCCTTTTGACGCTCGTCGCTGCGGGCTGCGAGTCGTCCTCATCGACCGCGGCTGCTTCCGTCTTCGACAGTGCCGGCATAACGGTCGCCGATCTCGGTCCGGCACCGCTGGAAGGGACGGAGCATCGTGTCCTGGCCGAAGAGCCCGACCTGGTCATTCGGAGTGATGAGGACGAGGGCGGCATCGTGCTCTCCGACGTGCGGGATGTGGAAGTGTTGTCGGGTGGCCGCGTCGCGGTCATCAACGGAAGCGGCAACGCTATCCTGGTGTTTGACGCAGCCGGAGAGCACATCGCCACCTGGGGCGGAACCGGGGACGGGCCCGGCGAGTTCCGGTATCTCGAATGGCTCGCCTCCCTGCCGTCGGACTCCCTTGCGGCGGGTGACGGGGGCCTGCGGCGTGTCACGGTCTTCGATTCCGAGGGTGTAGTCGCTCGCAGCTTCGCGACCGCGAGCGCCTTCGATCCGACCTCCCGCCCCGTTCCCCCAAGGCCTCTGGGTCTGCTTGCGGACGGCTCCACCATCGCAGCGTTCTTCGATCGGCCTCCTGCAGCGGAGGGCACCGCGCGCCCGGCGGTCGAGATCGTTGCGGCATCTGCTACGGGCGACACGGTATACACGTTGGGAACCTGGCCCGGAGAGGAACTCACCCTCTTTAGCCAGGACGGGCTGCTCCAGGTGACTCAGCCCCCGTTCGGCCGACGCCTCCACGTGGCGACGGGGCAGGACGGCGTCTGGATCGCCGACGACGATCGGTGGCAGCTGCGCAAGTACTCCGCCCGAGCCGGGCCGAGCATGGTTGTCCGGTCGTCCGCCAGTCCGATGGTGGTGACCGATCAGCTCCTCGAGGCGTGGCTCACCGAGAGGTATCGGCATGCCTCGCAGGGTCCCACTCTGGAAGACCTGAAGCGCGACCAGCGTGAGATGGCCCGGCACACGACGACCCCGAGCTTCGGAGCAATCCTCAGTATGACCGAGGGTGGCGTGGCCATCGGCGAGTTCGGGCTGGACACGGCGTCGGCGCGAGTGTGGATCACGGTGAATCCGCGCGGGGCCATCTACGCGGTCGAACTCCCAGCCGGGCTCGACGTGAAGCGGTGGGGACCGGACTGGGTCATCGGCGTTGTGCGCGACGCGCTCGATCGCGAGGAGATCCGTCGCTATCGGATCCTGGCCGACTCGGAAGGGGAGGGCTGACCACCGGCGCACGAGACGCAGCGGGCGATGATGGCACGGCGGGGGCGACGCGCATCCGCACACTCCTGCCGGCTGGCCTTCACCTGGGGTCAATCACCGCGAGCCGTCCATTCTCGTCGGGGGATATCAGAATCACGTCCCCGGGATCGGCGGATACCCGGGCTCTCAGCGTCGTGGCGAGGTTCAGGGGGGACTGCGCGGGCTCAGGTGCCGAGTCGCCATCCGGCGCGTCCGCGACCCCGCGTTCAGGATCCGGAGGCAGTCCGGGGAGAAAGGCCACCTCCAGGGCGTGGTTGCCGGGGGATATGCGGAAGCTCCTGAACACCGTGATCGTGCGGACCCGGGGGCCGGACCTCACGATCGGCTCGGAAAGCAGCGTATCTCCGTCCAGCGCGATCGTGAGCCGGAACGGAATCGCCTCGTCCGTGCAGACCTCCGTGGGGCGCATGTGCGGGAGCACGCCCCTCAGTTCCGCTTCGGTGGGCGGTCGGCACTCCTGGCGCGCCGGCGCCGGGATGCGCCACGACAGTCGCAACTCGGCGATGTCCGGGTCGGCGCTCTGCCATGCGACGCGGGACAGGACGACAGTCACGAGGAGGACGCCGACGGCGCACACCACGCCCACGACGGGGCGGCCGAGGGTGCTCATCGTCATTGCGCCGACTCCACCACGACCTCGCACTCCGTGTCCACCTCGATACGCGTCTCCCCGGACGGGGCATCCAGGCGTGCGAGCGCCCGCGAGAAGTCATCCAGGGCCGCCACCAGCGCACGCCGGTCGAACGCAGCCGCATATGCGACGCGCACCCGCTGCCGGTCGACGCGCTCCTTCAGTTCCGCTTCCCGCTGATTGAACAGCCGCTCGCCAAGCCATTTGGGTCCTTCGCGGCCCCAGCAGTCGCGCGGCGGGCAGGCAACCACCAGCACCCCCCGGACGCCGGCCCTCACCAGGTACTCCACGACCGAACTGTGCAGGTTCCCCGCGCACGAGACCGGAAAGCGCGGCGTACCGTCGTCCCCCCGCGCACCCGCGGCCGACCGGCCGCACCCGACCAGCACGATGTCCCCCGGACCGCAGCCGCCTTCGCCCACGAACTGCCTGACCCGGGCCAGCTGATCGCGCCCTGTGCGGCCGGGCGGCCCCACACCCATCGGCGCGCAGGAACCCGCGCAGATCCCGCAACTCACACACGAGTCGGGATTCACCTGCGCGACAAGTCCGTCCCGCCCATCGCTGCGCTCCACCATCCGGATGGCGTCGTATGGACAGTCCACGTAGCACTGCTCGCACGAGGTGCAGAGCCGGCTCGACACGGATGAAGGCTCGGGCCGCCGGTCCTCGCGGGGACGGGTCAGGAAGGGGACTGTCAGGAGCATCAGCACGACCGCGGCACCGGCGGCCCATGCCAGCACCGGGGGGGCCGAACCGGCGGCCGGGAGCCAGAAGGAATAGAAGACGTTCAGCGTCACTTCGCCCGGCACGCGAAGGAGATCGGCGCCCGGCCCGAGCCGCACGGGCAATAGGATGGCCGCCGCGGTCAGCAGTCCCACGGCCGTCCAGAGCAGCGGTCGCGGCGGAAGGAGCACCGGCCTGGCGACGCGGGAGACGTGCAGCCACAGGAACATCACCACACCGACCGGAATGGCGATGTGGAGGAAGAGGTTCATGAAGAAGAACGCCGACGGCAGCGGGTCCGCGCCGGCGAAGGTCCTCGATATCGGCTCGGAGAAGAGGGGAAGGGCGTCGAGGAGCCGCGCGCCCTCGGTCGCGAGGAGCTGCGCGTGGCCGTCCCACACCATCACGTAGCCGGTCCAGCCGCATACGTACAGGAGGAAGACCAGGAAGACGCCCGAAATCCATGCCAGCGCCCGCGGCCCCCAGGTGCGGCCCTGGCAGAACATCCGAAGCGCGTGGATCACCACCGCCACCACCGAAGCGTCGGCGGCGTACCGGTGAAGCGAGCGGATCCAGCGTCCTCCCCAGGCCTGCGCGTCGATACGGACCATCGACTCGTAGGGCCCGCCGATGCGGTAGAAGAAGATGAGGTAGAGCCCCGTGACGAGCAGCACCGCGAGGCAGACGATGGCCAGCGCGCCGGACTGGTAGAGGGGATTCCACTTCCACCCGTACAGCCGGTCGGCCCAGCCGTCCAGCCGCTTCAGGACATGCCCGAGGGCTCGCTTGAGCATTGGCGATCCTGCCGAGGGGTAGAGGGGGGATTGGGGTTGGGCATCGGGACCGGAAAGCCCCGATACGGCTTGCATCGGGTAATCAATCATATCATCATGTTGTTGTCCGGAATAGAGGAGCAGAGCATGAAGAGGTCGGGATGATCTCCAAGACGGCCCGAAACGCGCTTCGCGCGGTCCTGGCAGTCGCCGAATGGGAGCCGTCCGGACCGGTATCCGCAAAAACGCTCGCCCGGGAGCTCGATCTGCCGCACAACTACCTGTCGAAGACGCTGTACCGGCTGGTGCGGCACGGCATCCTCTCTGCGACGCGCGGCCGCGGCGGCGGCTACGTCCTCACCGCGCCCGCGGCCGAGCTGGCCCTGGGCCGGATCGTGGAGGCCATCGACCCGGATGGACCCGAACGGCGCTGCCTCCTGGGGCGCCCGCAGTGCTCCGAGATCAACCCCTGCGCCATGCACGGCCGGTGGTGCGAGGTGCGCGAGGCCATCGACCGCTTTTTTGCCGAAACGACCGTGGGCGATCTGCTCTCCCCGGCAGCCCCCATGATCCGGGGGCAGTCCCCAATCCCCCTGCCGAAGGAACCCAACGCCATGTCCGATACCTCATCCCCCTCCTCCCAACCGCCGCCCGCGGAGCCGGACGCCCCCGTGCCGCTCATGCAGCGCCTCTACGACAGCCCGTTCCTGCTGCTCGCGGCGTGCATCGTGGTGATGTTCGTCTTCTTCACGGCCTGGGGCATGCTGGAGATCATGTCCCTCGAACCCGCACCCCTGCCATAGGGAAGGACGCGTCCAATGTACCGAACCGGAATCGAGGCGCCGGAGCGCGTCTGGTGGAAGAAGGTGGGCCGGCACGAGAAGATCTGGGTCTGGATCGCCTTCGCCTGGTGCATGGTCCTCTTCGCGATGATGCCGCTCTGGCACCTCAGGGGCGGCCAGAACCCGTCGGGGATCCGGCACCGGGTGGAGCCGGCCGCCTACCAGGCCCGGGTCCTGGAATTCGTGCAGGAGTACCAGGTCGGCACCGACAACGGGCTCCCCGTCGTGGAGCCGCCTCCGGGCAGCGACGTATACCTCCAGGCGTCCCAGTATGCCTGGCTCCCCGTGGTGCGGCTGCGCCAGGGGGCGGAATACACGCTCCACCTCTCGTCGCTCGACGTGAACCACGGCTTCAGCCTGTACCCGCTCAACATCAATTTCCAGGTCGTTCCGGGCTACGACTACGGCCTGCGCATCGTGCCCAACCAGCCCGGCGAGTTCCACGTGATGTGCAACGAGTTCTGCGGGATCGGCCACCATCTCATGGTCGGCAAGATCATCGTGGAGCCGGCGGAAGGATCGGCGGACGGATCCTCGAGCGCCGATGCCGACGGCTCGGCCGGCGCCACGACGGGAGGTGACCGATGAATCCCTTCCGCAGCTGCCCCACGACAGGCCTGCAGGTGCACCGCACGGCAGACAATCTGATCAAGGCCAACGCGGTTGCCGCCACCGTCGCGCTCCTGGTCGGTGGAGTCGCGGCCGTGCTGGTCCTGCTGACCCGCTGGGAGGCGGTCCTCCTGCTCGAAGCCGAGATGTTCTACCGCATGCTGACCGTGCACGGCATGAACATGCTCATCTTCTTCATCATCTTCTTCGAGATGGCGGTGCTGTACTTCGCGTCCGCCGTCCTGCTCAACTGCAGGGTCCCCGCGCCGAAGACCGGGTGGATCGCCTTCGTGCTCATGGTGGTGGGCACGCTGATGGTCGAGTGGACGATGTGGACGGGCCGCGCCGACGTGCTGTTCACGTCGTACGTGCCGCTCCGGGCGCACCCGCTCTTCTACCTGGGCGTGATTCTCTTCGCGGTCGGCGCCCTGACGGTGGTCGGGCACTTCTTCGCCATCCTCGTGGTGGCCAAACGCGAGAAGACGTACGAAGGGTCGGTGCCGCTGGTCACCTACGGGGCGCTCACGGCGGCAGCGATCGCGGCGGTCACGCTGCTGCACGGCGCGATCATCTACATCCCCACCTTCCTCTGGTCGCTCGACATGATGAACGTGGACGCCCAGATGTATCGGCTGATCTGGTGGGGACTCGGCCACTCGTCCCAGCAGATCAACGTGGCGGCCATGGTCTCGATCTGGTATCTGCTTGGCGCGCTTACGGTAGGCGCGGTTGTGCTCAACGAAAAGGTAAGCCGCACGGCCTTCGTCCTCTACGTCCTGTTCATCTCGATGGCGTCGGCGCACCACCTGCTGGTCGACCCCGGCATGGGACCGTCGTGGAAGGTGTGGAACACCAGCTACTTTATGTACATGGCCGTGCTGGCGTCGATGATCCACGGGTTCACCGTGCCCGCCGGGACGGAGCTGGGCATGCGCCTGCGCGGTGCCACGCAAGGCCTCTTCGGGTGGCTCAAGCGGGCTCCATGGGGTGATCCCGGCTTCAGCTCGCTGGCGTTCTCGATCGTGGTGTTCGGGTTCGTGGGCGGAATCACCGGGGTGACCTTCGGGACCGAGCAGATCAACATCATCGCGCACAACACGCTGCGCATTCCCGGCCACTTCCACGCCACCGTCGTGTCGGGCACGGCCATGGCCTTCATGGGGATCACCTACTACGTGATTCCGCTCATCTTCCGGCGGGAGATCGCCTTCTACCGGCTCGCGAAGATTCAGCCGTACCTCTTCGCCATCGGCATGCTCATCTTCTCGATGGCGATGACCTTTGCCGGCACCTTCGGCGTGCCGCGCCGCCACTGGGACATCGGCTTCAACCAGGCGCTCTTCCAGCCCGAGTTCTCGCCGGCCGTGAACCTCATCATCGGGGTGATGGCGGTGGGCGGGCTGATCGCGATCCTGGGTGGCGCGATCTACATCGTGGTGACGGTGGTGTCGGTCTTCTTCGGCCGCAGGATGGCCGCGGACGACTCCGGACTGGGCGCCACGGGACGCGGCCTGCCGCCGGGCATTACGAATCCGCCGCGGCCACTCGTGCCCGAGGACAGGGAGGCGCTGAAGTCTGCGGGCCGCCTGGGACCGGTCCCGGGTACGATGGTGATGGTACTCATCTTCCTGGCGGCGTTCATCCTCTACTACTTCGTGAACTGGGCGCTGCTGTCGTTCCTGTGGGAGGTGGGATGAGTGTGAAGCCGTCGATGCGCCGGGACGCACACGCCCCCTCGCGGGCCGCCGTGCGTGGAGCCGTGATCGGGCTGGTGGGCCTGGTCCTGGTCACCATCGCGTGGTGGGCCCTGGCCTTGTGGCCGGTCGAGGGGATGCCTCCGGCGTGGCTGGAGCGCGCCCGCGCGGTGTGCTTCAATGCGGGTCCGTCGGGCCTGCCCGACGCGTCCGGGTGGCTGTTGCTCGTCGGCCAGCCGATCGGGATGCTGGCGGTGCTGATGGTGATCGCGGGCGATGCGGTGCGGCTGGGGGTCCGGCGGGCGCTCGCTTCGCCGGCGGGGCTGCTCGGGGTGGCGGGCGTGGCCGGATTGCTGGTCGCGGGGGTCGTGCTGGCCACCTTGCGCGTCCTGGATGCGCCCCGCGACGCCGAGTGGCTGGAGGTGGCGGGCGCCAGGGTGCCCGCCTCCTATCCGCGGCTGGACCGGCCCTTGCCCGAGCTCGCGGGGCTGGTGGACCAGCACGGCGATGCGTTCGACTGGGGGCGCGTCGCGGGCCGGCCCGCGCTGCTCACGTTCGGCTTCGGACACTGCGCGACCGTGTGTCCCATGACCGTCATGAATGCGCGGCAGGCCCGGGACCGGTTTCGGGCCGAGGGCCGCGAGATGGACCTCGTGGTGATCACGCTGGACCCGTGGCGGGACACCCCGGCGCGGCTTCCCTCGCTGGCCCGGCAATTCCATCTGGCTGCCGGCGGGGCGAGCGCGGACGACGCAAGCGGCGCGGGGGACGCAACGGACGCAACGGGCGCAGCGGGCGCAATGGGCGCGGCGGGGCGGGGCGCAAGCGGATCATACCTTCTCTCCGGCCCGGTCGAAGCGGTCAACGCCGCGCTCGATGCCCTCCAGGTGGCGCGGGAACGGGTCCTGGACACGGGCGACATCGTCCACCCCGCGCTGGTCTACCTGCTGGACGGCGCCGGGACAATCGTCTACGCCGCGAGCGGACACGCGGACCTGATCGAGGAGCTGGCGCGCCGAATGTGACCGGGCTCCCCGGGCGATGGCGCGTTCCGGCCGGGCCGACTGAGCCCGCTGGCCCCCCGACGACAGGTCCGACTACGGCGCCAGGCTGATCCCGAATACCAGGAACGCGCGATCCTGGTCGGGATTGTAGATGTAGGAGACGTTCATCGGCAGCGCGAACGACTCCGTGATCTGCAAGTCCTTGCCGGCCGTAATTCCAAGGTTCACGATGGCGGCGCCTTCGGTCCCGTAGAAGCCGCTTTCGGCGGTGACCATGCCCGCGTGCAGGCCGAGTTCCACGCCCTCGCCCGCCGGCAGGGGCAGGCCTGCCTCCAGGTACATGGGCTTGTCGTCGTCGTTGATGAGGCCGGCGAAGAGCGACAGCGGGAACGACTCGGGTCCGGCAAAGGCCAATGAGAACTCCCACGTATGGGCGCTCTTGTAGCTGAAGCCATCGGCGCCGGGGCCGGGGAAGTAGTAGTCGGTGGCCCCGACCGCGAAGGAAGCTCCCGAAGAGGTCGTGACCGTGTAGGTGAACCAGAGGTCGTTTTCGTTTGCGGACGCGCCGTCGGCGGAGATCGAATAGGAGCCCCAGGCCCCGAACTCGAGGCCGCCGAAGCCAAGGGTCAGCGCAGGTTGCACCGACATCGATTCACCAAAATCGAGCCCACGCCAGACATAACGGCTGACAACGTCGGCCCCGATGGACACGGATTGACCGGCGGCATGTGACGGGACGGGCGCGAGGGCGACGAGCGTGCCCAGCGCGGAGAGGGCGAGGATGCGGCAGGACCTGGTGGGCGAATACATCAGACAGTCTCCTTTCATGGAGCGTGGAATCCCCTTGAGGTTCACGCGGTTTGTGGGCTTCACGCGGTCCCGGTGGCCTCCCGATGACGGGTCACGATCACCGTTGTCGTCAACTTCGAGTCGGCGGCGCCACGGTACACGCCGCGGGTCGGGGGTACGTCGGCATAGTCCCGGCCGACCGCCACGCGCACATGGCGATGGTCGCTCTGGCTGTCGTTGGCCGGGTCCAGTCCGACCCATCCCGGTCCGGGGTACCAGCACTCCACCCAGGCATGGCTCTCGCCGGGCGTCGTGAAGTCGTCGTCGGGACCGAGATACCCCGACACATATCGACAGGGCACGCCCCACCCGCGGAGTATGGACGCCATCACGTGGGCGTAGTCCTGACACACGCCGCGTCCCGTCTCCAGGATGCGGTCGATCGGGGAGTCCACCGCCGTGCTGCCGGGCATGTACTCGAAGATGTCGTGGAGTCTGCTACGAAGCTCGACCGCGCTTTGCAGGGGATCGTCGCCCGGCCTGATCCGGTGCTCGTCGAGGAACCGATCCAGGACCGCTGACGGGCCCACGAAGTGACTCGGCTGCAGCATCAACCACAGCTCGGGGCTGCGAATCGCAGAGCCGAGTTCCTTCCAGGCATCCGACCCGAGGCGCGTTGGCACCTGTGGCATGGGACCCACTTCGACGGTCGAACGGCTTCGTATCGCCAGCCGTTCGTGTGCGCCCGGGCGGTCGAGGAAGTGTCCGTGATTTCCGAAGGGACCGACGAAATCGAACAGCGTACCCGGCGGATCGGTTTCGACGCCGAAGTTCACCACCACCTGCCGCCGGTCCTGGACGGGCCGCAGGTACAACGTCATCACGGAAGAATGCACGGGTGCATCGTAGGCGAAGTCGACCGAATGCTCTATGGAGTACCTGGCAATCACGACGGCAGCCCCTCCGAGACGGGGTAGTCGACGTATTCGGTGATCAGCAGATCATGGAGCCTCCTGCCATCGCCGGCGAGGTGCTCGAAGAGATGATCGGTGACGTGGCTGTTGTCCTTTTCCTTCCGCTCCCCGTCCGTCACGGATCCTGTAGCGGCCTCGACCGTGGCCGCCAGACGGAGCGCCACCCTCCTCGGAGGAACGAGCGGGTGACGGCTTCCGAGCGGGTCGATGCCGACGAGCATGTGCTCGATCCGTTCCAGCGCAAAGCGGAGGGAGCGCGGCACTTCGGGGTCGCGGATGAGGAACTCGAGCACGGTGTCGCGTTCGGCCGCCATTCCATGTCGGCGGCAGTACAGCTCGAACGCCACGCACACGCGCAGCAGATCGCTCCACGAAAGGGAAGGGTCCGCGCCGGCCGGAGCGCCGAGCCGATCCCAGGTGCGCAAGAGATTCGTCTGGTGCTGGAAGCGCTCGACAAATCGGCCCAATTGCAGGAAACGCCAGACATCGTCCCGCGACATTGTTGCTTCCACAACCCCGGCAAGCAGCCGAAGCCGGTCGACTGCCTCGGCAACGAGAGTGACCGGGCGTTTCTTCCACGCGGCCGGAAAATCGCAGTCGCGGATCCAGAGAAACCCGCGGTTGAGCGTCGTCCAGACCTCCAACGGAAGCTGCGGGCGCAGTTGCGTGGCGTTCTCGCGCGCCATGCCCCAGCACGTGACCATCGAATCCGGGTTGGTGTGGTCTTCGACGAGGCTGCCCGCAAGCGTGTACGCGTCCGCCATCATGAACGCCTCGGCCTCGTCGACGTCGGCCGGCGCCATCGGAGGCGACTGACCCAGCGCGCGGTAGATCACCTGCCAGCCGAGTGCCAGTTCGTCGGCGGGGGAATCGACAAGACCGGTCAACTGGTACTTCAGGAGACGCGCCGTGTGTTCGGTCCGCTCGATGTAGCGGCCCATCCAGTACAGATCCGCTGCGACCCGCGCCAGCATCAGCCGACTCTCGTCTCACGCATGGTCGTCAGGACCGCAGCACCCAGAGGTCCTTGCAGCCGCCGCCCTGGCTCGAATTCACCACAAGGCTGCCCTCGCGCAACGCCACGCGGCAAAGGCCGCCCGGGACCACGTTCTGTCCCTCGGCGCCGTGCAGCGTGAAGGGCCTGAGGTCCACATGGCGGGGCTGCAGGCTGCCGTCGACGAAGCAGCCCGCCCTGGAGAGCGGCAGGACCGGCTGCGATATGTAGTTCGTGGGGTTGTCCCTGAGTCTGGCCGCGAACTCCTCTCGCTCGCGCCTGGTGGCGTGGGGCCCGACCAGCATGCCGTAGCCCCCGGATCCTCCGACCTCCTTGACCACGAGGTCGCGGAGGTTGTCGAGCGTGAATTCGAGGCCCTCGGGTTCGCGGCACAGGTGGGTGTCCACATTGGCCAGAATGGGCTCTTCGTTCAGGAAGTAGCGGATGATCCGCGGAAGGAAGGCATACACGGCCTTGTCGTCTGCGACCCCCGTTCCCGGGGCGTTTGCCAGTACGACGTTGCCCGCGCGGTATGCGTGAAAAAGTCCGGGTGCACCGAGGACCGAGTCCCGACGGAACGTAACCGGATCGACGAAATCGTCGTCGATGCGCCGGTAAAGAACGTCGATCCGGCGCAGCCCGGACGCCATCCGCGCGTAGAGGGTTGCATTGTGGACGACCAGGTCACGCCCTTCAACCAGATCGACCCCCATTTCGCCGGCGAGGAAGGCGTGCTCGTAGTATGCCGAGTTGTATCGGCCCGGAGTGAGAATGGCCACTCGGGGCCGGGTGGTCGACGAACTCAGCGAGGCAAGCGTTGAATACAGGCGCTGCGGATACCCGGCCACCTCGCGAACCGCGTGTTCACGATACAGAGCGGGTACCGAACGCTTGGTGGCCGCGCGACAGGCGAGCATGTAGGACACGCCGGACGGTACGCGGACGTTGTCTTCCAGCACCGCGAATCCCGCGTCGGTGCGCACGATGTCGGTTCCGCCGACCGCGACGTAGACGTCGTGAGGCACCTTGACGCCCCGCATCTCGACGCGGTATTGCGGGCATCCCAGCACCAGATCGGCTGGGACCACGCCGTCCTGCAGCGATCGGCCCTCGTGGTAGATGTCGCGGAGGAAGAGGTTGATCGCTGTCAAGCGCTGCTTCAGCCCGGATTCGATGTGATCCCACTCCGCAGCGGTGATGACACGCGGTACGCAATCGATCGGGATGATGTGCTCCGAGACCTCGTCCGCCCCAAGCACGGTGAACGTGATCCCCTCATGCAGGAAACGGCGGTAGACGCCCTCCTGCAGCTTTATCAGCTCTTCCGCGGGGAAATGGTCGAGCGCCTCGCTCAGCCGTCGGCAGGCCTCGCGCGGGCGCCGGTCGCCACCAAACATCTCATCGTGGAAGCGCGGGTCGAGCGCGTAGTCCGCGAATGCGCCCGAGCCGGCGACGACGGTGCCATTGCCGCCCGCACCGCCGTCGCCGGACTGGAACCCGGTATTCCCCATTGCCGGATCAGTCGGGGTCCCGGTAGTCGCCACCGTCGTCGGGATCCGCCATCAGCACGAATTCGGGGTACGCATCGATCCCGAGTTCGGCCGCGTCCTGCCCGATCTCCTCCACGCTGCGGGAGACCCGCACGCCGATGGTCTTCTCGAGCAGCGTCCACAGCGCAAACGAGACCGTGAAGACGAAGGCTCCGACCGCGGCCACGCCGACGAGCTGGTCCACGATGTTGGCGCCCGCGGCGATCGCGGTGGCCAGCGTGCCCCAGATGCCGGCGAAAAGGTGCGCCGGGACCGCGCCGACGACGTCGTCGATCCGATTCCGCTCCAGCAGCTTCAGTCCCGCGGTGCACACCAGGGCACCGACCGCGCCGATGACGATGGCCAAACGGGCGTCATCGATGTTCGGGCCGGCCGTGATCGCCACCAGTCCCGCGATCGCCCCGTTCAGCCCGGCGAACAGGTCGGTCCGCCCCAGGATCGGCTTCGATACGATAATCGCGGTGACCACTCCGGCGGCTGCCGCAAGGTTGGTGTTGACGAGCACGTTGCTCATCGCCACGGCATCGGCGGCGCTCCCGAGCGCCAGTTGGGAGCCGCCGTTGAAGCCGAACCACCCCAGCCACAGGATGAAGACGCCGAGGGTGACCGCGGGGATGTTCGACGGGGCCGTGACCTTGACCGAGCCGTCCTTGCGGAACTTGCCCCAGCGCGGGCCGACGACGATGGCCCCGGCCAGGGCGGCCCATCCTCCCGTCGAGTGGACGATGGTCGATCCGGCGAAATCGGTGAAGCCCATCGACCCGAGCCAGCCGCCGCCCCAGGTCCAGGACCCGATGACCGGATAGATGAACCCGGTGAGCACCGCGGTGAAGATGAAGAACGCCCACAGGTTGACCCGCTCGGCCAGGGCTCCCGAGACGATGGAGGCGGTCGTCGCCACGAAGACCATCTGGAAGAACCAGTCCGAGGTCACGGCGTAGCCGTTCTCGACCACCGCCGCCGCAGCGCTCTCGTCGCCTCCGAGCAGTGCGATTTCATCGGCGGAAGGTCCGTAGAACCAGTCCAGCGAGCCGATGAAGCGGCCCACGTCGGTGTACATCAGGCCGTAGCCGATGATGTAGTACATGAGCCCCGCGATCGCGTAGAGCCCGATGTTCTTCAGGCAGATCACCGAAGCGTTTTTCGACCGTACGGACCCGGACTCCAGCATCGTGAAACCCGCGCACATCCACATGACCAGCGCGCCCCAGATGAGGAACGAGAAGGTGTTGAGGACGAATGCCGTGTCCTGGACCGCCTCCTGCGCCGAGGCGGCGGCCGGCGCCAACAGCCCGGCGAGCGAGAGGATTCCAAACGTCACGGCTACGCCGCGAACCCTGGAGGGGTGGCCGAGGATGCTCGGTGCGAACGTGCGGAGGGTCATGGTATGTCCATTCGTCAAGAGGAAGCGGGGTGTCCTCGAACACTTCGGATCAATCATGGTCAACGCGGTCAAGGTACGGTCGGAACACTGTCGCGCAAGGGGTTGAAACGGGGCCCGAACGCGCCTCGGATGTCCGGTACTGACGTACTCGTGTCCGGTTTTGTCCTGCGGGATCCGGTGCACCGAGTGGAATGCGGGCCACGGGGATCGCGGCCGTCGATGACGTTCGACGAGCTCCCCACACACTGCCGCACTCCCGGCTTCGCGGGGATGGGTGCGGCCTTGGTTGTGGGGTCGATTCTCTACCCGGAGAAGCTCGCGCGCGCCTCGTCGGCCGTTGCGAAGACCTTGGTGAGCCGCACGAAGCCGCTGACCTCGAGGACTTCCCGGATGTGGTCCGGCACGGCGCACAGCGCCAGACCTCCGCCGGCCTCATTGGTCTTCCTGATCGCAATCAGCAAGACGCGCAGTCCGGCACTGCTGATGTAGTTGAGCCCGCCGCAATCGACCACAAGGCTACTCACCCCGCGGTCGATAATCGCACTCAACTCTTCGTCGAAGTCCTTGGCATTCGCGGAATCGACACGCCCGTCCACCACGGCGACGGCGGTGCTTCCGGAATAGCTGGTCTCCACATTCATGTTTGGTTCCTCCCGGCGCCTACAGTGGCTGCACGAGGTTCAGGCGATTCCATCCGTCCACTCGCTCGTATCTGAGTCCATGGACGAACGCCTTGGTGAGGTGGATGCCGAGGCCGCCGACGCGGCGGTCTTCGGCGGAAAGTCCCAGATCGGGTTCCGGTGCGTCAAGCAACGGGTTGAAGGGCCGTCCGTTGTCCTCCAATACCGCTTCCAGTTGCGCGTCCGTCAGGCGCAGACCCACGGTGATGACGGGATTGGGCTCATCTTCGTCGAACGCATAGGAAACCACATTGGTCAGAAGCTCGTCAAGGGCAAGCTGGAACTTGAATACCAGCCCCATTGGCAATTCGTGGGCATTGGCGAAGCGCTCGAAACGCTCCACCGCACGACGCGGCTCATCCTGGCCGAGCCCCACTTCCATCTCGAGCTTGACGTCCACTTAGCGGTCCCCCCGCGAGAGATGCGTCATCCGGACTTCAGTTCAACACGATTCTGAAAGATACCGAAAACCCGTTCGCGCGCACTACCATACCCCTTTTCCAGGGCCTCGGGGCTGTCGTACTGGAGGGCGACCGCCAGTTTTTCGCGTAGCGCGCCCGGCGCTTCATGAATCGTGATGCCTCCTTCGGAAGCCAGACCCAACATGTCCCGGATGGCGCGTTGCATGCGCGTGGCGTCTGCCAGTGCCTGCAACTCTTCGGCGCTGAGCGCACCGGCGGCAGCCAGGGCTTCGAAACAGTCGAGGGTCTCTCCGGAGATCGTGTGGGGGAGTTCGTGAGCATACCGCACGACAAGATACTGGGCAAGCAACCGCAGGTCCAGCAGTCCCCCCGGACCATGAAGAAGGACGAACGGATCGTCCCTGGGACCGGTCGAACGGAGCTTGCGGATCCCGGCGACGTCCTCGGCCAGCTGGCCGGGATCCACGCGGCGGGAGAGCGCATCACGAATACCCCGTTCAACGGCCTGCCGGACATGCTCGTCCCCACAGATCACGCGTGACCCGACGAGCGCCATCAGGTCGCGCGTGCTCGTGGCGCCGGAGAGCCGCGTCAGGAGCCGGCGCAGCGTGATCGTCGGCGCCGGGCCGACGATGTCGGTGGCGCTGAGCTCTCGGACCCGGTAGAGCGAACCGTGCCCGGTGTGGTGTTCCAGGGTGGAGAACAGGCGGTTGGCGATCCGGTCGTAGTACCGGGCCTCATCCGCTTGATCGCGCGGGTCCATGGCATCGGTGGCCGACGGATAGTCAGCGACCAGCACGAGGTCGAGCGTCGAATCGCGCGCGAGTTCGCGAGCGCCGAGGTCACCGAAAGCGAGGACCGCGCAGCGGCCTCCGGCGACTGCGCCGAAGCGTTTCTCGGTCTCGGCGATGGCCATCTGCAGGACCGTGGCCGCGGCAATGTCCGCCAGATCGGACCGACACCGCAGCGCGTCTTCGGACGTGACCAGATTCTGCAACGTCTGGATTCCTACCTGGAATCGGTGTTCGCGGGTCCACATCTCCAGTGTGGCCACGCGCTCACGAAAGTCATCCACCCCTTCCAGTCTCTCGGCGAGCGCGCTGGCCAGCTCTTCCCTGCCGGGCAGCGGGAGGAAGAAGGCGGGATCCAGGACGGCTTCGAGGATGCGCGGGTTGAGACGCAGCGACTCCGCCAGCCTGGGTGCGCTGCCCATGACGACGGCGACGAGATTGAGCAGCCACGTGTTCGCCTTGATCATCGGAAAGAACGAGACGTCGGCCGGCAGCGCATCGAAGAAGCGGTCGATCCTGGCCAGCGCCCGGTCGGGATCCTGAGTGCGCCCCAGCGCGGCGATCAGTTCCGGCAGCACCGCTCTCACCGCGGCGCGGGCGCGCGTTGACGAGGTGGACGCGTACCCTCCTTCGGCCCAGCTTCTGAAGATCTCCACGGCGTCCTGCGGTTTCCGGAATCTCTCCTCTCTCAACGCCGGGTGCGGCTCGGAACCGCCGGCGGGCCCGTCGAGGATCAGCTCCGCGAGGCCCAGCTTCTTCTCGGGTGCGGTGAAGCGGGTCTGGAAGAGCCGGTGGACGCGCTCCATGGCCCGCTGCGCCACGACGGTCAGTTCGTTCCCCGATTCGAGCCCTGCCAGGCAGGCCACGTTGTCGAGACCGCTTCTGGACGCCGGCAGTGCGCGGGCGGGCTGGTCGTTCACCATCTGAACACGGTGCTCGATGCGTCGCAGCGTCAGGTAGGCGTCACGCAGCTCGGCTGCCTCGCGCGGGAGAACGAAATGCTCCCGTTCAATCGTGTCGAGCATGGGCAGCACGCCGGATCCCCGCAGGTGGCGGCTCCTCCCGCCGTAGGCCAGCTGGTGCATCAGAACGAAGAACTCGATCTCGCGGATTCCCCCCGGGCCGAGCGCCAGATCGAGTCCCCTGGCCCGGGGTGCACTGCGGCGCCGGAACCGATGGATCTGCCGGCTCATCGAGTGGATATCCTCGACGGAGTCGAAATCGAGTCCTTCCTCCCAGATGAAAGGACGGAGCTCGCTCAGGAAACTGCTGCCCGCGGCGACATCGCCGGCTACGGGACGGGCGTTGATCAGCGTTGCGCGCTCCCAGGTGCGCCCGGAGCGGCGATAGTACTCGAGTGCGGACTGCCGCGTGATCGCAAGCGGCGTGGCGGGCGCGCCCGGCCTGAGGCGAAGATCGGTCCTGAAGACGTATCCGTCCCGGGTTCGAGCCTGGAGGATGCGTGCCATGTCACGCGTGACGCGGGCGAAGCAATCCTCCGCAGACCTCGTCCCCGTGTACTCCACCACATCCGGGTCGTACAGCGCGATCAGGGACAGGTCCGCCGTGTAGCCCAGCTCCCGGGCACCGTGTCGGCCGGCGGCCAGCAGGAAATACCCCCACCGCGGACCGGCCGGCTCTTCGTCCGGCCGCGCGAGTTCTCCACGCCGGACGCGATCGAGGAGCAGGTGTTCCGTTGCGAGATGCACGGCCCGGTCGGCCGCCTCCGACAGCGTCGCGGCGCATTGCATGACGTCCCAGACCCCGTAGCAGTCGCAAGCGGCAACCAGCGTCGCGACGCGGCTTCTCTGCCGCCTGAGCAGCTGCATCAGAAGGTCGCGGTTCATCGTCGGATCGGCTGCCGAAAGCTCCTCCAGAATCCCGCCGGCAAGCGCCTGCGAGCTTTGCCCGGTAAGTGCCTCGGCGAACTCCGTGTCCCTGAGCAGCATGCGGGTCAGGTAGGGACTGTTGCCGAAAAGGAGGGAAAAGAAGGAACGACCCGACTCGTGTTCCAGGGCTTCCAGCAGTCCGTCCCGATTGTGCAGGCCTGCGCGTTCCCGCAGCGCGGCCAGGCCCGAGGCGGCGGCGTCGGGCCGGTGCTCCCGCACCTGGCCGAACTCGGCGTTTCGGGCCGCTTCGGCGAGCATGGTGACGTCTTGCGGATCCAGGATAGCCCCCCGAGCGTGTGCGGAAAGCTTGACGGAGCGTGAAAGGTCGGGAACAATAATGCTTTGCGGAAATCCTCCGACCGGTCGGCCGGCCTAATCTATCTGCGCTGTCGTATGGGGTCCATCCGTGCGGCGGACGTGGTAGGCAGACCGGTTCGCAGGGGTTAGACTATCGGAATGGCTGCGGCGACCGTGCGGGACGGCTCGCGCATGACACATGGACCGGCTGCTCCCGCCAGCCCCCCGGGACCTGAGCACATGGCGAAGATTCTCGTCGTTGATGACGAGCCCGATCTGGAATTGCTGCTCCGCCAGAAATTCCGGCGCAAAGTGCGTAGTGGCGAGCTGACTCTCGTGTTCGCCCAGAACGGCGTCGAGGCGCTCGAAAAGCTGGAAGCCCACAGAGATGTCGACATGGTTCTGTCCGACATCAACATGCCCCAGATGGACGGGCTCACACTTCTGCATCAACTCAACCAGTTGAACTACGATCTCCGCGCCGTCATCGTGACTGCGTACGGAGACATGAAGAACATCCGGACCGCGATGAACCGCGGGGCTTTCGACTTCGTGACGAAGCCCCTGGACTTCAAGGACCTCGAGACTACGATCTCCAAGACGCTCGCACACCTCGAGGTCATGCGGGACGCGCTCCGGTCCAGGGACGAACTGGTCGCGCTGCGCCAGGAACTGGGCGTGGCTGCCCGGATGCAGGAGTCGATTCTGCCGACCCGGTTCCCGGAAGATCCGCGGTTCGAGATTCATGCCTGGATGACGCCGGCCAAGGAGGTCGGCGGGGATTTCTACGACTTCTTCAAGCTGGACGACGGACGCATCGGAATCGTCATGGCGGATGTGTCGGGAAAGGGGGTTCCCGCGGCCCTCTTCATGATGGTCAGCCGGACGTTGATGAAGGGGACCGCCATCGGCGAACAGGATCCGGCCAAGTGCCTCGCCGAAGTGAACCAGCTGCTGGTGGAGTCGAACGAAGAGTCCATGTTCGTCACGGTCTTCTACGCCAGTTTCGACCCGGCCACGGGCCGTCTCGACTACGCAAACGCCGGCCACAATCTGCCTTACATCATGAAGCCCGGGGGGGAGGTCGAGCCGATCGACTGTGACTCGGGACTGGTGCTTGCCGTGATGCCGGGCTTCGAGTTTCCCGGTGGGTCCGTCCAGCTGGAGCCCGGTGAAGCGGTCTTCTTCTACACGGACGGGATCACCGAAGCGATGGACAAGGACGGCGTCGAGTTCGGCGACGACGAACTCGCCAGCGTGCTTTCCGGGATCGCGGGATCGGACGCAGCGACCATCAATCGGGAGACGGTGCAAGCGGTTCAGGAACACGCGGGAGGAGCCGCCCAATCCGATGACATCACATGCCTTACCCTCCGTCACTTGAAGAACTCGGCGTAGCCCTCAGAAGCGGCCCATCCCTCCGCGCCGGGGTAGTGGCGGCGGCGTGCGCACTGTTGCCGGGCGTGGTTGCGGGGGCGTCCGGGCAGCAGTCCGGGACCGGCGGCGACGGAGTCTTCGCCGACTCGATCGTGTTTGGGCAGTCGGCGGCCCTGCGCGGTCCCGCGGGTGAACTCGGCAGGAACATGAACCTGGGGGTGCGCGTCGCGTTTGCAGAGGCGAATCGCCAGGGCGGCGTGGACGGACGGTTGTTGCAGCTCATGCTCCGGGACGACCGCTATGAGCCCGAGGCGGCGATCGCGAACACCAGAGAGCTCATCGCGCACGGGGTCTTCGCGCTGATCGGCGCGGTCGGAACGCCGACCTCCAGCCGAGCCGCGCCCATCGCCGAGGAGGCCCGGGTGCCGTATATCGGCGCCTTCACGGGCGCGGAGTTGCTGAGGGGCCCGGAACAGCGCTACGTGGTCAACGTGCGCGCCTCGTACTACCAGGAAACGGATCAGATGGTCGAGCGTCTGACCCGGGACCTCGGGTTCGACAGGGTGGCCATTCTGTACCAGGACGACAGCTACGGTCTGGCTGGCTACACGGGTGTCCGGCAGGCCCTGAACAAGCGTCAGATGGCCCTTGTGGGCGAGGGTACCTACGTACGCAATACAATGGCGGTCAAGCGTGCACTCCTGGACATTCGCGAAGACGACCCGCAGGCGGTGATCATCATCGGAGCCTACCGCCCGGCTGCGCAGTTCATCATGTGGGCCCGCAAGATCGGGATGCGCGCGGTCTTCGTGAACATTTCCTTCGTCGGCAGCAACGCGCTGCTCAACGAGCTCGGACGGTCCGGGGACGGCGTCGTCGTAACCCAGGTGGTGCCCTTCCCGCGTGACACGTCGATCCCGATCGTAGCGCAATACCAGGCCGCCCTCAGGGAAGTCGATCCCACGGCGGAACCGGGATTCGTGTCGCTCGAGGGATACCTTGCGGGGCGGCTCGTGGTACAGGTCCTGCGCGAGATCGGCGAGGCCGACCAGGGCCCTCCCACGCGCGAGGCCTTCCTGAGGCGCCTCGAGGAAGCTGGCCCGATCGATCTGGACGGCTTCGCGGTCGAATACGGGCCAGGGGACAACCAGGGGTCCGACGCAGTGTTCCTGACCGTGATCAGACAGGGCCGGTTCGTCTCCGTCAACGGACTTTCGCGATGAGTTCATCCGGGATGAAGACGCTCGATCATCGCGTGCATTCCGCATTCGAGTGGGTACTGGAGCGATTGCCCAGCCGCCTCGGCGACCGGGTGCGCGAGGCGAGCGGGGGCCGCTTCGGCATCGGCAGCCAGGTGGTCGTGGGGCTGGGAGGCGGGGTCGTGATGACCATTGGCGCCATCGTACTCGCGCTGATCCTGATGAGCGTCGTGAACTCGCAGCAGAGCGAGGTGACGGAAGCGCACATGCCCGCGCTGGTAGCGGCATTCGAAGTGGCGCAGCAGAGCACCGAACTGGTGCGGGCGTCGCCTCGTCTTCTGGCGGCCACGAGTCCTGAAGTGCTCGACGAGGTGATGATCGAAGTCAGCCGGCAGGAGCGGGAACTGAACAGCCGGATTGCGCTGATCGCGGAGGCCGAGGGCGGGGAAGGGAATCAGGGGGAGATCGAAGCCATGGTCGAGCCGCTGGTCGCCAGCCTGGTGGGGAGCATCGACCAGATACACGAGTCGGTGCTTCGCCGGATGACCGCGCGTGCGCGGCTGGAGGAGCTCGAAACCCAGCTGGCCGCCGCGGGCCAGGCGCTGCAACTCCTGCTCGAGGAGGAGATCGACGACCAGGAGTTCTTCATGTACACCGGCCTGCGGGCGCTCAACGAGGCGCCCGCTCCGGTGGCCCAGCGTAGAACGGAAGCCGAACTGGACCACTACCAGGGTCTTCTGAACTTCAAGGCGTATCAGAACGAGGCCGGAGCGCTGATCGCCCAGGCCATGACGGAAGACGATCCGGAGGTGCTGCTGGCCAACCGGGAAAGAGTGGAAGCCGCGGTCGGAGATGTCGAAGGCGCGCTCCCCATAATCAGGCCCCGTGTTCGCGCTCAGCTGCAGGAACAGGTCGACGAGCTGAAGGACCTCTATCAGTCATCCGATGGTGTCTTCGAGACTCGAGGTCTTGAGCTTGCCGAAGATGGGCGGGCGGCCCAGCTGGTCACCCGCAACCAGCAGACCACCGCTGAGCTCGTCAACCAGGTTCAAACACTCGTGGGCGACGCCGAATCCTCGGCCCGGGACGCTGCAAACCGCTCGGGCACTCTGGTTCAGCTGGGTGTGTGGTTCCTGCTGATCGTCACCTTCCTCACGATCGCCGCGGCATACGTGGCATGGAAGTTCTTCGGCGAGCGGCTGCTCGTCCGCATGGGGGCGCTGTCGAGCGCCACCCGTCGCATGTCCAAGGGAGACCTTGAGGTACAGGTGGAGATCGAGGGCAACGACGAACTCACCGACATGGCGGGCGCCCTGGAGGTTTTTCGGCAGCACGCTGTCGAGGTGCAGCGCCTGAATCTGGTCGAAAAGCTTGCCGACGAGGTTCAGGCCAAGAACGCGGAGCTGGAGGATACCCTCGACAACCTGCGGCGCACGCAGCAACAGGTGGTCAAACAGGAGAAGCTCGCCTCGCTGGGGGCGTTGACCGCGGGCATCGCCCACGAGATCCGGAACCCTCTGAACTTCGTGAACAACTTCGCGGCGCTGTCCTCCGAGCTCATCGAGGAGTTGCGGGAGGAGCTCAAGGCGGACGACAACGGAGGCGGGGAGTTGGACCGGGAGTTCATAGGCGAGATCCTCGACGATCTGGATACCAACGTCGTCAAGGTGAACGAGCACGGCTCACGGGCCAACCGCATCGTCGAGGGGATGCTGGCGCATTCCAGGGACGAAGCGGGCGAGCTGGAACCGGTCGAGATCAACCTGCTGGTCCAGGAGTACGCCAAGCTCGCCTACCACGGCATCCGCGGCACCGACTCCTCGTTCAACGTGGACATGGTGTACGAATTCGATGCGAACGCGGGCGAGGTGGAGGCGATCGCCCGGGATCTCAGCCGGGTGTTTCTCAACATCGTGACAAACGCCTGCCACGCGACGCACGCGCGCAGGATCGAGGGCGAGGAGCCGGGCTACCTGCCTGCGGTCACGGTCAGGACCGAAGGGCGCGACCGCGAAGTCTGCATTACCGTGCACGACAACGGGACCGGCATTCCGAAACACGTCCTCGACAGAATCTTCGACCCCTTCTTCACTACGAAGTCCGGAACACAAGGCACCGGGCTGGGACTCTCGATATCCCACGAAATCGTCCAGGAGCATGGGGGCAAGATCGAGGTCGATACCGTGCCCGGGGAGTTCACGGAATTCAAGATTACGCTGCCGCGGAAGAGCTACGCTTCCGTGCACGCCTCCTGACGGTCCTCATTTGACCGCCGCCGCGCGGGCTCGTCTGTCCGCTTTTCGCCCCCGAAGGGCCGAGTTTCGCGACCTCGTCATGCTCGCCACCCCCGTGGCCGTCGTTCAGATGGGCCTCCTGTCGCAAGGGCTGGTGGACACCGCAATGGTCGGCAGGGTAACGGCAACCGAGTTGGGGGCGGTGACGCTGGGAAACGTCTATTTCTTCAGCGTGGCGGTGTTCGGCATGGGGCTTCTCTTCGCCCTGGACCCGCTCGTCTCGCAGGCCTTCGGAGCGGAGGACCACGACGAGATCGCGGTATCCATACAGCGGGGACTCCTGCTGAGCGTCGGACTTGCGGCGGTCACCTCCGCGCTGCTCGCCTTCGCGGAGCCGATCTTCGTGGTCCTGAGACAGCCACCTGAGGTGATCCCGGTCGCCGCCGGATACACGCACGCGCTGATCCCCGGAATGCTGCCGTTCTACGGGTTCATCGTCTTTCGCCAGACATTGCAGGCCGTGGGCCGCGTGGCGCCGGTCGTCTGGACGATCGTCCTGGCGAATCTGCTCAACGCAGGAGCCAACTGGGTGCTGATCTACGGCAACCTTGGGGCGCCGGCCATGGGCGCCGTGGGTTCGGGATGGGCCACCGCCATCTCCAGGTGGTTCATGTGGCTGTGTGCGCTCTGCCTCGGGTGGCGCCTCCTCGGGCCGTACCTGCGGCATGTGCGGCGCGACGTGTTCCAGTTGGGCCCGCTACGTCGGATCTTGCGCCTCGGTTCGCCGATCGGGCTTCAGCTGTTCATGGAGTTCGGCGCCTTCGGAGCGATCGGCATCGCCATGGGCTGGCTGGGCACCAACGCGATCGCGGGCCACCAGATCGCGCTCAACCTCGCGGCCTTCGCCTTCATGATTCCTCTGGGGATATCGCAGGCGGCGGCTGTGCTCGTCGGCAGGGCGGTGGGGAACGAGAACCCGGATAGGGCGCGGAGGTCGGGCGGGGGCGCGGTCCTTCTGTGCTGTCTGGTCATGACCGCGACCGCCGCGATCTTCCTCGGCCTTCCAGGGTTGCTGGCCAGGCAGTTCACCACCGACACGAGCGTGGCCGCCGTGGCCGCGGCGCTCATCCCTGTTGCCGGGATGTTCCAGCTGTTCGATGGCCTGCAGGTCGTGTGTACGGGCGCACTGCGCGGGGTCGCCGACACACTGCGGCCGATGGTCTACAACGTGCTGGGCTTCTGGCTCTTCGGCATTCCGCTGAGCCTGTGGCTCGGGTTCGGCCGCGATATCGGTCCGGTCGGTTTGTGGTGGGGTCTTGCGGCCGGGTTGGGCGCGGTAGCGGTCCTGCTGCTCTGGCGGCTATGGATCCGTTTCCACGGGCCGCTGGTCCGCCTTCACGTCGCCCACGGGATGTCCTCCCAGGCCTGACTTAGCTAGATGTCTAGCTAAGTAAGCTGGAATTCGCCCACGAATCCAATCTCGGTCTCGAGTTCGTAGCCGGTCTCGCGAAGGACCGTCGAGCGGGCAAGTTCAATCAGGGCCAGCACCTCGGTTGCGGTTGCGCCCCCGAGGTTCACGATGATGTTCGCGTGCTTGTGGAAGATCGCGGCTGCCCCGTGGACATGGCCCTTGAGGCCGCATTCGTCGATCAGGCGACCCGCCCCGATCCCGTCGATCTTCTTGAAAATGGACCCCACGCACGGATAGAGCCACAGATCCGGATGCCGTTCCTCACGCCACGCCAGGTTCTCCCGCATCACGCGCCTCAGCTCCGCGGTGGATGTCGGCTCGAGCTTGAGGGTAACGTCGAGAACGAGGTCGCCCGTGTCGTGGATGATGCTGTAGTCGTATCCAAACCGGAAATACTCGGTTCCCACGGTGCGTATCTCGTTCCCGGGAGTGAGAATGGTCGCCTTTTCCATGACTTCGTCCCAGAAGACCGTGCGCTCGCGTTCGGGCGCGGGCGACAGGAAGTGCAGGTTCTGCCATACCGCGCCGCCGACGGTGCTGGGAATGCCCACAAAGTGGTGAATGCCGCCAAGCCCCCGTGCCACGGTCGCGTTGATCAGGTCGGGGAAGGTATCGAGCCCGGCTCCGGCGGTGACCCTGCCACCTGGCTCGAAGGTCACGCCGGAGATGTCGCACCTCACGACGACGCCCCGGAACCCGTTATCACCAACGAGGATGTTCGCCCCTCGCCCCAGAACGAAGCAGGGGATGCCCATCTCGCGGGCCGTCGACACGGCCAGGCACAACTCGTCGGCGGAGCGCGCCCGGTAGAAGAGGTCCGCGGGGCCTCCGATTCCGAAAGTGGTCAGGGGCGCCAAAGGCACGTTGCGGCGAACCCGCCCGGGGTCCACGGCCAACCGGAAGCGTTCGAGAATCGTGGAATCCGTGAGCAGTGCCAAGTCGATTGCCCCGGTGCGAAGTGATCACTTGGGCGACGAAGAAGTTTCGCGCCGGACGCCCTCGCCGGGCAACATCGGCCGCGTGTTCGATTCCGCACACCTCCGTCCCGAAGCCGGTCGACGGAGAGTGTCCCCTTGAAATCCATTGGATCCGTAAGCGTATTCTTGACAGTCACATACGAATTGAGCTCGACGGTTGGCACGCTTCTTCCGGTTGAAGACCCGGAACCGATGGTGTGGCTCCGGCCGGGCCGTCCGGGTGGTGAGGCTGTGCGGTGGGGCAGGCGCGTCTGGTCGGAGCCCAACCCGGTCGAGCGTTGCCCCGGCCGCTGGTCGGCGGTCTGAGCAGAAACCCGACGCTGGTCGAACGCGTATCATGTACCAGGCAGGGAACCGGCCGCAGACCTCGGGGTGGGAACCGAACGCACATGATCCACGAGCGCCGCGAAGAACAGGCAGCGGCGACGCCCCTGATCAGCCTGGCGTCGCTAAGCAAGGTATTCCATACGGATGAGGTCGAGACCCACGCACTCTCGAACATCACTCTGGGCATCGAACGCGGCGAGTTCGTATCGATTGCGGGACCGTCAGGCTGCGGCAAGACCACGCTGCTGTCGATTCTCGGGCTGCTCGACTCTCCCACGGGCGGCACATACCTGCTCGACGGCAAGCCGGTAGAGCGGTTGTCGGCCGCGCAGAGGGCGAGAATCCGGAACCAGTCGATCGGCTTCATCTTCCAGGCGTTCAACCTCATTGGCGATCTGACGGTCTTCGAGAATGTGGAACTGCCCCTGGGCTATCGGGGCATGCCGGGTCGGGAACGGCGGCGCAGGATCCGCAGGTCGCTGGAACGCGTGGGGATGGCCCACAGAGTCAACCACTATCCCTCGCAGCTTTCCGGGGGGCAGCAACAGCGGGTCGCGGTCGCCCGCGCCATTGTGGGGAAGCCGCTGATCCTGCTGGCCGATGAGCCGACCGGAAATCTGGACTCGAGAAACGGACACGCGGTGATGAACCTCCTGCAAGAGCTTCACGACGAGGGGGCGACCATCTGCATGGTCACGCATGACCCGCGCTATGCTCATTCGGCCGACCGGACTGTTCATCTGTTCGATGGCCAGGTCGTGGACGAAGGAGGCAGCCGAGGCGCCCATCAACTGGAGCAGAGCGGCTTCGACATCTGATCCGGACCGACCGCTGGACGGCAGTACCGTGACGACCCCATTGCCTCCCCGGTCGGTGCCAACAGGCGACACTCCGGCTTACCTTATCCGTGCAGCCGACTTCCGGCTGCCAGCGGCCAACCCGTTTGAAGGACGGCGTAGCGAATGTCTGTTGCGGACAGAAAGATCCGAGTGCTGGTGGCAAAACCGGGCCTGGATGGACACGACCGCGGCGCGAAAGTCATTGCGGCCGCGTTCCGGGATGCGGGCTTCGAAGTCATCTACACGGGCTTGCACCAGACGCCGGAAATGGTAGTTGCCGCCGCGGTCCAGGAAGATGTCGACGTCGTGGCGATGTCCGTGCTGTCGGGGGCGCACATGACGCTCTTCCCCCGGGTCCGCGAGTTGCTTGACCAGGAAGGTCTGAACCATGTGCTCCTGACCGGTGGCGGGATCATCCCCCGCGGCGACGCGGCTTCCCTCGCGCAACTGGGTGTGGGGCGCGTGTTCGGGCCCGGGACGGCTACCGGCGAGGCGATCGACTATATCCGCGGATGGTTCGTCGAAAACGTGGATCCATACTAGTGGCAGCGCCGGGAACGGCGAACGGCGGGGAGCAGCCATGAGCGAACCGGGCCGCCTTGCGCGCCTCGGCGGGGAGCTGGAGGAACTCCGAAGCCGTCTGAGGCTTGGTGGCGGCACCGGGAGGATCCGCCGGCAGCGCGACAAGGGGAAGCTGACGGCGAGGGATCGTCTGCATCTCCTGCTCGACCCCGGCGCGACCTGGTTCGAAGTGGGGCTGCTCGTCGCGCACGACCGTTACGATGGGAACGCACCCGGCGCCGGAGTCGTGACGGGCGTGGGCGTTGTGGAGGGCAGGGAGGTGGTGGTGGTTGCCAACGACGCCACCGTGAAGGCGGGCTCGTGGTGGCCGGAGACCATCAGCAAGATCCTGCGAGCCCAGGAAATTGCCATGCGCTGCCGGATTCCGATCGTCTACCTGGTCGATTCGGCCGGCGTCAATCTGCCGTATCAGGGAGGTGTCTTCCCCGGCCAATACGGAGCGGCCAGGATCTTCTACTACAACTCGATCATGCGCCGGTATCTGAAGATCCCGCAGTTCGCGGCGGTGATGGGTCCCTGCATCGCGGGAGGCGCGTATCTGCCGGCCCTGTCGGATGTCATCCTGATGGTCGAGGGCACCAGCTTCATGGGGCTTGGGGGACCGAACCTGGTAATGGGAGCGACCGGCCAGTCCGTCGGTCGCGAGGAGCTGGGCGGCGCAGGCGTCCATACCGGCATCAGCGGGGTCGCGCACTATCGGGTGGCCGATGACGATGCGTGCGTCGCGCGGCTCAGGGAACTCGTGGCGGCACTGCCGGAAGGTGTGGGGCATCGCGGCCCGCCGGCCACGTCGGCGACCCCGGCGCGTCCAGTCGACGAGCTGTACCGGCTGCTCCCCGACGATCACCGGCAGCCGTACGACATGGGGGCCTTCCTGGAGGTGTTGCTCGACGAGGGAGGACTGTCGGAATTCCAGCCCGAATACGCGGCCGAGCTGATCTGCGGCACGGGTTCGGTGTCGGGATGCGGAGTCGGCGTCATCGCCAACCGTCGTGGCTTGATCCGCGACGGCCGCGAGGGACCGGCGCGCTTCGGGGGAATCGTCTATTCCGAGTCGGCGGAAAAGGCCGCCTATTTCATCGACACGATGAATCGCCACGGTACGCCCATCGTCTTTGTCCAGGATGTCTCCGGATTCATGGTGGGCACCGATGCCGAGCACAGCGGGATCATCCGCGCCGGCGCCCGGTTCGTGGAGGCCATGGCTACCGCGTTGGTGCCCAAGATCGTCCTGACGCTCAATCACGCCTCCGGTGCCGGGTACTACGCGATGGCGGGACAGGGATTCGATCCCGACTTCATTCTCACGCTCCCGACCGGACGCATGGGGGTAATGGAGGGAGAAAGCGCCGTCGTCGCGCTCTTCGGAGCCGAACTGGAGCGCCTCAAGGCGGAAGGAAGGACGCCCGATGAGGACCTGACCGGACGGATGGACGCCGTGCGGGCCGAGTACGACCGGCAGCTGGACGCAACGTACGCGGCCGCACGCGGGTTTGTGGACGCGGTCGTGCTGCCCGAGGAGATGCGGGAGGTCGTGACGCTGTTGCTGCGTGCGGTGCGCCGCAACCCGGGACCGCATCTCGGGCCATTCGTGTTGCCGCCGGGCCTGGACGGCGGGCACCCGTGAGCACTGCGCCCCGCATGCGACCGATCCAGTCCGCCGGGACCGTACGGATCGCCAGCGGCCAGGGCTTCTGGGGAGACGATCCGGATGCGCCGGTACGTCAGGTCCGGGGTGGCCGGATCGACTATCTCATGTTGGACTACCTCGCCGAGGTCACGATGTCGATCATGCGGAAGCAGCAGTTGCGAGATCCGGCCGCCGGGTATGCGCGCGACTTCGTGCCCCTTATGGAGAGGATCTTCGGCGACTGCGTGGAGCGCGGCATTCGCGTGGTGACCAACGCCGGCGGCGTGAACCCGGCCGAATGTGCGAGGGCGGTTGCGGAGGCGGGACGCCGGGCCGGTGCAGGGGGGCGGGCCCGCATCGGCGTCGTCACGGGCGACGACCTCATGGACCGCCTCGACGACCTCATCGCGGCCGGGCACGCTCTGGAACACATGGAAAGTGGGGAACCCCTCGAATCGGTTCGCCCCCAGGTTCGCAGCGCCAACGTCTATCTGGGCGCACGGCCGATCGTGGAAGCACTGCGCCGCCGAGCCCTCGTCGTCGTCACCGGCCGGTCCACCGATACGGCGCTTACGTATGCGCCCATGGCCTGGGAGTTCGGCTGGTCCTGGAACGCCCACGACCTCCTCGCGAGCGGCGTCGTGGCCGGGCACATCAACGAATGCGGCGCCCAGGCCAGCGGCGGCAACTGTTCGGCCGACTGGTGGGAGATCCCGGACCTTGCCGGGGTGGGCTTCCCGATCATCGAGGCCGGTGCCGACGGCAGCTTCGTGGTCACCAAGCACCGCGAATCGGGGGGTGTCGTGACCCTGCGCACCGTCAAGGAGCAACTTCTCTATGAAATGGGTGACCCCACGAGCTACATAACCCCCGACGTCACCGCCGATTTCACCACGATACGCCTCGCACCCGAAGGGCCCGACCGGATCAGGGTGCATGGGATTCGCGGCGAGCCCCCCACACCCTTCCTCAAGGTGTCGGTCGCCTACGCCGCGGGCTACAAGGCGGTGGGCACCCTGGTCTATGCGTGGCCCGATGCGGCCGTCAAGGCACGGTCCGCCGCCAGGATCCTGCGCGAGCGCCTGGACCGGCTGGGGCTCGCCTTCGACAGAGTGCTGGTCGAACTTGTAGGATGGGACGCCACCCACGGACACCTAGCGGGAGAGCCGCCACCGGATCTGCCCGAGGTCCAGCTCCGTGTCGGTGTCCGAGGGCCCGACCGCGCCGCCGTCGAGCGTTTTACCCGTGAGATCGCTCCGCTGGTTCTGACAGGCCCCCCTGCGGTTACGGGCTTTGCCGGCGGAAGGCCCAGGATCCAGGAGATCGTCGCCTATTGGCCCGCGCTCATCGACCGGACCGTTGTGGAACCGCGTCTCAACGTGGACGTTGTCGAGGTATGAGGAAGAGCGCTGCGTGACTGCTCTCCGGAGCACGTTCGGGGTCGATCCCCGGGAGGGTGCCGACATTGCCTAGGATACCGTTGCTGGAGCTGGCCCACGCCCGGTCGGGAGACAAGGGGGACACCGCCAACATCGGACTGATCGCTTACGATCCGGTGGACTACCCCCTTATCCTGGAACAAGTTACCGCGGAACGTGTGAAGCAGCACTTTGGCAGCCTGGTGCGAGGCGCCGTGGAGCGGTTCGAACTCGCCAATCTGTGCGCGGTGAACTTCCTGCTCCACGGCGCCCTGGACGGCGGCGGCACCGTTTCCCTGATGACGGACGCACAGGGGAAGGTATTCAGCACGGCCCTGCTGCGCATGGAGATCGAGGTCGCGGAAGAGGTGGCGATGCGCGTGGCCGGGCGCGGCCGCCACCCAGGGCGGCGAGACGGGAGCGCGTCATGAGCCGGTCCGCCGGGGCCCGGGCCGTGTCGCGGGCATCCGCTGCGGGTGTAGCCACATTGACGCTGCAGCGTAGCCACAAGCGGAATGCCCTGAACGCGGCGCTGGTCGCCGAGCTTCGCGCAGCGCTCGCGGAGGCGGACGCGGACGGGTCGGTCCGTGTGATCGCGATTCAGGGTGCCGGGAAGGACTTCTGCGCCGGCGCCGATCTCGAGGAGATTGCCGCTTCGCAGAAAAGGGGACTCGAAGCGGGTTTGACCGATGCACGACAACTCGGGGCGCTGTTCCGGGAAATGCGGCAAGCCTCCAGGCCCGTCGTGGCGATTGTGCGCGGGCGCGCATTGGGCGGCGGCTGCGGCCTCGCGACCGCGTGCGACCTGGTTCTGGCAGGCGAGACGGCCGTATTCGGATATCCGGAAGTCCATCTTGGCTTCGTTCCGGCGCTGGTGATGGCCATGCTGAGAAGGAAGGTGGGCGAGTCGGCCGCGTTCGAGCTGGCCGTGAGCGGCCGCCGGATCGATGCGGCGGAGGCGGCCTCGCTGGGCCTGGTCACCCGCGTCTTCCCCGACGAGGGGTTTCAGCCTGCGGTGGACCGATACCTGAGCGACCTCGCCCGCCGTCCCCCCGGAGCGGTCGCGCTCACGAAGCGCCTGTTCTACGATATCGAGGGTGCCGACTTTGCCGACGCCATCGCCCGCGGCGCCGAGGTGAACGCCGCGGCGCGGCTGAGCGACGAGTGCCGCGACGGCGTGCGCCGATTCCTGCGCAAGAAGGGGGACTGAGGGATTTCCGATGTTTCGTCCGTCCAGCTACAAGTCCACGGAGCCGGACCGCTTCCTGCCGTGGAAGGTCCGGGCTCTCGTGATCGGGGCCGCGTTGGCCCTGGCCGGCATGGGCCTTGATCAGAGCTGGCTCGTCTGGTCCGGGATCGGCGTTCTGGCCCTGGGGTTGCTGCTTCGCTTCCTGCCCGAGCCCGACGACTCCTGACCCGAGCAGCGGGAACGCTGTCCCAACCGGCCATTCCCGCGCCCGCTACGGCGCGCATCGTTGCCCGGCATGGCAACGGAAAACCACGACTCCCTGGCGCGTTCGGCCCGCGCCACGCTGCGGGCGAAGTTCGGGTTCGATGCGTTCAGGCCGGGACAGGAACGTCTGATCGTCAGCGTCCTGTCGGGCAGCGACACGCTCGGGGTACTCCCCACAGGCGGAGGAAAGACCCTGTGCTACCAGCTCCCCGCCTTCATGTCCGATGGTCTCGTGCTGGTGGTCAGTCCGCTCATCTCCCTGATGAAGGATCAGGTCGACCGCGCGCGTCGCATTGGATTGCGGGCGGCATCGCTCACCTCCCAGGATCCGAAGGAGGCGCAGCAACGGCATGAACGACGGCTCGGGCAGGGCCGGCTCGATCTGCTCTTCTGTTCGCCCGAGCGCCTCGAAGCGACCCGGCTTCGGGGCATCCTGCGCCGCACGCGGGTCTCGCTCATCACCATCGACGAGGCCCACTGTATCTCCGAGTGGGGTCACGAGTTTCGCCCCGCATTCCGCCGTATCCTGCCGCTCCGGGAGATCGTTCCGTCGCCGGTGCTGGCGGTCACCGCCACCGCGACGCCGGCGGTCCGGGACGACATCGTGCGAGTACTCGGCATGACCGATCCCGTGAGGGTCGTCACGTCCTTCGATCGTCCCAACATCCGCTGGATGGTGTCGAGGCGCAGACCCGGCCCCGAGCGGATCCGTGCCATGGTCGAACTGGTCCGGCGTGCCCCGCCGGAGTGCGCCGGGCGGGCACTGATCGTCTATGCGCCCACGCGCCGCCTCGTGGTGAGCGTGCGCAGGGCACTGGCCAGCCGCGGAGTCATCGGAGATGCCTATCATGCAGCGCTTCCCGGCGAGGAGCGTCAGGCCGTCCAGGAGCGCTTCATGTCCGGAGCTTCCAACGTCGTCGTGGCCACCTGCGCGTTTGGCATGGGGATCGACCGCGGGGATGTCTGGGCCGTCTTTCACTACGCGTTCCCCGGCTCGCTGGAGAGCTACTACCAGGAAGCCGGACGCGCCGGACGCGACGGCACCGACTCCCTGGCAATGGGCTTCGTGCATCGGCACGACTGGCGTGTTCCGCAGGCCTTTCTGGAGCGTGCCTACCCCAAACCGCGCGATGTTCTGGCGCTTCTGCGAAAGCTCCGGGCGTCCGAACGGGCGGGGCCGGGTGCGCCGGCACGCGGGGCCCCGGTCCCGAACGCCGGCAACGTACCGCATTTCAGGTGGCTCATGCGCTCCGGCGCCCTTCGGCTCGCCCCGGCGCTTGCCGAGTGGGTGGACAACTGGCCGGACGGTGAGGCGGAAGGCGCGCCCCGCGTCCGAGGCCGGTCCATCGTCCTCACCGGCAGCGCTCCCGACCTGGGGCCGCTGGTCGCCGCGCGCCGCCAGGCCGTGGACCGATTGGGCGCCATGAGGAATTACTGCGGCCGCCGGGGATGCCGGCGAACGGCGCTTTTGCGTTACCTTGGTGAAGTGCCCGGCTGGCGGTCATGCGGCTCGTGCGACAGATGCGAGCGTCGCTGGGGTCCGCGGTCCTGAAGATCGGCCAGCTCGAAAACAGCTCTTTTTCCTTGCTCGATGTTCCCATATCTGGATCGAAGTCACATCAGACTACAGGCCGGCGTGCGCGGTTTTGCACTGGAGGCCATCGCGCCGGTGGCGCGCGAGCTCGACGAAACGGGCCGCTTTCCCTGGGACAACGTCAAGGCCATGGCCGAGCGTGGCTGGTTCGGCATTCCCGTGCCGCGGGAGTTGTCCGGGATGGGGCTCGACTATCTCAGCTACGCCCTCGTCGTCGAGGAGCTTGCCCGCCACGACGCCAGTCACGCGATCACGGTTTCCGCGCACACGACGTTGGGCACGTCGCCGATTCTCGCGTTCGGATCGGATGCCCAGAAGGAGCGATTCATACCGCTGCTGGCCTCCGGACAGGTGCTGGGCGGCTTTGGGCTCACCGAGCCCGGCGCCGGGTCGGACGCCTCCGGCACCCGGACAAGAGCGGTCGCGATGGACGGCGGCTACAGCATTACGGGCAGCAAGATCTTCATCACCCACGCGGGCGTGGGGGAGATCTTCGTCGTCACTGCGGTCACGTCGCCGGGTGAGGGTCACCGCGGGATCACCAGCTTCATCGTATGCAAGCCGACCATAGACCCGGCAGAGCCGGCGCGAGTGGGCGTGGGGCACCGTCCCGAACTGCCCTATTCGGCCGGTGTGACCCCGGGCGCCAGGGAAGACAAGCTTGGCTGGCGGGCCTCGGACACCCGGGAGCTCCACTTTCAGGACGCCTGGGTCAGCGAGGACCAGCAGCTGGGAGCCGAGGGCGAAGGATTCACGAACTTCATGCGTACGCTCGACGCCGGTCGTATCGGCATTGCCGCGCTTTCGCTCGGAATCGCTCAGGGGGCCCTGGACGAGGCGGTGCGCTACACCCGCCGCAGGCGTCAGTTCAAGCGGCCCGTCTGGGACTTCCAGGATGTCCGCTTTTCGCTGGCCGAGCTTGCAGCCGCGATTCAGGGTGCCCGGCACCTGACCTATCACGCGGCCTGGCTCAAGGAACGTGGCCTCCCCTTCGCGAAGGAAGCGGCCATGGCCAAACTCACCGCGTCCGAGTTGGCGGCAAAGTCGGCTCGGGTCGCGGTTCAGGTGCTCGGGGGCGCGGGCTACACCACCGACCACCCGGTCGAGCGGATGATGCGCGATGCGAAGGCCTGCGAGATCGGCGAGGGCACCAGCGAAATCCAGAAAACCGTTATCGCCCGGCATCTAGCGCGGGAGTACGCCTCATGATCCGCCCGGCAGCTTCGGGCCCGTGGGCACTCCCGGCGATGCCGCGACGAATTCATGATCCGTGGTTCGGAGGCGCTTCTGCCGAGCCTGGTCGCCGGTTTGCGTACTGCGCCCGACAGTGGCGGGTACGTGGCCGGGACGGGCCGGACAGGCGTCGGCCGATCGCGGATACACCGTGGGAGAGACCAATTGAAGAGGGAAATTCTGATCAGCACCTCGGACGAGGAGTCCTGGGTCGCGATCACAGAGAACGGCACACTTGCCGAACTCATGTTCGACCGGCCGGATCAGGGCCGACTTGTCGGTGACATCTTTCTCGGCCGTGTCGAGTCGGTACTGCCCGGCATTCAGGCCGCTTTCGTAGACATCGGCGAGGAGAAGGCGGCGTTCCTGCACGCGGCCGACCTCGCGAGACCCGCCGAGAACGGCGAGCCCGGCAACGGCGGCGGGCGGCGCGCACGTGGACGGGACCGCGGTTCGCCTCCCATCCAGGAGGTCCTGACAAGGGGGCAGATCGTCCTGGTCAAGGTGACCAAGGAGGCGATCTCGACGAAGGGCCCCCGGGTCACCACCGAGATATCGCTGCCCGGGCGCTTCCTTGTGTACATGCCCGAGACCGACCACGTGGGCGTGAGCCGCAAGATCGAGCACCGGCGTGAACGCGGCCGACTCCGCGGCATGGCCAGGGCAGTTGTCGAGGATGGTTCGGGTGGAGTGATCGTGCGCACTGCGGGTGAAGAGCTGACGCAGGAGCGTTTGGAGAAGGAGTATCATCACCTCCGCAAGCAGTGGCGGTCGATCCGGAAGAAGGCGGACAGGTCCGACGCCCCCGCGCTGCTCCACGCAGAGGCGAAGCTGATTTCCGGGGTAATCCGGGACCTTTTCACCAACCGTTTCGACGGTGTCACGGTGGACAACCGTGATGTCTACCAACAGATCGTCCAGTACGTCCGGACCTTCGATCCCGATCTCCTCGATCGAGTCCGGTACTACGCGGGAGAGGCACCCCTCTTCGATCACGCGGGCATAGAGGCGGACATTCAGCGCGCCTTCCACCGCAAGGTCGACCTTCCCTCGGGCGGGCACGTGATCATCGAGCAGACCGAGGCCCTGGTGTCCGTGGACGTCAACACCGGACGGTTTACCGGCAAGAAGAAGAAGGACCCGGAGCAGACGATTCTGAAGACCAATCTGGACGCGGCCCGCGAGATCGCGGTGCAACTCCGCCTGCGCGACATCGGCGGCATCATCGTCATCGACTTCATCGACATGGAGTCACAGGAGAACCGGGACAGGGTTCTGCAGGAGCTTCGAACCTGTCTGGGGCGGGACCGGGCGCGCACCCGCACGTGGGAAGTGTCGGACCTCGGCCTGATCGAAATGACCCGGCAGCGCGTCCGCCCGTCGCTTCTGCAGTCGCTCACCGAACCCTGCGGGGCGTGCAACGGCACCGGACACGTGTGGACACCCACCTCGGTCGTCAGGGAAATCGAGCGCTGCGTGAGAAGGGCCGCCGCCGCCGGTGAGAAACAGGACATCCAGGTGCGGGTCCATCCGGAGGTCGCGCTCCAGGTCATGGAGTTCGAACCGCAGTTTCTGCGAAAGCTCGGGCGGCAGACCCGGCTGCGCCTGGATCTGCGGGACGACCCGCTCATGCGCCATGACGAGTTCCGGCTCCTTGCTGGGCGCGCCCAATCGGATGTGACGGCCAAGTACAGGGCGGCCTAGCGGCTTGCCTTCCGCAGTCGGCCCGAAGTCGGCGCCGCCCGGAGTCATTCTGATCGGAGGCTCCCGTGCCGCCGGCCCGTCGTCGCGCACCGAGGTTGACCTTGGGGACTCGTCTCAACAGCTTTAAAGGCTGCCCCGCGTACGCCAGGCAGTTTTTCATCGACTAACAACCAACGATGGGTCCGCAAATGTTCGCTGTATTCAGGACGGGCGGCAAACAGTTTCGCGCCGAACCGGGTGCCACGCTGCTGATCCCCACGCTGGACGCCGAGCCGGGGGCGACCGTAACCTTCGAGGAGGTCCTGTTGGCGTCGGAGGGGGGCGAGGGGGGAG
>CAZRQE010000060.1:0-9099 GCA_964602175.1 uncultured Gemmatimonadaceae bacterium | reverse complement strand
CCCATGCGGGGCAGGTCGGAGACCGCGAGCGCCGCGAGTACGATCGTCGCCGGCACCAGTACCAGCGTCAGGATCGCCGAGCGGCGGCGACTTGCGACGCGGGGCTCCGAGGGTGTTTTCGGTCGGCTGTGCGCTTCGCAGTGGCTTTCAGGCATCCGGGCGGCTTCACTTTCGGTGGGTCGTGATTCGATCAAGCGAGACCCATGCTACCCGCACCGGATGTGCGTCTACATGTCTGTATGGGACAAATCGTTCCAAGAGCGCGAATCGCCCCCTTCGGACACCACGATTCAGGCCGCAAGCCGACCCTGAACACCCCCAATCGAGACCGCCCGGCTCCGCTGCCCCTGTTCGCGCGGCGGGTGGCTCGCGCGGGGGTCGGCTTGCTCGGGACGGGGTTCGCGCGGGGCGGGATGCGCGCAGGGCCGTGGCTCCCCGCGGGTCCGTGGCTCCGCGCGGCGCGGTGCCCTAACCCGCTACAGCGTCTTCAGGACCTCCAGGATGTCCTCGTTGGTGGGCCGCACCCGGTAGTCCACCTCCACGAATCGGTACCGCACGACACCGTCCTTGTCGATCACGTAAGTGGCGGGATGCGGCAGGGGCCGGTTCGGAGGCGCGTTCTCATTGAACAGGCCGTAGCGGTCGATCACGGCATGGTCCGGGTCGGAGAGCATGATGAAGTCGGGGGCCATGCCGTCTTCGGCGGCCACACGGTCGATCATCAGCTGCATCCCCTCCTGGTCGTCCACCGACACCGTCACGATCTCGGTCTCGTCCCTGAGGTCGTCGGGCAAGAGGGCTCTCAGCTCCACGAGCTGACTGGCGCAGTAGGGTCACCAATGGCCCCGGTAGAAGACGAGCACCACGTTCTTGTCCCCGCGGAAGCCCGATAGCGCCACCGAGCCGCGGTCGAAGGATTCCAGCGTGAACAGCGGGGCTTCATCCCCGACGGCGACGCGCTCGATGTCGGTGCCCGGCAGGTCATGACCGTCAGCCGGGCCCAGGTCCTGAGCACGAGCCGAGGAAGCGGCCGCAAGCACGCCCAGCATCATCGGCAACGCGACGAGTCGCACACCGGCCGGGAATCGAATGGATGGAGACATGTTGGTGATCCGTTGCAGAGTGGCGGATTCAGACCGGGTACACCCCCGGTTCCGGGTCACCTATGTTAATCGCATGTGCTCAGTCCTCGCCATCCTGGGGTTCGACCCCGCCGATCCACCACCCCGTGACCGGGTCCTGACGCTGTCGAAGCTGCAGCGGCACCGCGGCCCCGACTGGTCCGGCGTATTCACGCACGAGCGCGCCGTCCTGGCCCACAACCGCCTCGCGATCGTGGATGTGGAGCACGGTGCCCAGCCCCTGGAGAACGCGGACGGGACCCACGTGCTGGCCGTCAACGGCGAGATCTACAATCACCGCCAGCTCGAATCCGAGCTCAGCAGTCCCCATCGCTTCCTCACCCAGAGCGACTGCGAGGTCATTCTTGCGCTGTACGCCGAAGCAGGCGCCGACTTCCTGGATCGCCTGAACGGGATCTTCGCCTTCGTGCTGTACGACCTGGAGCAGGACCGATACCTCGTGGCACGCGACCACCTCGGCATCGTCCCTCTGTACACCGGCCACGACGACGACGGCCGCTTCTACGTCGCGTCGGAGATGAAGGCACTCACGCCGGTCTGCCGCACGGTCTCCGAATTCCCGCCAGGACACCTTCTCGACTCCGCGGAGGGGACCCCGCGCCCGTACTACACCCGAGCCTGGCGAAACTTCGACGCCGCAACCGGGGACCCCGACCCGTCACGCATCCGCGAGGCGCTCGAGGCGGCCGTGCACCGGCAGCTCATGTCAGACGTGCCCTACGGCGTGCTCCTCTCCGGGGGCCTGGACTCCTCCATCGTGTCCGCGGTGGCGCAGCGCTTTTCGCGTCGCCGGATCGAGGACGACGACCGCACCGAGGCGTGGTGGCCCCGGCTTCATTCGTTCTGCATCGGCCTGGAGGGATCTCCCGACCTGGCCGCCGCCAGGGTCGTGGCAGATCACATCGGCACCGTGCACCACGAGTTCCACTTCACGGTGCAGGACGGGCTGGACGCGCTGTCCGACGTCATTCATCACCTGGAGACCTACGACGTGACGACGGTCCGCGCCGCCACTCCGATGTACCTCATGGCGCGGCGCATCCGGACCCTGGGGATCAAGATGGTGCTGTCCGGCGAGGGGGCCGACGAGGTGTTCGGCGGTTACCTGTACTTCCACCGCGCGCCCGATCCCCGCTCCTTTCACGAAGAGACCGTTCGCAAGATCGACCGGTTGCACCAGTTCGACTGTCTGCGTGCCAACAAGGCCATGGCCGCATGGGGAATCGAAGCCCGCGTCCCCTTCCTCGACAAGGAATTCCTGGACGTGGCCATGTCGATCGATCCGGCGGGCAAGATGGCCGGCGGCGGAATCGAGAAGCGCATCCTCAGGGAGGCGTTCAGCGACTACCTGCCGGCCGAGGTCACCTGGCGCCAGAAAGAGCAGTTTTCGGACGGCGTGGGGTATTCCTGGATCGACTCGCTGAAGGACTTCGCGGAGCAGAGTGTGAGCGACCGGAAGATGGCCAGCGCCCCCTTCCGCTTTCCCCACAACCCGCCCGCCGACAAGGAAGCGTACCTGTACCGCCGGATCTTCGAGTCGCACTTCCCGCTGCCCGCCGCCGCGCACTGCGTCCCCGGGGGACCGAGCGTCGCCTGCTCCACGCCCGAGGCGCTCGCATGGGACGAGGTGCTGTCGAAGACGCTCGACCCCTCGGGACGGGCGGTCGCGGGCGTGCACCAGTCCGCCTATTGAGGCAAGCGCTACTCCGAAGCCGCCCTCCCCGTCTTCAGGTAGTCCAGCAGCAGGTTGGTCATCGCGCGGATCCCGACGGGCACGGCCGAGTTGTCGGCCTGGAAGTCCGGCGTGTGGTGCCCGCCCGAGGTTCCGCCGGGAATGACCTGCCCCAGCCGGAAGAAGAAGCCCGGGACCTCGTTGGCGAAGTAGGCGAAGTCCTCGCCGCCCATGGTGGGATCCAGGTCGACGACGTTCTCCTCACCCACGACTCTCGCCAGCGTGGGCAGCATGCGCTCGCCGAGCGCGGGGTCGTTGATCGTGGCGGGCGTTCCCCGGTCGTAGTCCAGCTCGTAGGTACCGCCGCCCGCCGCCGTGATCCCGGCCAGGATCTCGCCCATGCGCTGTTCGACCGCGTCGCGCACGTCGGGGTTGTAGGTCCGCACCGTGCCCTCCATCTCGACCACGTGCGGGATGATGTTGAAGCGGGTGCCGCCCCGGATGATCCCCACCGTCACCACGCTGGGCTCGAGCGGGGGCAGGTTGCGCGACCGGATGGTCTGGAATGCGCTGACCGCCTGGGACGCCATCACGATCGGGTCGATCCCCAGATGGGGCGCGGCGCCGTGGGCCTGCAGCCCCAGGATACGGATCTTGAAGTGGTCCACGGCCGCGAGCGCCGGCCCGGAGGTGAACCCGACCTTGCCCACCTCCATCTCGGCGAAGGAGTGGAGGCCGAAGATCGCGCTCGGGGCGGGATCCTGCAGGACGCCCTCGGCCACCATCATGCGCGCGCCGCCGTCCTCTCCCGGCGGGGGCCCTTCCTCGGCCGGCTGGAAGATGAACTTGACCGTCCCGGGCAGCTCGTCGCGCATGCCGGCCAGCACCGACGCCACGCCCAGCTGCACGGCGACGTGGATGTCGTGGCCGCACGCATGGGACACTCCCACCTCCTGGCCCAGGTAGGTGGTGCGCACCGTGGACCGGAACGGGTAGGGCGTCATCTCGGTGACCGGAAGCGCGTCCATGTCGGCCCGCACCGCCACCACCGGGCCGGGCAGGCCGCCGCGCAGAATGCCCACGACGCCCGTGTGGGCGATTCCCGTGTGCACCTCGTCGAAGCCGAGCGCGCGCAGGTGGTCGGCGACCAGGGCCGCCGTGTTGAATTCGCGGTTGCCGAGCTCGGGGTACTGGTGGATGTGCTCGCGCAGGCGGATGATCGTGTCCTGGACGGTGGCCACCAGGTCGTCGACCCGCGCGTCCTGAGCGGCCGCGGGTGAGATGGGCCCCGTGCCGGCGAGCGCGGCCATCACCGCCAGCCCGGCCGCAGCCGCCCGCCTGGCAGCCTTGGCGGAAACCGCACGAATGCGTTCGATGTTCATCCTCATCACTCCATCCCTCCTGCCAGGCTCTGGTACACGGCGCGGACGAAGCGCTCCGAGTTGGCGCCCCAGGTGTCGTCGAGGTCGGCCGTGGGCGCCGCGGAGACGACCTGATCCTCCGTGCGGCCATTGGCGACCAGGCTCGCCACGCGCATGCGCACGGTCTCGAGCATGTCACGGTATTCGCGCAGATGCTCCGGAGACGCGAGGTCCCCGTGGCCCGGAATGATCCTGGTGCCTTCGTTCGAGCGCTCCAGCACGAAGTTGGCCGCCGCGATGACGCCGTCGACGCCGCCGCCGCTGTCCACGTCGACAAACGGGTACCGGCCGCGGAAGAACGTGTCGCCCATGTGGAAGACGTTGGCGCGGGGGAAGTGCACGATCGCGTCGCCGTCCGTATGGGCCTCGCCGATGTGCGTCACGTCGATGTGCCGGCCGTTCCAGTGAAACTGGACGCCTTCGTCGAATGTGACGACGGGCAGGGCCGCCCGCGGGGCCTGGCTGGACCGGCCCACCAGGTCTGCGAACTCGTCCGGGTTCATGCGCCGGTAGACGTTCCGGTGGGCGACGATCATGGCGCCGGCGTTGCCCAGGTTCTCGTTGCCCCCCGTGTGGTCGCCGTGCCAGTGCGTGTTGAGCACCCAGCGCACGGGCTGGTCGGTCACCTCCGCGACCGCCGCGAGGATCTTCTCCGTCAGGGGCGCGAACTGGTCGTCGATGAGGAACGCACCGTCCTCTCCCACCGACAATCCGATGTTCCCGCCCCGTCCGATCAGCATGAACAGATCGCTCTCCAGGGGAACCGTCGTGATCTCCACGTCCGACATGTCCTGCTGTGCGTTCAGCGCGCCTGTGCCGATACCGGCCAGCACAACCGCGACGGCGGCAATTCGGGGCCAGCGGCCCGACTCTCCCACAAGGGGAATCCTCATTCTGCGCATCTCCCGCTCCTGGTGGTTCCATAAAACCGGACACCGGCCCACGATTCCATTTGACGCCGGGCGTGCCCGCCCCACCTATTGTCTAACCAACAGCCTTTCGGTGGCAATCACCAGGATGGAAACAAGACTATGGGTGGATTCACTGAAGCAGGCGCCCGCCGGGCCGATGCTGCGGCCTTTTCGCGCTTACGCGCCCTGTTGCTCCTGGTTCCGCTCGCGCTCGCGTGCACGGACCCGCAACCCGCCGCGGAACCGGACCAGGTCCCCGAACTGCCCCCCGCGATCGTCGGCGAGGGAGGGGCCCTCGAGGGCAGCGACTTCAACTACGTGGATGGCGACGAACTCACGACCGGCTACCTCGCCGTCCCGGACGGTGAAGGTCCGTTCCCGGCGCTGGTGATCATCCACGAATGGAACGGTCTCCAGGACCGCGTCCGGCAACTTGCCGACGACTTCGCGGACGAGGGATACGTAACGCTTGCGGCAGACCTGTTCCACGGGCGCACCGGCGCCAACCCGGACGAGAACATGGCGCTGGTCCGGGAAGCGCAGGCGGATCCGGCGGCGATGATCGCGAACCTCGATGCCGCCGTGGCCTACCTGAAGGGCCGTCCCGACGTGACCGGGCGGGTCGGTGCCATGGGATGGTGTTTCGGCGGAGGGGTCGCACTCTCTTTCGGTCTCGACGGCGTCAACCACGAGGCGACGGCCATCTTCTACGGCCGCCTCGTCGATGACCCCGAGGTCGTCGCGCGGCTGGATCACGAGGTATACGGCACTTTCGCCGCGCTCGACAACGGTCCGTCAGCCGAGTCCGTGGCGGCGTTCGAGAGCGCACTGCGTGCTGCCGGTGTCGAACACGACCTGCACATTTACGACGACGTGAACCACGGCTTCTGGCTGCGCGTCGACGGTGACCCCGATGTGCGCGCCGCGCCGGCGGCCGACGCCTGGGAACGTCTGAAGGCATACCTGCAGCGGACGCTCGGCGGATGACGGACAGGGCAGGTGTCACCCCGAGTGGACGCTCGCTGTCCCCACGGGGGGATGGGCGGTTGCCGCAAGGGCCCCAAAGTCCCGCCACCGCACATTTCCGGAGCGGCACGGGTCTTGCGCATGAGTGGGACCGAACCCGCAAACCAGGAGACCGAAATGTTCGGTAGCGAACGGAGTTCCGGGGCAGGGCCCGTGCTGGCCAGCCTCCTTGCCGTTCTCTTGCTGGGGGCGGCGGCACCGGCGGTGGCGAGTGCCCAGAACCGCGATTTCCTCTTCGGAACACCCAGGGCGACCTTCACGTTCAGGGCCGGGCTGCACATGCCCCGTGCCGGGAGCGGCGACGGCACGCAGAGCCTGTGGGACCTGACCCGCGAGGAGTTGACGGTCGATACCCGGGATCTGGCCGGGGCATCGATCGCAGGGGATCTCGCGATCCGGGCCACGCCGCGGTTGGACGTGCTCCTCAGCATCGGTTACACCAACGCGAAGACCAGGTCGGAGTTCCGCGAGTGGGTGGATCAGGACGACCTGCCGATCGAGCAGACCACCGAGTTCTCGATCCGGCCCATCACCGTCGGAGTCAAGACCTACCTGAAGGACCGGGGGAGAGCGATAGGCCGGTTCGCATGGGTTCCGGAAACGTGGAACCCGTATGTGGGTGTCGCCGGGGGCTTCGTTTCATACCGCTTCGTGCAGCACGGCGACTTTATCGACTACGAGACCCTGGAGATCTTCGGCGACCGCTTTTATTCGCGGGACAAGGGAGCTACGATACAATTGTTCAGCGGGATGGACGTCGCCGTGAACGGCCGGGTGCTGTTGGTGGGCGAAGCCAGATACGGTTTCGCGAGCGCCCCGCTGTCGAGCGATTTCGTGGGCTTCCCGGATCTCGATCTGGCGGGCCTGCAGGTCACGTTCGGGATGGGATTCAGGCTGTGACGGCGAACGCACCGGGACGGACGCACCCGGCACGGAGGAAAACGATGCGCGACGAAAAAGGATCGGACATGTTGACTAGAGCGATGGGCATCAGTGTGGCAGCCGGCCTCCTCCTGGCCGCCATCCCCGGCGCCGTGCAGGCGCAGGCCGGTGAGACGCGAGCCGGGTGGCAGCCCTACCTTGGCTGCTGGGAGCCGAACGTTCCGACCCAGGCGGAATGGCCGGCCGACGACGAAGCCGCCGCCGATCGGGGCATCCTCTGCTTCGTACCGAGCGGCGCCGACGTGGAGATGCTCACCATCGTGGACGGCGAGATCACGCACCGCGAGAGCTACCAGGCCGACGGGCAACCGCACCCGGTCGAGCAGGAAGACTGTCGCGGGACCGAGTCCGCCCGATTCTCCGACGACGGCCGCCGTCTGTACACGACGTCCAACCTGACCTGCGACAACGGGACGGTTCGCAACAGCACCGGCATCATCTCGATGCCGGGCCCCGGCGAGTGGCTGGATGTACGGGCCCTGCGGGCCAACGGCGGCACGACCGCGTGGTCCCAGTGGTACAATCACGCGGATGACTCCGTGCTGGAGGACCTGGGACTGCCGCGGCGCACCGAGCCGCTTCCGTTCCTCCTGCAGGGGGCCGAGTTCTTTGCGGCCGCCCGCGTCACCATCGACGACGTGATCGACGCTTCGCGCAACGTCGATCCGAAGGCGGTCGCGGGTTGGCTCGCGCAGATCCGGCAGGAGTTCGACCGGCTGGATTCCGAACAGTTGATCCGGCTTGACGACGCCGGCGTGGCGGCGGAGGTCATCGACATCGTCGTGGCCATCTCGTATCCGGAGCACTTCGCGCTCGGAGGCGGTGGCCCGCTGGCAGACGAGGCGTACGGGTCCGACCAGCGAGCCCGCAGTGTATACGTGACGAGCCCCTTCGGCTACTACTACTCCCCCCTGATGTACGGATACGGCCGATATGGCCGCTACGGCTACGGCTATCCCGGCTACTACGGCTACGGGTATTCGAGCTACTGGGGTGGTTGGGGCGGTGGCTACTACCGGCCGGTTGTGGTGGACGTCAATCGCGCGCCGTCGAGGTCCGGTGGTGGACGAGTAATCGCCGGCAGGGGCTATCGCGGGCCGCGTTCGATCAGCACGGGCGGCAGTTACTCGGGGGGCAGGAGCATCGGATCATCGGTGAGCGGCCGCAGCTCGGGCGCCAGCGCGAGTTCCGGACGCAGCAGCGGACGAACCGCCAAGCGCCGCGGCGGAAAATGACCTGCCGGTGACGGAAGTCTTCCCGGCTGTCCTCGTCCAGGAGGCGGCCGGGGGTCTGTCCGAGACGCTCGCCTCCAGCCCGCTTCTCGCCCTCGCCGTGCTCTTCGGAGCGGGCGTGGCGACCAGCCTGACCCCGTGCGTGTACCCGATGATCCCGATCACGGCGTCCGTGATCTCGGGGACGGCGACCGACGGGCAGCCCATGCGGCGGACGGTGGCCCTTACCATGACCTACGTCGTGGGAATGGCGCTGCTCTACGCCTTCCTGGGGCTCCTCGCGGGCCTTACCGGGACGCTTTTCGGCACCGTGAGTTCCAGTCCATGGGCGCTGTTCGCGATCGGCAACCTGCTCGTGCTCTTTGCGCTGGCGATGCTCGACGTGATTCCGGTGAGGGTGCCGCAACGGTTGCTGGCGTGGGCCGGGAGCCGGGAGGGGGGTTCCTATGGCGCCGTCTTCGTGTTGGGTGCGACCTCCGGTGTCGTGGCCGCGCCGTGCGGGGCCCCGGCCTTTGCAGCGGTGTTGGCGTGGGTCGCGGCTACGAGGGCCGGCGCAATGGGTTTTCTCTACCTGTTCGTCTTTTCCCTCGGGATGACCGCGCTCCTGGTCGCGGTGGGGCTGTTCTCGGGTACGCTGTCGCGGCTTCCGAAGTCCGGGAAGTGGATGGTGACGGTGAAACGACTCGCGGCTCTGGTCATGTTCGGGGTGGCGGAGTACTACTTTATCCAGGTCGGATACAACCTGTGAGGAGC
>CAZRQE010000059.1:0-8171 GCA_964602175.1 uncultured Gemmatimonadaceae bacterium | reverse complement strand
CTCATGGACCGCGCCCACCCCCCGGCTGATCTCGAACGCCCCGTACCGGCGCATGTATTCCAGCGGCGTCAGCCCCTCGCGCGCCGCCCGCTCCGGCAGCCCGGGGACCGAGTTCTCGAAGATCCACCCGTAGTACTCGTCCACGGTCATCTTCTCGCCCGGCCGCCTGCGCGACTCGAAGAACTTGCGAATCCCGCGCGAGCCGTCCGGGTCGATCCGCCACGTCAGCTCGATCCAGAACTCGTTCTCCTCCCACACCTCCCCCGGCGTCACGTCCCGGGTGGACTGCACATCCTCGCCGAGCCGCTCGCGCGCGGCGCGCAGCACCGGCTGCCGGAAACCGATCCAGTTGCCGTCGTACTGCTCGTACGAAGTCAGGTCGTGGCGCTCCGACGAGTGGCCCATGGGCAGCACGTAATCCGCGAAGAACGCGGTCTCGTTCCAGGTCGGCGTCAGCGCGACGTGCAGCCCGATCCGCTCCGGGTCGGTCAGCATCTCGATCCACGAAAAGCCGTCGGGATTGGTCCACACCGGGTTGTACACGCGGGTGAAATAGACATCCAGGCGCCCATCCCGCTCGGCGGTCAGGTGCGGCAGCAGGAACGACATCTCCATCAGGCTCAGCGGGTAGTCGGACGGCCACGTCAGGTCGTTCCAGCGCTTCGGATGCTGCGCGGGCATGCGGATCGGCCGCGGCACGAACTTGTTCCACGAGTTGGGATAGGTCCCGCCGGGCACCGCGATCGCACCCATCAGCGCGTTCAGCAGGAACAGGGCCCGCGCCACCTGCCAGCCGCCCAGATTGCCCGCCGCCGCGCTCCGCCAGTTGTGCGTGGACAGCCGCTCGCCCGCCCCCGCGACGGTCTCCGCGACCGCCTCGATCGTTTCAGCTGAAACGCCGCTCTCGGCCGCCGCGAACTCGAACGTGAACTCGGCATAGAGCGCGCCGAGCACCGATTTGAACGTCTCGAAGGTGGCCGGCTCGCCGGGGTGGTTCTCCTCGAGGTACTCGCGCCAGTTCCACCAGCGCTCGACGAAGCGCTCGTTGTAGCAGCCGGTGCGAATCAGGTGGTTCGCGACCGCCAGCAGCACCGCCGCCTCCGACCCCGGGTAGGTCGACAGCCAGTGATCCGCGTGCGTCGCCGTGTTGGAAAGCCGCGTGTCGAAGACGATCAGCCTCGCCCCCCGCTTCTTCCCTTCCATCACGCGCTGCGCGTGCGGATTGAAGTAGTGGCCGGCCTCCAGGTGGCTGCTGACCAGCAGAATGACGTCGGCGTTTTCGTGATCCGGACTGGGCCGGTCCATCCCCATCCACAGGTGGTAGCCCATGCGGGCGCCCGAAGAACAGATGTTTGTATGGGAGTTGTGGCCATCCACGCCCCACGCCGCCAGCGTCCGCTCCGTGAAGCCGTCCTCGCCGGGACGTCCGACGTGGTACATGACTTCGCGGTGCCGGTCTTCGTCCATCGCCGCGCGGATCCGCCCCGCGATGTCGTCCAGCGCTTCGTCCCAGCCCACTCGCTCCCACTTCCCCTCGCCCCGAGCCCCGGCGCGCTTGAGCGGCGTGAGAATCCGGTCCGGATCTGTGAGCTGCGTGACGGTGGCGGGTCCCTTGGCGCAGTTGCGCCCGCGCGACCCCGGGTGCTCCGGGTTGCCCTCGAACTTGCGCACCTCGAGCGTGTCACGGTCGACGTACGCCAGGAGGCCGCACGCCGACTCACAGTTGAAACAGGTGGTCGGCACCAGCATGTAGCGGCGCTCCACCCGCTCCGGCCACGCCTTCGAGTCCAGTTCGACCCAGTCGCTCCAGCGCTCCTTCGGGGGGAAAGCCGCGAGGTGCACCCTGCTGGCCCCGGGGTAGAAGGTCTCGCCGCGGGCCTCCACCTCGGCCTTGGCGGCGGACACGCGGCGGTTCAGGTCGTCGATCGTGCGGCGGCGCTCCCCCCGGCGCCCGCGTCCGCCGGGCCTGTCGCCGCCGCGTTTCTGCCCGCCGCCGTCTCCGCTCATGCCAGCGGCACCGACTGACCGGCCTGGACGTAGGCGTGTTCGTAGGCGAGCAGTGCGGCGAGTCCGACCGGTACCGCCACCCAACCCAGCCAGGGCGCCGCGGCTCCGACCAGCGCGCCGGCCAGACCCAGCCGGAACCAGCCGCGGAAGCGGCCGTGCGTCATCTCGCGCTCGGCGAGCCGCGCGTGCGCGGTAGGCGGCGGCATGAGCACCTCGCCGGCGATCATGAGGGCGTGGGCCCCGCTGGCCACGGCGAAGACGGTCAGCGCGGCGGCCGAGGCCGTCCCCGCGCCCTCGACGGCGAGCGCGGCGATGGCGGTCACGGCGCCGCCCGCGACCCCGGCCTGCACGAGGAAGTGCGCGGGCAGCAGCGGGTTCTGCCACATGTCGCGCGCCTTCGCCTGCCCGAAGAGGAAGGCCGTGTACACTGCCGTGAGGACCGCGAGGCCGCCGCCCACCCAGCCGAGCCAGGGAGGCGGGGACACGCCGGTCACGGCCGCCCCGAAGTGCGCCGCCAGCGCGGCTCCGTAGCCGCCGATGATGAATCCGCCCCGTACCAGCCAGCTTCGCCACTGCGGGCGGCGGAAGATCAGGTGAAAGCGTTCGGGGTGCTCCAGGTCCCAGATCAGGATGGCGCCGGTCAGCGCCAGGAAGACGCCGGCGACAATCGGCGCGGCCAGTGTCCAGAGCGGATTGGTGATCGTCAGCGCGCCGGTCATGAGCAGGAGCAGCGGCACCAGGTACGCGCCGGCCGCGATCGACTTCGTCCAGGTATACAGCGAGACACGGAAGTCCCAGGGCGCGCGGTGCGGAATGTCGTAGCTCAGCACCGCGGCGGCCGACGAGTTCCACGGCCCCGGGTGTCCCGACGGCACACCGTGCTCCACCTCGCCCTGCTCGCTCCACATGAAGAGGCCGCCATCGGGACGCCGCGCCGCGAGCGGATCGAGCGTCACCTGGTCGCCGCCCTTGTAGTACAGCTTCGGCTTCGTCTCCTTCTCGGGCCGCCGCACCGCCACCGGATCGCGGTTGATGATCCCCGCCACCTTCGACGACGGGTCGTTCATGTCGCCCACCAGCAGGGCCTCCGTCGGACAGACCACCACGCACGCGGGCTCCAGGCCCACGTCGAGCCGGTGAGCGCAGAAGTTGCACTTCTCGGCCGCGCCATCGGACGGATTGATGAAGATCGCGTCGTACGGACAGGCCGCGATGCAGGCCTTGCACCCGATGCACGCGCTCTTGTCGAAGTCGACGATCCCGTCCGCGCGCTTGAACATCGCCGACGTGGGGCATGCGTCCACACACGGGGGCGCTTCGCACTGGTTGCAGCGCGTGACCTGGAAGGATCGCCGGGCCTCGGGGAAGATCCCGGTGTCGACGTACTTCACGTACGTGCGCGTGACCGAGAGGGGGACTTCGTTCTCGGACTTGCAGGCCGTGGTGCAGGCGTGACAGCCGATGCACCGGGTCTGGTCGACCACCTTGGCCCACGCGGGACGTGAGTTGAGGTGAACAGTTTCCATGTCTTGACAATAGTTGCGTACCTTTGGGAAGACCATGAGAGCCTGCCTGTTCGTCCAAGACCGACTCGTCCTCGCCGGAGACGCCGCTGAACTGCCGTCCCTGAGCGACGTGAAGGGCTGGGGGGTGGGTAACCTCGACTGGTTTCCGGTGCATGCTCCGAACTCCGGCGCGCCCGCCACCGCCGCCCTGGCGGAGCCGGACTGGGAAGCACCGCCAGGCGTCGCCCCCGTCGGATTGCGCGCTGTGCTCGCGCTGCTGCCCGCACCCGAGTTGTGGCTGGCGCTCACCGCCGCTCACCTCGCCCGATGGCGCCGCACCTCCCGCTTCTGCGGCGTGTGCGGCACCGCAACCACCCGGGCGAACCATCACAAGGCGATGCTGTGTCCCGCCTGCGGCCACCTCATCTTCCCCAAGGTGTCGCCCGCCGTGATCGTCCAGGTGACCCGCGGCGCCGAGATCCTCCTCGGCCGCTCGCGTCGCCATCCGAGCGGCTCGTACTCGGTGCTCGCGGGCTTCGTCGACCCCGGTGAGAGCCTGGAGGACGCGGTCAGGCGCGAAATCGAGGAAGAGTCGGGCATTCGCGTCACGAACGTCCGCTACTTCGGCAGTCAGCCCTGGCCGTTCCCCGACTCGCTGATGGTGGGCTTCACGGCGGCGTACGAAAACGGCACGCTGCAGAACCTGGACGGCGAGCTGGAGGACGTGGGCTGGTTCACCGCCGATGCCTTGCCTCCGGTGCCGCCCGGATACAGCATAGCCCGGGCGCTCATCGACGACTTCGCCCGGCGCAGCGGCGTGGACCCGGCGAACGTGCCGACCTGGACACGCCGATGACCAAAGACCAATCCCACTCGCAAGCGAGCCTCCCCATGAAGCGACGCGCCCCCCTTGCCCTGATCGCCGCCACGCTGGCCGCCGCCTGCGCCACCGGCCCATCCGGACCCCCACCCTTCGACCCGGTCGGCACCTACTCCTACAGCGCCGAGGTGGACGGACAGATCATCCCGGGCTCGATGACCATCGAAGCGGCCGGTGACGGATACGCGGGGCAGATCAGGAGCGACTTCTTCCCGGCCATTCCGATCAACGCGGTCACGGTGGTGGACCAGGCCGTCACCATCGAGGCGTCGGGACCGGATGGCCCGCTTCTCATCGAGTTCGTGGCCGTTGAGAGTACCCTGGACGGGACCTGGGCCATGGGCGAGCAGGGCGGCACGTTCTCGGCGACGAAGGCGAACTGATTCGCTCCCTGGAGCCCCTGAGCGCGGCCCTCGTTCTGCCCACGCTTGTAGCGGGTGCGCTGACAGCCCAGCAACACTACGAGGTCGACCACTCGTCCGGGCGTGAAATCGTGAACGAATGGACCTACGGATTCCGCGAATTCGCTTCGGTCGATCCGGTCCGAGGGCTGATCTACACGGTCGACGCCGAGGATCCGTTGGCGGTCAAGGCTTTCTCGATCGTGGACGGATCCGTTGTGGCCACGCTCGGCGGCGGAGAGGGCGAAGGGCCCGGCGAACTGAAGAACATGGTGGCAATCGACGCCACGGCTCAAGGCGTACTGGCCGCCGGTCATGCAAGGGTCAATCACTGGGGTGCGGACGGAGCTCTCGTCGCCGAGTGGCGACCGCTGGTACCCGTGGTCCGCGGAGTCTGCGCCATGGGGAATCGCATGGCGGTTCCGCTGCCCGGCGATGGCGTGCTCCTTCGGCATGAGAACGGCGATGAGTCGATCCTGGGTCAGGGCCGGACAGGAGGCAGTCTCGTCGTAGACGACCTGTCGTCCGCAAACGAAGCGATTCTTCGTTTCGCGCGTAGGAAGATCAGGTGCCTGGCGGACCATGCATACGTGCTCTCGGGCTATGACCATCAGCTCGTCGGTTACTCGATGACCGGGGCCCGCCACGAGGTGGTCCTGCCCGACGAGCTGGTGGAGGCCGGGCAGCGACGGATCGAGCGGTCGCCCAACAGCATCCCGTACACTCTCCTTCGCGATGACCAGGACCGACTGGTCATCACAATGTGGTGGTCGACGCTGGCAGCGGCGGTCGTCGATCCCCACACGGGGTGCTACTCCATCGTGACGGACCCCCGCCCAACAGCGGGTCGGCGGTACGTCGGCATGTACAGGGACAGCGTCCTGGTCATGGAGAGTCCTCCCGAGACGCGAGTCGTGGGCGGAAGGCCCCGGCAGGTCACCTATGCGGGCGAGTCATCCGTCATTGTCCTGCGGCCTCTCGTGGCCACAGGCGGCGAGCCCTGCCGACCGGGTGCCTCCCGGTAGCTCCGCTGGAGGGCGATTCGTAAGCGTGGGAGGGGGCGCGAGCCGCCCCGGGTTGGGTTGGCTCGCGTCCCCTGGCAGAAACCGCATCACCGCCAGAGCCACGGCACGCGCCCCGTCCACCAGTTCGGCCACCCCGATGGACTCGTCCTCACGGTGCGCGTCCGCGACGTCGCCCGGACCGAAAAGCACACCGGGCGTGCCTCCCGCGTTCACGAGGTGCCGCAGATCGGAGCCGTACGGAACCGCCGCGAGCCCGCCCGGGCCCACGCCGAGGTCGCGCGCCACCGACCGTGCCACCGCAACGATCCGGGCATCCTCCGGAGTCTCGCAGGGCGCGAACTGGCCGCCCCACCACTCGACGCCGACAGGGTTGTCTCGCAGGAAGTCGTCCCGGGCGCAACACTCGGCTACGCGTGTTTCGAACAGGCGGCGGGCAGCGCTGACGTCTTCGCGTACGCCGACACCGAAGCGTCCCTCGGCCTGGACCACTTCCGGCACCGACGACGCCCACTCCCCCCCTTGCACGGTCCCGATGCAGATCGCGTACGGCGCCGGATTGGAACCGAAGCGCGAGTCGCCCACACAGGCATTGCGCAGCCCTTCAAAGTCCATCAGGTCCCCGTAAACGAGCATGAACTTCTCAAGCGCGCTGACACCCTCGTGACGGAGCGCCCCGTGGGCGGCTTTCCCGGGGACCGTCAGACGGAAGTTGAGCGCCCCGGCCTGGGCATTGGCCACATGGAGACCGGTCGGCTCAAGGACGATCGCGCCGTCTCCCGTGTGGCCGCGCAACACCGACGCCAGCGTCCCCAGTCCCCCGTCCTCCTCCCCGATGACGCTCTGGAAGAGCACCGATCCGCGCAGACCGACACCGGAATCGAGCACCGCCTTCACTCCGGCAAGGCCGGCGACCAGCGGACCCTTCATGTCCAGCACCCCGCGCCCGTACACGCGGCCGCCGCGAACGTCCATCCGAAACGGCGGCGCGGTCCACCGGGACACGTCCCCCGGCGGCACAACGTCGACGTGACCGTTGAGGACCAGCGTGGGGCCGTTCCCGCCACCCCCATCCCAGTCCACGCGCCCCACCACCCCAAGCGGCCTCTCCCGCTCCAGCTCGGTCGCGTAGTCGGGGTGCCGGCTCAGCCCGGCCTCGTCGATCTCCCAGAGGTCGAGGTCCATCCCCAGCCCATCCATGACCGCGGCCACGTACTCCTGAGCCGCACGCTCGTCGCCCTTCCACGAGGGGATGGCCACCAGCCCGGCGAGCGTTTCAAGCAGCCAGGCCTGGTCGATCGCCGGGACCGCTACGGCGACTCCGACAGTCTCAGCGCCCACAGTCCCGAATTGATGTCCGCGAACCACACCAGGTCGCGGTGGGGCATCACGCTCCACGCCCCCGGCGAGTTGGGAACGAAGCCCATCGGGTCGAACGCCTTGTAGACGGAAACCTCGCGTCCCTGCGTGTACAGGTTCCCCATGAGCTCGCCCGAAACGTCCACCAGACGCATGCCGCCCTCGTAGTAGGCCTGATAGAGGATGTCGTCCTCGACCCAGATGTTGTGCGTTCCGAACTCCGAAACCTCGTAGCGCGCCACCATCCGGGGGTTCGCGGGGTCGTCGAAGTCGATGACCTGGATATAGCCCCAGCTCGCGCGCGGGTAGCCGCCGCGGCCGGTCTCGGGGTCGTACTTCTGGCGAAAGTCGGGCCCCACGCCCTCCCACGCCATGCCGTCGCGGTTCAGGATCTCGTCGCCGATGAAGACGTAGAACTTGCCCGCCGATTCGGACCAGTAGGGGAACACCGCGTGGGTCGCGCCGGTGGGCACGGGGTAGTTCGTCACGAACACGGGCGATTCGATCGTGCCGCCCCAGCGCCCGTTGCCGACATCGACCACGACCAGTCCCGTACCCCACTCCGCCGAATACGCGATCCCGTCGTGGACCCAGACGTCGTGGACCCGGCTGTTGGGATGATCGTATTCGGAGACGTACTTCGGGTTGTAGATGTCGCGGACATCGAGAATGACGTACTTGTCGCCGTTGGAGAGGGCAAAGAGGTAGTCGTTGGTGGGGAAGGCGTTGTGCACGCCGCCCGTCAGACCCTCGGTGTATTCGGCGGCGATGACAGGGTGGGCCGGGTCGGCCAGGTCCAGGATCACCACGCCGTTCCTGCGGTCGGAAGCGCCTTCGCGGGTCAGCGACGCGTAGCGCCCGTCCGGCGAGACCTTGATGTCGTTGACGGAACGCGCATCGACCTGAACCGAGTCGGTCTTGACGACGTTCTCCGGATCGGTGATGTCGAACACGAACCCGTGACCGTCGGACTGCTTCGAGCCCACAAGCGCATAGT
>CAZRQE010000058.1:0-42736 GCA_964602175.1 uncultured Gemmatimonadaceae bacterium | reverse complement strand
TTCGAACACTGGTCCCTCAAACCAGCCTGTCTACCAATTCCAGCACGTGGGCCTGCCGGCAGACCTGGCGCGGGCCTCGCCGCGGCCTTCCGCCGCGACACCACCTGGACTGCACGGGTACAGCAATGCTCGGGGAGGGACTCGAACCCTCACGGGGTTAACCCCCACAGGATCCTGAATCCTGCGCGTCTACCAATTCCGCCACCCGAGCGTTTTCGGCACATCGATTCCGTGAATGGAGCCGAGGGGAGTCGAACCCCTGACCTCCTGAATGCCATTCAGGCGCTCTCCCAACTGAGCTACGGCCCCAAACCCGCTCCACGACCCAGATTTTCAAAAACCAGCCAGCGGGGCTGACGGGACTCGAACCCGCGGCCTCCGGTGTGACAGACCGGCACTCTAACCAAACTGAGCTACAGCCCCATTTTTCCACTGCGGCCGGCAACCCGCGCCGGCCCAATACCCTCACGGGGAATCGAACCCCGATCTCCACCTTGAAAGAGTGGTGTCCTAACCGTTAGACGATGAGGGCGAACCTCCGTCGCTACAGGCCCGGAGGGACTCGAACCCCCAACCGCCGGTTTTGGAGACCGGTGCTCTACCAAATTGAGCTACGGACCTAGCTGCAACCAATGGCCAGGGACGGAATTGAACCGCCGACACCGCGATTTTCAGTCGCGTGCTCTACCAACTGAGCTACCTGGCCGAAGCCCGACATCGCTCCGACAAAAACCGACCGGACCCTGCCGGCGGGTTCGCCTTGAACCACCGGTCGGCCTGGCCGATCCAAGTCCCGGTACCCCGGGCCGCTACGCCAGAAACGCCGCGCTGAGGCGGCGTTCCCGGAGACACTCCGTCGCTTTATAGCGGGGGCGGGATTCGAACCCGCGACCTTCGGGTTATGAGCCCGACGAGCTACCAGACTGCTCCACCCCGCAGTGAGATCTTTAAGTTATGGAATCTCGCCAAGGGGGTCAACGGCCCTGGGAGTCCGCGGATTCATCCACCAACTTCCTACGCGCCTCGGGTCTCCAGCCGCCGGCAGTACCAGTCGATCCAGCCGTTCGAGAAGCCCCACACCTTCGCCCGGCGGGTAATGGTCTCGACTTCGCGGCGTGTCATCTTGGTTTCCCGCTTCAGCACCTTCGGGTTGGCGCGGCTGATGGCCAGGGTGCGCACCGCGAAGAGCAGCGGCAGCAGGCAGAAGAGCCGCACCCGGTGATTCGCGCGGGGGATCAGGCGGATGTACGCGCGGGCCGCCGCCAGATGGCGATCCGCCTTGCGCACGAGCCGGTCCAGGACCGCCATGGCGGCCTCCCGGTTGGCCGGCTCGAAGAGTTCACCGGGGCAGACGCGAGGATCCGGCAGGAAGGCGGTCGGAACGTACACCCACCCCCGGTCCCGGTCCTCGTGCAGACCCCTGATGACGTTGACCGTCTGGAGAGCGAGGCCGAATTCGCGCCCGAGTTCCATCATGCGCGCCCGCTCGCCCCGAAGCCGGAGCCGGAGCGCGAAGAGCTCGGTGAGCAGGTACCCGACCCTCCCGGCCACCTCGTGCATGTAGTCGTCGAGATCCGCCTCGTTCCGGAAGACCGATCCCCTCTCGGTCCAGCGGGCCATCCCCGCGCTCGACTCCCGGACGCGTCTCACGAGCACATCGCGCGCCTCGGGCGCCAGGCGGTCCAGTCCGTCGAGAACCGTGGCCGCGTGCCGCGCGACAAGAGCGTCCGGTGTCGCCTCGCGGGCCTCCCGGAGTCGACTGGCGAGGGCGGCCTGGTCCCCTCGCCCCTCGAGCACGCTCCGCCATTCCTTCAGCAGATCGATCTTTTCGTGGTCTCCCAGCTCCTGGTTGTCCTCCAGGTAGTCGGAAACACGAAGGAGAAGGTAGGCCACGGTGATTTCTTCCCGAAGCGGCGCGGGAAGCAGGTCGATCCCCACCGCGAAGGTGCGGCTCGACTGTACCAGAAGCTCTTGGAGGGTGGCCACGCAAACAAATGTATCCCGCATCGTGCACCGGTCCAACCATGGCGTTATGATAGTATTCGAAGTGGGACGAAGTTCGGGCCGTCCAGAGGGCCGTGAACCACCCGTGGGGACCGATGGCAGATAAGCTCTCGCCGAGCCAGATCGAGGAATGGATCGCCGCGCATTCCCGGTGGAGGCTCAAGGACAACGGGATACGCAAGCAATACGTGTTCCCCTCTTTCCGCAGCGCCATCGTGTTCGTCAACCGCGTCGCGACGATCGCTGACGAGGAGGGTCACCACCCGGACATTCACATCCGGTACGACCGGGTGTCTCTCCACCTCTGGTCGCACGATGCCGGGGGCGTGACGGAGCGGGATCTCAAGCTGGCGGAACGAATCGACTTCGCAACTTCGGCCCGCTAGGGGCGGATCCCTTGGCTGACTCCGGGTCGCGTGACGGCCAGGTGACGAGCGCCGGCGGTCCGATAGGCTTCATGGCGAGGAATGGCGTTGCCGCCAATGTCCTCATGCTGTTCCTGCTGCTGGCCGGACTCGGGGCCGCGAGCAATCTGGTGCAGGAGGTTCTGCCCGATTTCTCCCTGGAGCGGGTTCAGATCGTGGTGCCGTACCCGGGGGCCGCTCCGCAGGAGGTTGAAGAGTCCATCGTTCGGCGGATCGAGGAGGAGATCCGCGCGGTGGACGGGCTGCAGCGCATCGAATCGACGGCCGCCGAAGGGCTGGGGACGGTTGTCGTGGAGTTCAGGTCGGGAACCGACATCAACCGCGCGCTGAACGACGTCAAGGCCCGGGTCGACCGCATTCCGAGCTTTCCTGCCGGCGCCGAACGCCCCGAAGTGCGCGAAATCACGAGCCGCCAGAGCGTCATCCGGCTACTCGTCCACGGCGACGTCCCCGAACGCACGCTCAAGGAGTTGGCGTACGGAATCGAAGAAGGGATCTCCTCTCTCCCTGAAGTCTCCCTGGCCGAGACCAGCGGCGCGAGAATGTACGAGATCTCCATCGAAGTCCCGCTCAGGCACCTGCGAGCCCTTGGACTGACGCTGGACGATGTCGCGTTTGCGGTGAGGCAGGGGTCCCTCGAGCTGTCCGCCGGCATGGTGTCGACCGCCGACGAGGAAGTGCTTGTCAGAACGCTGGGACAGAACTACGACCAGGCGGACTTCGAGGACATCGTCGTCCTGACGCGGCCGGACGGCACGGCGGTTCGGCTGGGCGAGATCGCAACCGTGCGGGACGGATTCGCGGATTCCGATCTGAGCGTGCGGTACAACGGACAGCCGGCGGTCCGTGTGGACGTGTTTCGCACCTCCGAAGAACAGGTGCTGGATATCGCCCGGGTGGTGAACGACTACCTGGCCGCGGACGTCGTGCCCAGCCTCCCGGAGGGCACCGGCATCGCGATCTGGAAGGACGATTCCGAGGAAGTCGGGGGACGTCTGGGTCTCATGATCGAGAACGCGCTGCTGGGGCTGGCGCTCGTGTTCCTTTGTCTGGCGCTCTTCCTGCAGATCCGGCTGGCGGTCTGGGTTGCCGTGGGGCTGGCCGTCGCCTTCACCGGGACGTTTCTGGTGATGGGACTGATGGGCATCTCGATCAACATGTTCTCGCTGATGGCGCTCGTCCTTGCGCTGGGGATCGTCGTGGACGACGCGATCGTGGTGGGCGAAAGCGTCTTTACCGAGCGGGAACGTGGGGCGCGGGGCGTCACGGCGGCTATCAGGGGTGCGCGCCTCGTCAGTGGCCCGGTCATCTTCTCGGTTCTGACCACGATCACGGCGTTCGCGGCGCTGCTGCCGGCGCCGGGACCCCAGGGGAAGCTCGGTCGGAGCATTCCCATCGTGGTCATTGTGGTCCTCCTCCTGTCGCTGGTCGAGTCGCTCCTCGTCCTGCCGAACCACCTGTCGCACCTGAAGGACGCTACGCAAACCGCGCGCAACCGAGTGTCCCGGTTCCTCCGCAGGGTTCAGCGGACCACCGACGCGCTCCTCAAGCGGATTACCGACGGCCCGTTGGAGCGAGGGCTGCGGTTCGCGGTCGATCAGCCGCTGGTCGTGATGGCTTCCGCGACGGCGTTGCTCGTGCTGTCCGGAGCCGTCGTGGCTTCGGGGCTCGTGCCCAATCAGTTCCTCACCCCGATCGAGGGCGAGGTAGTCTCCGCAAACGTGGAGATGCCCGCGGGCACGCCCGGCGAACGGACGGCGGAAGTGCTCGGGGAGCTCGAAGCCGCGGGAAGGCGGGCGGTGGGACGCCTGGAGGAAGATCAGGCCCGCGACCGGGGGCCTCTGTTGTTCGATGTCGCGGTCACCGTGGGCGAGCCGGCCACGCTCTACGACCCGCTGGCCGGTGACGAAACCCGGGCGCCGCGCGGTCACGTGGGGGCCGTGCAGTTCAAGTTGAGCGGGTGGGAGGAACACGATATCGCCGCGTCGACCTTCGAGAGGGTGTGGCGCGAAGAAGCGGGCACGTTCCCGGGGGCCGAGTCGGTGTCGATTTCCTCGAACCTGCTTGGGCTGGGGCTGCCGGTCCACTTCGAGCTTTCGCATCCGGACGCCGAGCGGCTGGCGGTGGTGGCGGATGCGTTCACCACCGAGGTTGCCGCCCTGGACGGCGTCTTCGATGTCCGGAACAACCTCGACGAGGGATACCGGGAGCTTCAGCTCGAACTGGAGCCCGGGGCCCGCACGCTGAACCTGACCCTGGACAGCTTTGCGGGGCAGGTGCGCTCCGCAGTCTTCGGATCGGAAGCGCTGAGGGTGCAGAGGGGCCGTGAAGACATGCGGGTGTACGTCCGGCTTCCGGAGGAGGAGCGGAACTCGCCTGCCGACATCGAGCACTACCTCGTTCGCACTCCGGGCGGCGAGCTGCCCCTGGCCCAGGTGGCATCCGCACGGTTTGCCAGGTCGGCCGCCACCATACATCGGGTCGACGGCCGCCGGGCCGTTACGGTGACCGCCGATATCGATCCTCGTCTCACATCCGCCGCCGAGGCCAACCGCAGTGTGGATGTCGACCTGCTTCCGCGGCTCATGGACGAGCACCCCGGCCTGGAGTACACCATCGGAGGGCTGCGAAAGGACCAGGAGCACGCGTATACCGTGCTGAGCCGGTCGCTCTTCCTGGCGCTGCTCATCATGTACGCGCTGATGGCGATCCCGTTCGGTTCCTACTCGCAGCCCCTCATCGTCATGGCCGCCGTGCCGCTGGGAGCCGTCGGGGCGCTGGCCGGACACATGCTTCTGGGTCTCAGCTGGGGCCTCTGGTCGCTCTACGGACTGATCGGCGTTTTCGGGGTGGTCGTGAACGACTCGCTGATCATGATCAAGTCCATCAACGATCTGCGGGGCTCCGGCATGTCACCGCGCGACGCGATCGTCGCCGGCGGCAAGAGCCGCTTTCGCCCCATCCTGCTGACCTCGCTGACCACGTTTCTGGGCGTCTCCCCGATCGTCTTCGAGAGCAGCACCTACGCGCAGCACCTGGTGCCACTCGCGACCTCGGTCGGCTTCGGCGTACTGATCGCGACGTTCCTGCTGATGCTGGTCGTGCCGGCGCTCGCGATGCTGAACTACAGTGTCACGGGGTGGATCGGCGAGCGGCGGGCGAGGGCCGCGTAGCCGCGACAGGGCCTCGTGGGGTCTCGTGAAGCCCTCTCGCCCGGCCTCTACCTGGTTGCCCCGGCCGTAATCGCGGATGCCAGCAACTCGAGTCCCGCTTCGAGCTCCTCGTCGCTGATCGTGGCGGGTGGCGTCAGCTCGACCACCTCGCCGCGGGCGCCCGCGGGCAACACGATCAGTCCCCGGTCGAGCGCGCGCTTCGCGACGGCGGCCGCCGAACCCACCACCCACAGCTCCACGCCGAGCATCAGCCCCCTTCCCCGCACCTCCCGCACTTCCTCGCGGCCCGCCAGCTTCGCCGTCAGGTAGTCGAGCGCGAGGGCCCCGAGTCGACGCGCGCGCCCGGCCAGATCTTCCGCCTCCAGCGCCGCCAGGAACCCCAACCCCGCGGCGCAACCGAGGGGATGGCCCTGGAACGTGCTCGTATGCACGGCCTCGCCCGATGACGGCGGCCACGCGCCCATGACCGCACGGGGTCCGCAGCAGGCCGACAGCGGCATGCCCCCGCCGAGGGCCTTCCCCAGGCACACCAGGTCGGGCACGACCCGGTCATGATCGCAGGCCAGGAGCGCGCCCGTGCGCCCCATCCCGGTGAAGATCTCGTCCGCGATGAAAAGGGCGCCTTCCGCGCGCGCCTTCTCCGCCAGCCGCGCCAGAAAATCCGGAGGCGGGATGCGCACGCCCGCCCGGCCCTGGATCGGCTCCACGAGCACGGCCCCGACGGGGACCGCCGCGTCGCCGGAAAGCAGCGCGCCGACTTCGCCCAGCACGTCCTCGACCGCGTCCGCCGACGACGGGAATCGCACGAAGTGCACGTGACGCGCCAGGCGGTCAGTGAACGGACGGCGAAAGTGCTCCCGGTGGGTCGTTGCCAGCGCTCCCAGCGTGAGTCCGTGGTAGGAGCCCTCGAAGGCGATGATCCCGTGGCGGCCCGTGGCGAGCTGGGCGGTCTTGAGCGCGGCCTCCACGGCATCCGATCCGCTGAGGCCCAGTATGGTCCGTGTGTCGGGCCAGGGCATCAGCGCGGCCAGCGCCTCGAGGAACTCCACCTTCACCGCCGGTGGGTGGATGTCGCCCATCCCGTGGACCAGCCGGCTGGCCTGGGCCACGATCCGCTCGACGACCAGCGGATGGCGGTGCCCGGCCAGGGCGACTCCAAAGGCGCCCGTGAAGTCCAGGTACGTGTTTCCGGCGGCGTCCCGGACGGTTGCGCCCTCGGCCTCGGTCCAGAAGGGCGGCGGGGGCCGCAGGAAGGTGACGTTTCTGGACTCGACCCCGCTCAGGCGCTCGGCCAGATCCCGGTTTGCAGGATCAGTGGGCAAGGCCGATCCAGACCATGCACCCGCCGTAGGCCACGAGGAGCAACAGCCCCTCCGAGCGCCGTACCTCGCGGGCGCTGGCCGCCACGGGCCACACAAGCAGCGACAACAGGAGCACCGCGGGAAGTTCCGTGGTGAGGACCGTGCCCTCGATCTCGAAGCCCTGGACCAGCGCCGAGCCTCCCATGACCGCCGTCAGATTGAAAATGTTCGACCCGATGATGTTCCCCACCGCGACATCCGCGTGCTTCCGGGCGGCTGCCACCAGCGAGGTCACCAGCTCCGGCAGCGAGGTCCCGATGGCGATCACGGTGGCCCCGATCACCATCTCGCTGGCGCCCAATGAGTCGACCAGGTAGGTCGCGCCGGTAATGATCGCCCGCCCGCCCAGTCCCAGACCGATGGCTCCGGCCGCCACCAGCGCCAGGTTGCCGATGCGGCTTGTCGCGTGCTCCTGATGATCTCCGTCGCGTGCAAGACCGACTTCGTCCAGAATATCCGCGGCGTCCTCCCCGGTCGACACGAAGGTGATCGCCAGGTACACGGTCAGCAGCACGAGCAGGACCACGCCGTCGCCGCGGCTGACGCCGCCGTCCATCACGAACGGGAAGATCATGACCGTGATCAGGATCATGATCGGCACTTCGCGTACGATCACGCGATCGGCGACCGCGACGGGCCGCAGCAGCGCGGTCGCGCCCAGGATGAGGCCGATGTTGGCAAGATTCGACCCGAGGACGTTGCCCGCGGCCAGATTCCCCGCACCGTCGAGGGCGGCCTGGATGCACACCACCAGTTCGGGCGCGGACGTGCCCAGCGATACGAGCGTGAGGCCGACCACAACCGGGCTGACGCCCATTTCCGATGCAATGCGCACGGAGCCGCGCACAAGCCATTCGGCACCGAAGTAGAGAGCGCCGAAACCGCCGGTGAGGAACAGGAGATTCGCGATCAGCTCGCTCAATCACGCCTCCGGCCAAGCCACTGCTTCAACGCGCGAAGCTCTCGCGTGTTCGCGATCTCAGCTGCTTGCAACCATCCCCTCCGAGCCTGGTCGATTCCGTACCGCATGTTGTCCAGCCGCGCCACCGAGTGCGCATCGGAATTTACAACGACTCTAACGCCCAACTCGCGGCACAGCCAAAGTCCGCGATGGTCGAGGTCGAGGCGACGAGGGCTGCCGTTGACCTCGACGGCCACATCGAGGTCGCGGGCGGCCTCGAGCACCGCCGTCAGATCCAGAGGATACGGATTGCGCCGTCCGAGCTTCCTTCCCGTCGGATGACAAAGGACATCGACCACCGGATTCTCCATCGCCTTGACGATGCGGTCGGTCATTCGGCTCCGGGGCATGGCGAAGGCGGAATGGACGGACACGAGCACGATGTCCAGGGTTGCGAGCGTCTCGTCGTCGAGGTCGAGGGTGCCGTCGGGAAGGATGTCCACCTCGCACCCCCGCAGGATGGCGATGTCGGGGAAGTCCTCCTGCACGCGTGCGATCTCGGTGGCCTGCGCCCGGAGCGCGTCCGCGTCGAGACCTGGGACGACACCGGTCGACGGGGAATGGTCGGTCACCGCGATGTAGTCGTAACCACGCGCCGCGGCGGCCTCGACCATGGTACGCAGTGTCGCGGCGCCGTCGCTCCAGGTCGTGTGCAGGTGGAGATCGCCGCGGATGTCGTCGAGCGTGACCAGCGACGGGAGGCCGCGTTCGGCCCGCTCGAGGGTGGTGCCGTCCTCCCGCAGCTCCGGGGGAATCCACGGGAGCCGAAGCCGTTCGTAGATGGCTGTCTCACCGGAAACGGGGCCGGTGTCGGTTGCCGTGCCACCGTTGCCGTCGGCGCCGTCGGTGCCGCTGGCCCCGACGATCCCCGTGGGGGTGACCTCCAGGCCGTAGCCGCGTGCCCGGGCGGCCAGCGCGTCGAGGTACGCGGGCGGACCGGTGAGGTGGTGGGCGATGGGACCCACCAGTTCGCGCGGCACGGTGACCAGCCTGATGCGCACGTCGTCCACCTCGACCGGGACCGGATTGTCGCCCCTTTCCCCATCCACTCGTGCACCGGGACATTCGCTCGCCAGGTCCCACAGGGCCCCCGACGACGACGCGCACACGATATCGATCGTCGCCACGATCTCGGTACGCCGCCGGATGTCGCCGGCGATGCTGAAATCGACACCGTTTCCACGCAGGACATCGGTCAGCCGCGCCACGGCCCTGTCCGCCTGTGACAGTAGCGACTTGCCGCGTAGCGCGCGTCGTGCCTCGAGGCTGCGGCGGATGTGGCTCGCCACCGAGGGGCCGAAGCCGTCCAGCCCATGGATCCACCGGCCGTCGAGGGCGGCTTCCAGCTTCCCGACCGAATCCACCCCCGCGTCCCGGAGCGTACGGGCCCGTGTGGCGCCCACACCGTCGACACGCATCAAGTCGAGAATCCCCCGCGGGATCCGGGCCCTGTAGTCCTCCAGACGTCTCGCCGAGCCGGTCCGGACGAGTTCGCCCAGGAACCCCGCCAGCCCCTTTCCGATGCCCGGCACCCGGGTCAGGTCCGTCCCGGACAGGATGATCTCCGCCAGTGAATGGTGGAAGCGGCGAATCACGGTGGCCGCGCGCCGATAGTGGGCAACCCGGTGCGAATCACCGCGGTCCAGCGCAATCAGGTCCGCAAGCTCGGCGACCCGCCGCCCGAGTTCGCCGTTGCCCGGCGGCTCGTTGCCAGCTTCCACACCGCGCGTTTGGCCCACGGGCTTCTATGGATCCACGGAGGGCTTGTCCACAGTCGCCTTGTCCGCAGCCGGCATGTCCTCGGAATCCGCGGGCACAGCACCGAAGTCACCCAGTTCCTCCGCAAAGCGCTCCCGAAACCGTGCCTCGTCGAGCACTTCCACACCCAAAGCCTGCGCCTTGGCCAGCTTCGACCCGGCATTCGCGCCGGCAACCAGGAAATCGGTCCGCTTGCTGACCGAGCCCGTGACCCGCGCACCCGAATCCTGCAGCAGCTTCTTGAGCGCGCCGCGCGATGACATCTCGAGCGTTCCCGTCAGCACGAACGTCTTCCCCGCCCAGCGGGCGCCGGAATCCTCCGGTTCCTCGGGTAAAATGAAGTCGAAGCCCCGGGCAAGAAGATTGTTCAGCGCGGCCGCCACCCTTTCGTCATCCAGGAACCCCCGAATCGCGAGGGACATCTTGGGGCCCACGCCGTGCACGTCCTCCAGTTCCTCCGGAGACGCCTCGCGCACAGCATCGATGCCGCGGAAGTGGGCGGCCAGATCCCCGGCCACGGCAAATCCCACCTCGGGAATCCCGAGGCCGACCAGGAACCGCGCGAGCTCCACCCGCCGCCGCGCCTGGATGCCCCGCACCAGGTTGCGCGCCGAGACCTCCGCGAAGCCCTCCAGCGGCACGAGGTCGTCCTCATTCACGTCGAAAAGGTCGGCGAGCTCCCGCACCAGTCCCTGGTCGACGAGCAGCGACGCCGTCTCTCCGCCCAACCCTTCGATGTCCAGCGCGCTCCGTCCCGCAAAGTGCGCGATCCGGCCCTTCAGCTGCGCGGGGCAGGCGAAGTGGTTCGGACAGACCGTAAACGGCCCCTTCTCCACGGGCGCGGTGCCGCACGACGGGCAGGCATCGGGCATGACGAAGCGCGCGCGCCGCTCGCGTCCTTCCTCCTCGACCCGCTCCACAACCTGGGGAATGACATCGCCGGCGCGCTGGATCCGCACCAGGTCACCCTCGCGAACGTCCTTGCGCTCCAGCTCCTCGCGGTTGTGCAGCGAGGCCCGGGACACCGTCACGCCCCCCACCTCCACCGGCCGCAGCAGGGCCACCGGAGTGAGCACCCCGGTGCGGCCCACCGACACGAAGATCCGGTCGATCCGGGTGATTTCCTTGCGCGGTTCGAACTTGTACGCGATCGCCCACCTGGGGTGATGCGCGGTGCTTCCCAGCGCGGCGCGCGGCGCCAGCGGATCCAGCTTCACCACGATGCCGTCGATCTCGTAGTCCAGGGCGTCCCGATCGGCCTCGAAGCGACCGTGATACGCGGCGATCTCGTCCACCGAATCGACCACCTCTATCCGGTCCGGCGTGCGGAATCCCCACGCCCCCAACGCGCGCAGCCCTTCCGAGTCGGTCCCCAGAGAAACGCCTTCCACGGCCATGACGTCGAAGGCGAGCACGGTGAGCGGGCGCTGGGCCGTGACCCTCGAGTCGAGTTGCCGGAGCGCCCCCGAGGTGGCGTTGCGCGGATTCTGGTATGGGGGGTCCCCGCCTTCGATGCGCCGCTGGTTGAGGGACTCGAAGTCGGGCAGGTACATGAGCGCCTCGCCGCGCACGGACAGGAACGTGGGCACCGCGAACTCACCGTCGTCGAGACGCAGGGGCACCGTGGCAATGGTGCGGACGTTCTCGGTCACGCCTTCCCCGACGCGGCCGTTCCCCCTTGTGACCGCGCGCTCCAGAACGCCGTCCACGTACACCAGTTCGACGGACGCGCCGTCCAGCTTCGGCTCGAGCACATACCGGATTCCGTCGTCACCGATCGCCTTGCGGAGTCGCTCGTCGAACCGGCGCACCGCGTCGATGTCGTGCGCCGAGTCCAGCGACAGCATCGGGACGGCGTGCTCGATGTTGGGCAGGCTGTCCAGGGGGTCCGCGCCCACCCGCTGCGTCGGGGAATCGGCAGCCGCCAGCGACGGGTGCGCCGCCTCGAGCGCGAGAAGCCTGCGGAAGAGCGCATCGTACGCCGAGTCGGAGATCTCGGGCGCGCTCTCCGCATGGTACAGCCGGTTGTGGCGGTCGATCTCCGAACGAAGCCCAGCGATCTCCCGGCGCGCTTCCGCGACTGTGAGGTCGGCCAGATCGGGCCGCTCAGGGGCGGGCTCCGACAGCCCCGGAGCAGGGCCTGGAGGCTCGGTGGAGGAGCCCGAAAGCTCCGGGTCGGTAGGGGTCATGACACTGAAACGGTATATCCGGCCAGGGGCTTCGGGGAAGGGCGTACCCGCCGCACGCCATACACTGTACATTGCAGATCGTCACCGTTCACCCACAGGAGGTTCCCGGATGCAGTTCTCACGTGGCCAGTTTCGTCCTGCCGCCCTTGCGCTCGCCGCGGCGGTCGCCATCCCCACCCTGCTTTCCGCGCAGATGGAGCCCACCACTCCGCGCGGCGCCTCCGAGGGAGACGGCCCCCACGAGCGGCTGATCCTGCGCGGCGCCACGATCATCGACGGCACCGGCGCCCCGCCCATGGGACCCGTGGATATCGTGATCGAGGGCGACAGGATATCCCAGATCCAGACCGTCGGATATCCCGGGGTCCCCATCAACGAGGACCGGCGCCCCGGCGACGCCACGAGGGAAATCGACATGACCGGCATGTTCATCATGCCCGGCTTCGTGGACATGCACGCCCACACCGGCGGCGGGGGCAAGGCTCCCCAGCCCGAGTACACCTACAAGCTCTGGATGGGACACGGCATCACAACCTCACGCGGGGTCGGCCACGGACCCATGATGTGGGCGCTGCAGGAGAAGGCCGCCGCAGCCCGCAACGAGATCGTCGCCCCCCGCATGTTCACCTACGCGCGGCCCGGCGAAGCGTGGGACAACGGCCCCGTCGACTCGCCGGAGAAGGCGCGCGAGTGGGTGCGCTGGGCCGCCGAGGTCGATGTCGAGGGCGCGAAGATCGACGGCCTCAAGCTCGGCGCAATGGACCCCGACATCATGGCTGCGGTGATCGACGAGGCGAAGAAGTTCGGCCTCGGTACCGTCGCCCACCTCGGCCAGATGGGCGTGGTGCGCATGACCGCGCTCGACGCCGCCGAAGTGGGCCTCGACATGATGACGCACTACTACGGCCTCATGGAGTCGATGCTGACCGACTACAGCGTGCAGGACTGGCCGCTCGACTACAACTACCAGGACGAGCAGCACCGCTTCGGCAACGTCGGCCGCCTCTGGCACCAGGCCGCCGAACCCGGCTCCGAGCAGTGGAACGACCTCATCGACCGGTTCCTGGAGCTTGACTTCGGGCTCGACCCCACGATGACCATCTACGAAGCCAGCCGCGACGTGATGCGCTCCCGCGAGGCCGATTTCCACGAAGAGTACACGCTGCCCAGCCAGTGGGACTTCTACCAGCCGTCGCGCATCGCGCACGGCTCCTACTGGTTCTACTGGACCAGCGAGGACGAGTACCACTGGAAGCGCTTCTTCAACAAGTGGATGCACTTCCTCAACGACTACAAGAACGCGGGCGGGCGGGTCACGACCGGCTCCGACTCGGGCTTCATCTACAAGCTCTACGGCTTCGACTACATCCGCGAGCTCGAACTGCTGCGCGAGGCCGGCTTCCATCCGGTCGAGGTGATCCGCTCCGCGACGCTCTTCGGCGCCGAGGAACTCCACGACCCCAAGGGCACCGACATCGACTTCGGCATCCTGCGCCCGGGCCTCAAGGCCGACATGGTCGTCGTGGACGAGAACCCGCTTCAGAACCTCAAGGTCCTCTACGGCAACGGCGCCGTGAAGCTCAACGACGAGACCGGCGAGGTCGAGCGCGTGGGCGGCATCAAGTACACGATCAAGGACGGCATCGTCTACGACGCGCAGCAACTGCTGGCCGACGTGCGCGAGATGGTCCGCAAGGCCAAGGAGGAGCGGGCGGTCTCCGACGGGGGCAGCTGACACCGGCCGGTGGGGCGACCCCGTTGTAGCCGAGCTTTCCGGGTCCAGGGTCTTCTGGGATGAAGGGCGGCCAGGGTGGTCCTGCGGGGCGGATCATCCTGGCCGACAACCTCCCCGTGCTGCGGGCGATGGAGGGGGGAAGCGTCCAGCTCATCTACGTGGATCCGCCCTTCAACACCGGACGGGCGCAGGCACGGACGCGCATTCGGGTCCAGCGCGACGAGGATGGTGACCGCACCGGCTTCCAGGGCGCCCGCTACCGCACCACGTTCCTGGGCCGCAGCAGCTACGACGACCGCCACCCTGACTACCTCGCCTTTCTCGAACCGCGCCTGCGGGAGGCGCACAGGGTGCTCGCTTCCACGGGGTCGCTCTTCTTCCACATCGACTACCGCGAAGCGCACTACTGCAAGATCCTGCTCGACGAGATCTTCGGGCGCGCTTCCTTCATGAACGAGATCATCTGGGCGTACGACTACGGCGCGCGTTCCAAGCGCAGGTGGCCCGCCAAGCACGACACGATCTTCTGGTACGCGAAGGATCCGGGCGCGTACACCTTCAACTACGGCGAGATGGACCGCATTCCGTACATGGCGCCGGGGCTGGTCGGCAGGGAGAAGGCCGCGCGCGGCAAGACGCCCACCGACGTGTGGTGGCACACGATCGTGAGTCCGACCGGCGGCGAGAAGACGGGGTATCCCACGCAGAAGCCGCTCGGGGTGCTGGAACGCATTGTGAAGGTGCACTCGAACGCGGGGGACACGGTGCTCGACTTTTTTGCGGGCAGCGGGACGACGGGGGAGGCCGCGGCGCGCCATGGGCGGCACTACATTCTGGTCGACTCGAACCCGGAGGCGGCCCGGGTGATGGCGAGGAGGCTGGGCGGGTTCGGGGTTGAATGCGTGGGATTCGGGACACAGGTTGCAGACCATGCATGATTCACAGGACGATCGTACGCCGCCGGTGCCGCCCCCAGGTTTCCGGAACCCGACCGGTCGGGCGAACCAGGCCAGGGGATTCCTGTGCGTCAGCGTATTCGCCGCACTCCTGGGGATCCAGCACCACATCCGCGCCTATCGATCGTTTTCGGAAACCGGGGAGTCGTTGGCGTCTCCGGAACTCTGGAGCTTCCGCGCCCTGTTGGGGCTGGCCGCTCTAGCCACCGCCGTTTTCGTTTCCAGGTGGATCTATCGGGCCAACAGCAATGCCCGGGCGCTCGGCGCCAGGGAAATGGCGTTCACTCCGGGGGGTGCGGTCGGTTGGTACTTCGTCCCCATTGCGAACCTCTGGAAGCCCTACCAGGCGATGCGAGAGATCTGGAAGGCCAGCGCTGGTCCCCTCGGTTGGCAGCGACGGCCAGTATCGGCGCTGCTGCCGTGTTGGTGGCTCCTGGCGATTGTGGGGCCGTCTACGGCGGGTTGGGTGACCTGGGCGGCCGGGAAGGGCATGGACGGGATCGACGAGAATGCTGCCGAACACCTGGGCGAGGCGGTATCGCTGGGCGTCCTGATTCCGGCGAGCCTCCTTCTGTTCATCATCATAAGCCGGGTGCACGACATGCAGATGACGCACTACAGGAGGCAGCGCTCGGCGGGAACCCTGCTACGGGCGGATTCGGCGTCCGGATAAGGTGTCGGAGCCGGTCTGACGGCCGCTCGGCGTTCGCGCAGCGGCGCCTGGTCAGCTTCAGTCCGTAGGCTCCAGCTCCACCGCCGTGCCGTAGCACATCAGTTCGGCTGCGCCCCTGCTGACCTCGGCGGACTGAAAGCGGATGGCCAGAATTGCGTTGGCGCCCAGTGCCTCGGCTTCGGCAACCATCCGGTCCACCGCCTGTTCCCGCACTTCCGCCAGCAGCTTGGTGTATTCGTACACCTCCCCACCGGCCAGATTCCGCAAGCTGGCGATGAGGTCGCGGCCGATGTGGCGCACGCGCACGGAACTGCCCCTCACCATGCCCAGTGTGCGCACCACGCGATGCCCGGCAACCGCCTCCGTCGTTGCCAGTATCATCGGTGCACGTGACGGTACGGGTCCGTTCCGTATTCCCTGTAGCGATCCCAGATCACGTTGGCGAGCAGCACCAGTATCCCGATGACGATGGCCCCGGTCGCGAGCTTGACAACAATCGCCGAAGGCGACCGGACGAAGGTCCAGACGCCGTAGCCGAGCCAGGCGACGAATCCGGCCAGCGCGAGCAGCCATCCCACCGGCTGCGTGATCCGGTTCCTGATCCGATCCCACACCGAGTCGTCGACCGGGGCGGCGAACGACAGATCCTGGAGGTCCTGTTTCATGGAGCGGAAGATCGCAAACTCGCGCTGCAGCTCGCTCGACCCCGCAAGCCGTCCCTCGATACGCGCCCGCTCTTCGGGCGTCACCTCGCCATCGAGGAACCGCATGAGTTCCTCGTGGCTCACTTCGTTGGACAGGTTTGCGTTCATGGGCTCGTCCGCCTCCGGAGGGACCATGTCCTCCGGTGCTCCATGGTCATGTTCACGGGTAGTCCGCCCGTGACTCCCGCAGCACACTCGCCAGCGCCCGCCGCGCGTGGAAGAGCCGGCTGGCCACCGTTCCTTCCGGAATGTTCAATATCCCGGCGATCTCACCGTAGCGAAACCCCTCGATTTCCTTCAATACGATTATCTCGCGGTGATCTTCACTGAGCTGCTCCAGTCCCGACCAGAGCAGCTCCTTCGCGGCCTTCTTTTCGCGCACGCGTTCCGGTCCCGACTCGGGGTCGGCCGGCTTCATCTCCAGCCTCTCGTCGAGCGCTTCCAGCTGGAATCGGACCTTGCGGCTTCGAAGCGCGTCCCTGCATTGATTCCTCAGGATCTGAAAGAACCACGGCGCGAACGGTCTCTTCAGGTCGAAGCGGGGGAGCGACTTCCACGCCTTCACGAACGCGTCCTGCAGCGCGTCGCTCGCGTCGTCCGGGTTGCCCATCATCCCCAGGGCCACGCGCATTCCGGGCCTTTCGTACGCCCTCACGATCGGTTCGAAGAAGCGAGCGTTGCCCGCCTGGCACTTTCGCAGAAGTTCCCGTTCCAGGTCAGGGAGCAAGCTTCCTCCATGTCGGATTCCGGTGCACGTAAGCAAGTACGCAGATCTGGATCGTAACATTCTAATCGTGAGGGCGGCGAGTTGCCCCGGGACTGGCAAGCGTCGGTCCCGTAGCCCAGATTGGCCGTGTCCCGAAACTCGACCTGCACCCACGGACAGCCCCAATGGAACCTGAATGTACCTGGCGCCGCCGCGCCATCGCCGTAATCACGCTTGCCTCGTCCCTTTTCGCCATTGCGGAGACCCGGACCGAGGCGCAGGAAGTGGAGTACCCGGCCGGCTTCGACGAGGAGGCGACGTACTACCCCGAGGCGCTGGGGCCGCTGACCCGACCGATCACGACCAATTCGGCGCGCGCGCAGCAGTTCTTCGACCAGGGCGTGCAGATGATGTACGCGTTCACGCCGCTGCGGGCCGCCCGGTCGTTCCGCCAGGCGCAGCGCGAAGACCCCGACTGCGCCATGTGCTATTGGGGCGAGGCATGGGCCTGGGGACCCTACCTCAACGGACCCATGGGGCCCGACGACGCGCCCCGGGCGCACGAGAACATCCGGAAGGCGCAGGACCTCGCCGAAGACCACGCCAACGACGTCGAGAAGGCGCTGATCGATGCCATGGCCGTCCGCTACGCGCCGGAGCACGACAGCGACGAACGGAGGATGCTGGATTCACTGTATTCGCGGGCGATGGCCGACGTGTATGAACGGTTTCCACACGACCTCGACGTGGGCACGCTCTACGGCGAATCCCTCATGCTGCTGGAGCCGAGGCGTGGGCGCTGGGACATCGAGAAGGCCGCGGTCGTGAAGATCCACAAGATCCTCGAGGCCGTTCTGGCCATGGACATCGCACACCCGGGTGCGTGCCATCTCTACGTACACGCCACCGAACCCACGATCAAGCCGGAAAAGGCGGAGGCGTGCGCGGACCACCTGGGCGCCTCCATCCCCGGAGCCAGCCACATCCAGCACATGCCGTCCCACACCTACAACCGGATCGGGCGCTGGGGCGACGCGGTGCGCTCCAACCTGGCCGCCTGGCACTCCGATCAGCGCGCCGAAGAGGACATCGCGTGGGCCATCTACCCGTCGCACAATCTGCACATGCTCCTCTTCGCCGCATCCATGGACGGCCAGGGAGCGGTCGCCATGCAGGCTGCCCGGGACTACGGCAAGATCGTGCCGGGAGGCGCATTCTACGAGGCGATGACCATGCTTCGCTTCGGTCGCTTCGACGAGATCCTGGAGCTGGACAATCCTCCCGCCGGGGGAATCCAGCGCGGCTTCTGGGACTTCGCGCGCGGTTACGCCTACCTCCGCAGCGACGAGCCCGAGCGTGCGTCGGTGTACCTGGAAAGGGTGCGGCGAGCAGCGGAAACGACCCCCGACGGCGAGCGCTTCCGGGGTCATTCGGCCGCGGACCTGCTGGGTGTGGTCTCGGGCATTCTGGAAGGCGAGATCCTGCGCCAGCACGGAGACAGCGACGGAGCCGTCCAGGTGCTGGAAGCCGCGATCGAGCGCGAGGACGGACTGCGCTACGACGAGCCCGAGCCGCTGAACTTCTCGGCGCGCCACTGGCTCGGGGACCTGCTGCTGGAGCTGGAGCGCTATCCGCAGGCGGAACGCGTTTTCCGCGCCGCGCTTGAGGACCACCCCATGAACGGCTGGTCACTTTTCGGGCTGGAGGCGGCTCTTCGTGCGCAGGGCCAGGACTCGCAGGCGGAGCAGGTACACAAGCTGTTCCAGTCGGCATGGGCGAGATCGGACACCTGGATCACGGGGCCGATCTTCTGATCATCCTCGTAACTGGCTGTCCCACAACGTCTTAAGCGGATCTGGACACTGTTCCGCCACATGGGGAATCCACTTGACTCGCGCCGGGCCCTCCGGTAGCTTTGGGTCCCTAATCAATAATCATTCTTATTACTGATAAACGGAGCATCGAATGGACGACGCGCCGATTCTCAAAGTGGCGGGCCTGAGGGCCAGGGTCGCGGATGAGGATCTCGAGATTCTGAAAGGGGTGGACCTCACCATCAGGCCGGGAGAGATCCACGCGATCATGGGTCCGAACGGATCCGGCAAGAGTACGCTTGCCAAGGTGATCGCCGGTCATCCGGCCTATGAGCCCACCGGTGGATCGGTGTACTTCCGCGGCGAAGATCTGCTGGACATGGAGCCGGATGAGCGCGCCCGGGCCGGCGTGTTCATGGCGTTCCAATACCCCGTCGCGATTCCCGGCGTGTCCATCGCCAACTTCCTGCGCACCGCCCTCCAGACGCGGCTCGAGGACGGCGAGGAGCTGGATCTTTTCGACTTCCAGGAACTGCTCGTGGACCGCATGGAACAGCTGGAAATGGACCCCTCGTTCGCGCAGCGCCCCGTGAACGACGGTTTCAGCGGCGGCGAGAAGAAGCGCAACGAGATTCTGCAGATGGCCGTCCTGAAGCCGTCTCTGGCGGTCATGGACGAGACGGACTCCGGCCTGGACATCGATGCGCTCAAGATCGTCGCCAACGGAGTCAACACGCTGAGAAGGGAAAGCCCCGACAAATCCGTGCTGCTGATCACGCACTACCAGCGCATCCTGAACCATATCGTTCCCGACGTGGTGCACGTCATTGTGGACGGCAGGATCGTGGAATCGGGCGGCCCGGAGGTTGCGCTGGAGCTGGAGGCACGTGGCTACGAGGAATACCGGAAGGCCCACGCGGCCTGATCAACGGCGGTTCATGGGTCGCAAGGAGGAATAGATGCCTGGCAACGAGGTCATCCAGGGACTTGGACTGGACGACTACAAGTATGGTTTTGTCACGGATTCGGAACCGGTCTTCCGCACGCGGCCCGGGCTCGACGCCGAAATCGTAGAGCAGATTTCCGCGCGCAAGGACGAACCCGAGTGGATGCTCAAGCGGCGCCTGAAGGCGCTTCGGATCTACGAATCGAAGCCCATGCCGAAGTGGGGCGGCGATCTGTCCGAGCTCGAGGACACCCTGCGCCAGACGTATTTCTACGTGAAGCCGCAGGAGCAGATGGAACGGTCCTGGGACGACGTCCCCGAGAACATCAAGGAGACCTTCGAGCGCCTGGGCATCCCCGAGGCGGAGCGGAAGATCCTGGCCGGCGTCGGAGCCCAGTACGACTCCGAGATGGTGTACCACTCGCTGAAGGAGGAGTGGGAAGCGAAGGGCGTCATCTTCGACTCGATCGAAGACGGCCTCAGGAACCACCCCGAACTGTTCAGGAAGCACTTCGGGACGGTGATCCCGGCCGCCGACAACAAGTTCGCGGCGCTCAACTCCGCGGTGTGGTCCGGCGGGTCCTTCGTGTACGTCCCACCCGGCGTCGAGCTGGAAACCCCGCTGCAGGCGTACTTCCGGGTCAACCAGGAGCGGCTGGGACAGTTTGAGCGCACGCTCATTATCGCGGACGAGGGGTCGCGCGCGCACTACATCGAGGGGTGTACCGCGCCGGTCTACTCGACCGACTCCTTCCACTCGGGCGTGATCGAGATCGTGGTCAAGCGGAACGCCTTCTTCCGCTACACGACGATCCAGAACTGGTCGAACAACATGTACAACCTGGTGACCCAGCGGGCGCTGGTTCACCGGGGCGCGCACATGGAATGGCTCGACGGGAACCTCGGGTCGAAGCTGACCATGAAGTACCCGTCCTGCTACCTCATGGAAGAGGGTGCGCACGGGGAGATCATGTCGATCGCGTACGCCGGTGACGGACAGCACCAGGACACCGGCGGCAAGGTGATCCATGTGGCGCCGAACACATCGTCCAGCATTGTCTCGAAGTCGATCTCGAAGGGCACGGGGCGTTCCTCGTACCGCGGGCTGTGCAAGGTGTACGACGGGGCCGCGAACGCAAGATCGAACGTGGAGTGCGACGCCCTCCTCATCAACGAGACGTCCCGTACGGACACCTTCCCCTATATCGAGATCGACGAGAAGTCGGCGACGGTGGGCCACGAGGCCACGGTGTCGAAGGTCGGTGACGAGCAGCTCTTCTACCTGATGAGCCGCGGGATGGACGAGGCCGAGGCCATGGCCCTGATCGTGCGCGGCTTCATCGAGCCCATCGCAAAAGAGCTGCCGCTCGAATACGCGGTCGAGCTCAACCGGCTGATCGAGATGGAAATGGAAGGGAGCGTCGGGTGAGCCAGGCCGCTGCCGTGCGCAAACCGTCGCGCACCGTTATCGGTGCGGCCGCCGTGGCCGAGGCGGGGGCTACGGACCCGCTCTGGCTCAGGGCCCGGCGCGACGAAGCGTGGGCCACCTACCAGGCCACGCCGATGCCATCGACGCGCTCCGAGGAATGGCGGTACACGGACCTGTCGCGCAAGCTGCAGCTGGACGAACTGGTGGTTGCGCACGGGGACCGGGGGCCCGGTGCCGCGGCCGGGGCCGTTCTGCCCGACGCATTGCGCCGAACGATGGAGCTGGATCGGGACAGCGCCGGGCGCATCGTGGATATCGACGGCAAGGTCGTCACGGTGGAGCTGGACGAGTCGCTCGCCCGCCAGGGTGTCGTCCTGGCGTCGCTGAGAGACGCGGCCCGCCAGGACGCCGGTGACATCCGGAGATTCCTGGCCACCAGAGCCGTCCCGGCTTCGGACGGCAAGTTCCCCGCGCTCAACGCCGCGCTGTGGAACGACGGTGTGTACTTGCGGATTCCCCGCGGGGTCCGCGTCGAGCGTCCCGTTCGGCTCAGTCGCTGGGTATCGCAACCGGGCAGCGCGACCTTCTCGCGCATCTTCATCGTTGCGGAAGAAGCCAGTCAGCTCTCGTTTGTCGACGAGATCCTGTCTCCCGACTTCGAAACAACGACACTCGTCAACACCGCCGTCGAACTCTTTTCGTACCGTGGCGCCCAGATCCAGTACGTTTCGCTTCAGCGCCTGGGGCACGGCGGCTTCTATCTGGCCAACCAGCGCACCCTCGCCGAGAGCGACTCCACGCTCGACACGCTCAATGTCGCGCTCGGAGGATCGGTCGGACGGGTCGATCTCAACGCGAGCCTCCTGGGCCCGGGGGCCCACAGCGACATGCTCGGCCTCTATTTCGGAGACGAAGACCAGCACTTCGACTTCAATACCAGCCAGGATCACGTGTCGCCCAACGCACACAGCGACCTGCTGTACAAGGGAGCGCTCGACGGTTCGGCCCGAGGGATCTTCCGGGGAGTCATCCGCGTCCATGAGGGTGCCCAGGGCACCGACGCATACCAGACCAACCGGAACCTGATCCTCTCCGACGACGCGGTCGCGACATCGTTGCCGAACCTGGAGATCGAGGCCGACGATGTTCGCTGTTCCCACGGCGCCACGGTCGGCCAGCTCGATGCGGAAGCGCTATTCTATCTGATGAGCCGCGGGCTGACGCGGGGGAAGGCCGAGCGGCTGGTTGTCCTGGGCTTCCTCGGTGAGGTCCTGGCACGGTTGCCGATGGGCGGTGTGGTGGAGAAGGTGACGAATGCGATTGTGGCGAAACTCCGAGGTGTCTAGGTCCCGGGCCGCCAGCCCGCAGCCGTCCCGTGTGCGCGTGGCGTCCGCCGACGAGATACCGCCGGACACGCTACGGGCCGTGGCCACCGATGTCGGTCCCGTCGTACTGGTCAATCTGGACGGTGACATCTACGCGCTCGAAGACCGGTGCTCCCACCAGGACTACCCGCTGTCTGCCGGCGAGCTGGAGGACGGCGAAGTGGAGTGTGCCTTTCACGGCGCCCGATTCGACGTATGCACCGGCCGTGCCACGCAACTGCCCGCGGTGGTTCCGGTGCGGACCTTTCCAGTGGAAGTGCAGGGTGGCGAGGTCTTCATACGGCTGGACTGACCGTCCCGCCGCTCCACGCGGATGAGTCCGCCCGTGAGTACCGCAACGGGTTCGCGACTCGACGTTGCCAGGGTCCGCAAGGACTTTCCGATCCTCGACCAGATGGTCGACGGACGGCCCCTCATCTACCTGGACAGTGCCGCGTCGTCGCAGAAGCCCCTGCAGGTCATCGACGCGATCCGCACGTACTACCTGCGCGACCACGCCAACGTTCACCGCGGCGTGCACGAACTCGCACGCCGGGCGACAGAGGCGTACGAGGAGAGTCGCGCCCGGATCGCCCGGTGGATCAACGCCGCCGACGCCCACGAGATCGTCTGGACGCGCGGAACGAGCGAGGCGCTCAACCTGGTCGCATTCTCGATCGGACAGGCACGGGTCGGACACGGCGACGAGATCATCGTTTCGGCCATGGAGCACCACTCCAACCTCGTTCCGTGGCAACTGCTTGCGGAGCGCAACGGCGCGAAGCTGCGTTTCGTCGAGCTGACCGACGCCGGCCGCCTGGATCTGGACCAGCTTCGCGACCTGCTGAGCGCGCGCACCAGGGTCGTCGCGCTGCCGCACGTATCCAACGCGCTGGGCACCATCAATCCGGTGCGGGAAATCGGGGGACTCGTGCGCGGCCGGAGCGACGCCGTCTTCGTCCTGGACGGTGCCCAGGGCGCTCCCCACCTCAGTGTCGACGTGCAGTCCCTGGGCTGCGATTTCTACGCTTTCTCGGGACACAAGATGTGCGGCCCGACGGGAATGGGAGCGTTGTGGGGCAAGAGGGCGCTGCTCGAGGAGATGCCGCCGTACCAGGGAGGCGGCGAGATGATCGAACACGTCTACCGGGATCACAGCACGTGGGCCGAGGTGCCCCACAAGTTCGAGGCTGGCACGCCCAACATCGCCGGCGCGGTGGGGATGGCGGCCGCCGCCGACTACCTGGACGGCGTGGACCGCTCCGCCATTCATGAGCATGAGCAGTCGCTTGCCCGCCACGCCATCGGCCTCCTGGGCAACATCGAGGGACTGCGCATCTTCGGACCGGACGTTCTGGAGGAGAGGGCCGGGGTGGTGCCGTTCGTGATCGACGGAACCTCGGCCCAGGACGTCGCCACCATTCTGGACGCCGAAGGTATCGCGGTGCGGGCGGGTCATCACTGCGCCCAGCTGGTGGTGGATCGCTTCCGCGTGTCGGCAACCACGCGGGCATCGTTTTACCTCTACAACACTGTCGAAGAGGTGGAGCAGCTCGCCGAGGGCGTCCGAACCGCCCGAAACGTCCTCCTCGGCTGACCCGTTAACTTAGGATTGAGCTGTCGAGCGACGTGCGACGACGCGGGCGCCCGGCACGGACAAACATCGGACAGAAAGGACCTGCGGCCTTGTTTACGCGACTGAATATCAGCAGGTGGTGTCTGGTGGCACCCGCAGCCATGCTCCTCGCGACGGCTTGCGGGGACCGGACGGAAGAGGCGCCGACACCGGACCCATTCATCTCGACCGACAATCCCCGTGACGAACTGACCGAAGCCGACTACGGCGATCTGGACCCGTCCCAGGTCGGCCTCAACACGCCCTGGGGACGCAACATCGTATCGAAGGACGCCGCCCCCGACCGGGCACCCGCGACGCTTACGAACGTGAGCACCCAGAGCTCGGACGGCTATGACCGTGTCGTCTTCGCTTTCGACTCGCACATTCCCGGATTCCGGCTGGCCCTGGGGACCGAGGCGGGCGGCGGCTGCGACGGCACCGGCGAGGCCATCGAGGCTCCCGCCCACCTCGCGGTGGAGCTCACGGGCGCCCGTGCAAATCGGGACGGCAGCGCCACCGTTGCCGATCCGAGCCGCTCCCTGGACTTCCCCGCGTTGACGGCGGCAATGCAGACCTGCGACGAAGGCGATCGCGTGCGATGGATTCTGGGTACGACCGGCGAAGTCGAATACCGGATCATGGAAACGCTGGGCGAGCCGCGCCTGGTCGTGGACCTGCGGCCGCGCTAGTTCCGGCGCGTTGCGCGCATTTGCGCGACTTCATTATCCTGCAATATGAGACCTGTCCGTGTCGTTTCGGTGATTGTGATCGGCGTGTGCGTCGCCGCATCATGTTCCGACGACGATTCCGGCGCCGTGACGCCGCCCCCTGTGGACACGACGACCGTCAGGCCAGCGGGGAGCGGCGCGCGGTGTGAGGCCGGCAAGGCACGGGACTATCCCTGTTCCCGTATCGACCTCGTGTCGCGGCTCCGGAAGGACCAGATCGCCGCGGAGGAGGGCCTCGTCAATGACATCTGGGGCTGGAAGGACGGCGTCACCCAGACGGAGTGGGCACTGGTCGGCCACTCGGGCGGCACTTCCTTCGTCAATCTGAGGGACCCGGAGTTCCCGGTCTACACCGGCATTCTGCCCTTGACGGCAGGAGCGACCAAGAGCATCTGGCGGGACATCAAGGTGTACCGGGACAATGCCTTCATCGTCGCCGACGGTGCGGGTGCACACGGCATGCAGGTCTTCGATCTGACCGAATTGCGCTCGGTCAGCGAACCGCCCGTGACCTTCACGGCCACCGCCACATACGACAGAATCCACAGTGCCCACAACATCGTGATCAACGAGGAAACCGGGTTCGCCTACTCCGTGGGGGGCAGTGGCGGCGGCGACACGTGTGGGGGCGGCCTGCACATGATCGACATCCGCGTGCCCACCGACCCGCAATTCGCAGGGTGCTTTGCGGACACCACCACGGGCTACCAGGGGACCGGCTACACCCATGACGCGATGTGCATCGTGTACCACGGCCCCGACACCGAGCATCGCGGGCGCGAGGTCTGCTTCGGGTCGAACGAGACGGGCCTCAGCATTGCCGACGTGACGGACAAGCAGGAACCCTTCGCGCTGGCGTCGGTGTCCTATCCCGCGGCAGCCTATTCCCACCAGGGATGGATCGATGAGGCTCACGAGTACTTCTACATGAACGACGAGTTCGACGAGTTCGCGTCGCAGGGTGCAACCCGGACGCTCGTCTGGGATGTGCAGGATCTCGACGATCCCATCATCGTGAAGGAGTTCCTGAGCGAAACCCAGGCCACGGACCACAACCTGTACATCGTCGGCGACGTGATGTACCAGTCCAACTACAGGGTCGGCCTCCGGATACTGAACATCGCCGACCGCGAGAATCCCCGGGAGATCGCGTTCTTCGACACCGAACCCAACGGCGGGGATGTAGCGGGCACGACCGGGTCGTGGTCCAACTACCCGTTCTTCGCCAGCGGGCTGATCGCGGTCACCTCTACGGACGAGGGCGTCTTCTTCGTCCGGCGGACCGGGGGCAATTGAACCACCGCGGATTCCTGCCGGGTGGAGCCGCGCTTCTCGCCGTGCTCGCCGCCTGTACGCCCGACCGTCCGCAGGCGGACCTGCTCCTGTCCGGTGGCTCCGTACTCGACGGGACCGGCGGCGATGCCGTGAACGCGGACATCGCCGTGACGGGCGACCGCATCGTGTTCGTGGGCGATGCGAGCGTCGATGGACCGGCGGCGGCGGACACGCTCGACGTGGCCGGCCTGGTCGTGACTCCCGGGTTCATCGACATGCACTCACACGCCGAACTGGACAGCGACCACGGGCGCGACGCGCGCGCGTTTCTCTTTCAGGGGATTACCAGCGTTGCGCTTGGGATGGACGGGGGTGGCAGTGCGGAGGTTGCTGCACGGCTGGCCGCCTGGGAGGAGGACGGGATCGGCGTGAACGCGTTCCTGTTCGTGGGGCACAACTCGGTGCGGGCGTGGGTGATGGGGATGGAGGACCGCGTACCGACCGCCGAGGAACTCGACGAGATGCGCGCTCTGGTTCGCCAGGGAATGGACGAGGGTGCTTACGGTCTTTCCTCGGGGCTCTTCTACCTGCCCGGGAACTACGCCGAAACGGAAGAGGTGATCGAGCTGAACCGGGTCGCGGCCGAGTACGAGGGCGCGATCTACGACACGCACGACCGGGACCTCGGCGCGGCGTATCCCCCCTTCGGCTACCTCGAGTCGATCGCGGAGGGGATTCGCATCGGTGAAGAAGCGGGCACGAAGGTCATCTTCAGCCACTTCAACGCGCAGGGCGCGCACAACTACGGACGTGCCTACGAAGGCGCCGCGCTTATCGAAGCCGCACGCGCGAGGGGCGTCGAGGTCGCGGGCGCCCATCATTCCTACACCGCCACGCAGTCCAATCTGCGCTCCTACACGATCCCGGGCTGGGCGGCCGTCGGCGGCGATGCCGAAATGGTGCGGCGCTTCGACGATCCCGACACGGTCGCGGTCATCGACCGGCAAACTCGCGAGATGCTTGCGATCCGCGGTGGTGCCGAGCGGCTTCTCTTCGCCGACCGGCGCCCCGATCTGAACGGCAGGACCCTGCAGGATGTCGCGGACGAATTGGGGATGGACGCGCCCGCCGCCGCGCGGCACATCCTGCGGGAGGGGAATGCCGCGGTCATGAATCTCGGGCTGTACGACATCGAGAACGTGCGCTATCTGGCCCAGCTCGACTGGATGATGACGTGCACAGACGGACGCGACCCGGGCCCGACACGTCCGGTCACGCATCCCCGCGCGTTCGGATCGTTCACGAAGAAGATCCGCGACCTCGTGCTGGACGAACGCCTGATCACGCTGCCGCACACGGTCCGCTCGATGACGGGTCTCGCGGCGGACTTTCTCGGCTGGACCGACCGCGGCTACCTGCGCGAGGGATACGCGGCCGACATCACGGTCCTGGACCTGAACGCGGTCGACGACATGGCGACCTACGAGAACCCCCACCAGTACTCTCGCGGGACCGTCCACGTGCTCGTGAACGGGACGTTCGCCGTCCGGGACGGCGAAGCCACCATGGCGCTTCCGGGACGCGCGCTGGTGCGGGGCGGCAAGCCGTTCGATGCCGGGTAGCGGCGGCGGGCACCGGCGTCGCGAAGTCATCGCGAGCCGCGACGGTCGCCTTCTCACCCTCACGCTCAACCGTCCCCACCGCCTCAACGCGGTGAGCATGCCGCTCTATGAACAGCTGATCGAGGGACTGGAGTCCGCCGCGGCGGACCCGGAGGTGCGCTGCGTGATCCTCACCGGCACGGGTCGCGCCTTCTCGGCCGGCGCCGACCTCAAGGAGCATCGCGACACACCGCCGTCCCCGGAGGAACGGGCGCGTTACATCCGGGCCGGACAGCATGCGAACCACCTGATCCAGACGATCGGCACGCCGGTCGTCGCGGCCGTGAACGGGCACGCAATCGGTGCGGGGCTCGAAATCGCGCTCTCGGCGGACCTCGCAGTCGTGGCCGACGAAGCCAAGCTGCGGCTCCCCGAAGTCGCGCTCGGCACCTTCGTGGGCGGCGGCGCCGTGTACACCCTGGCCCAGAGGGTGGGTGTGCTCAAGGCCCGCGAGATCATCTACATGGGCGACTTCTTCTCGGGCAGCGAGGCAGCCGCGATGGGCGTGGTGAACCGCGCCGTGCCTGCGGCCGACGTGCTGCCCGTGGCCACGCGCTGGGCGGAGCGGCTGGCGCGGCGGGCACCGATTCCCCTTGCCGCAGCCAAGCGGCTGATGGGCGCCGCGCCGGAGATCTCGCGCGAGGAGGCGCTTGGGCGCGAACGCGAAGTGCTCGAAGTCATCTTCGATACCGAGGACTGGGCCGAGGGGCTGGCCGCGTTCCATGCAGGCCGAAGACCCGACTTCACGGGAAAATGACGCTCGCCCGCATCTTCCAATGACGCTCGCCCGCATCTTCGAGCCGCGCTCGATCGTGGTCGTGGGTGCCAGCACCGATCCCGGGAAGCGCGGGAACCAGATCCTGCGCGCGCTGGGTGAATCGGGCTACGCGGGCGCGGTCCACGCGGTCAACCCGGCGGGCGGCAGGCTGATGGGGCACACGCTGCTGCGCTCGCTGGAGGAGCTGCCGGAAGGGGTCGATCTCGCGGTCCTGTGCACGCCGGCCGCCACCGCGCCGGGACTGGTTCGTGCCTGCGGCGAGAGGGGCGTGGGCGGGGCGGTGGTGCTGGCCGTGGGATTCGGCGAGTCGGGCCCCGAAGGTGCACGGCTGGAGGCCGAACTGGCGGCCGCCGGGCGCGACAGCGGTGTCGGCGTGGTCGGGCCCAATACGTCGGGACTCCTCAACCTGCCCCGCGGCGTCAACCTGATCGGGGCGCGCGGCGTGCGGCCCGGAGGAATCGCCCTGCTCGTCCAGTCAGGGAACATCGCGCTGGGCCTGATGAACGAGATCACCCGGCGCACCGCGCTCGGCATCTCCATATGCTGCGGCCTCGGGAACGAGGTCGACGTCGGGTTTGGAGAGGTGCTCGAGTTCCTCGGCGGGCATGACGGGACAGCCGGCGTGATCGCCCATGTCGAGGGATGCAAGGATGGCCGCGCGCTGTTGAGAGCGGCTGCGAAGATGACGCCCCGCAAGCCCGTCGTCGTCGTCAAGTCGGGACGCACCGCCCGCGGCGCCGAGGCGGCTGTCTCCCACACCGGAGCCGTGGCCGGGCCCTATGACCGTCTGCGTGCCGGCCTGGCGCAGGCCGGAGTGGTCGAGGTGGTGCGCACCGACGAGCTGTCTCACATCGCCGAGACCCTGGTTTCCCAGGTGCCCGGTCCGGCAGGCGGCGGGATCGCCATCCTCTCGGACGGCGGCGGCCAGAATACGCTCGCCGTCGACTACCTCGTCGAAATGGGAGCACCCCTGGCCGAACTCGACGAGCGCACCATGTCCGCGCTGAGAACCCACCTCGGCCCGGCCGCGGCCGTCCGCAACCCGGTGGACGTGGCGGGCGCCGCGGACACGGACCCCGATGCCTTTCCGCGTGCCCTGAAGGCGCTGGCCGCCGACCCGGCGGTGGGCGTCGTACTGGTCGTCGGCCTCTTCGGCGGCTATGGGATCCGCTTTTCCGAGGGGCTCGCGGAGGTCGAGACCGCCGCTGCGGACGACATGGCGGCGACGATGCGCGACGCAGGCAAGGGGCTGGTCGTGCAGTCCCTGTACACGGCGATGGACAGCAAGCCGCTGGACGCCCTGCGCCAGGCCGGCGTCCCGGTGATCGAGTCCCTCGAAGTCGCGTGCCGCGCGGTTGCGGAGTTGCAGCGCCGGGGGAACCAGCGGACGCGCCAGGGCGACGGGCGGGCCCGAGGCGGCGACTGCCGGGCCTCCACCGAGCCTTTCGCGGACGCCCTGTCGGCAACAGCCAAACCCTTATTCATAGCCCCCACCCGTCATCGCTCGATCATCGCCGCGCGTTCAGACGGGCGAACGACGCTGACGGAACTCGAGGCCCGGGAGGTGCTGGACGAATGCGGGCTCGCCTTCGAACCGGCCGAAATCATCCGCTCCGGGGAGGACGCGGCCGAAAACGCGATTCGATCCACCCGCAACGTCGCGCTCAAGCTTCTGTCGAAGCACATCGTCCACAAGTCGGACGCGCGAGGCGTAGTCCTCGACATCCGCACCCCTGAAGAAGCCCGCAGCGCCTTCGAGAGCATCGTGGCGAATGCGCGCAACTACGCAGACGCGCGAGGTCTTCCCCTGGAGCGGTACGCGGCGCTGGCGTCGCCCATGTTCGCCAAGCCGATTGCCGAGTTCCTGATCGGCGCCCATCGCGACCGCCAGCTGGGCCCGGTCCTCACCATCGGCGCCGGCGGGGTCTGGGTCGAGGTCTTTCACGACGTCGCGCACCGCGTGCTGCCCGTGGACCATGCGGAGATCGCGTCGATGCTCACGGAGCTGAAGGCGAACGCCCTGCTCACCGGCGCAAGAGGCGGGGTCACAGTCCGCACCGGACCGATCGTGGCAGCGGCGAGCGCGGTTGCGGAGAGCCTGCTCCAATGGGGTGACATCGCCGAGGCCGAGGTCAACCCGCTCTTTGTCTACGAGGATCGCGTGGTGCCGGTCGACGCGCGGGTGGTGCTGACGAACGAATCGGGGTGAGGCCGAACGTCCGGCCGGATCCATCGGCGTTCGAATGCCGGGGGGATCTGTCCACGGGCTGCTACGGCTGCAGCACCACCTTGACCGCGTTGCTGCGGCGATGGTCGTAGGCGGCACGCAACGCGTCGCGGTACTGGGCCAGCGGGAACACGTGGGTGACCAGGCGGTCCAGCGCCGTATTGCCCGCGGCCAGGTCCGCAGCCATGCGTTCCAGCGTCACCTCGAAGGTGTGCAGCCGGCGTCCTCCCCACTCCTCGGCGCCGTAGCCGACGTAGCCCTGGACCCGGAGTTCCTTCGCCCACAGGAACGTTAGATCCAGCTTGCGCAGCTGGCCCGCGCACCCGAGCAGCACGATGCGCCCGCTCGCCGACGCGTAGCGGAGCGACTGCATCATGCTCGACCGGGATCCCACGCAGTCGAACACCAGCGGAAAACCGCCGCCCGCATAGACCTCTTCCCCGACCACCGGCATGTACGCGCTCGCACCGGTTTCGATCAGAGCCTGGCGCGCCTCGTCGCCGGGCGTGACCACCTCGTCGGCGCCCAGTGCCCTGGCCAGCGCGATCTCGTGCGGCCGCTTCGCCTGCGCGACGAGGTGGCCGGCATAGCCCAGGGTGCGCAGTGCCCAGATGGCCGCGAACGCGATCGTACCGCTCCCGATCACCAGGACCGGACCGCGGGACTGCAGGCCGCCGCATTGCAACACGGCGTGCACTCCGATCGAAAAGGGCTCCGCGAGCACGGCGATCCGGTCCGAGACGTCGTCCGGCACCGGGAAGACCTGCCGGCTGTGCGCGATCAGCTGCTCGCCCCAGCCGCCGGGCAGGTCGCGATGATACCCGATGGTCAGCCCGGGAGCCAGGCCGTCCGGGGTCACCTGCAAGGGCCCTTCGTCCCCCGACTGTTCGCAGGTGGAGTGACGCCCGACCGCGCACGAGGGACACCAGGAGTCCTCCTCCCAGCCCCGGGCCTCGCAGTGCAGCATGGGGTCCACGACAACCCGCTGGCCCACCTCCAGATTCGAGACTGCCGGTCCCACTTCCGCCACGCGTCCCAGGATCTCGTGCCCGAGCACCGCGGGGAAGGACCCGAAGGGCTCCATCGCCGGACTGGACTTGAAGGAGATGTTCCCCAGATCGCTGCCGCAGATCCCGCACATCTGGACATCGATCCGCACCCAGTCGTCACCCGGCATTGCGGGCACCGGCCGATCCACGAGGCGCACGCCCGAGGGTCCGCCGTAGACGAAGGCGTCGCTGAACCGGCCCAGGCTCCGTGCAAGGATGAACCCGGGGATCGTTACCTTGAATTCGACGGCTTGCATCGGTCTAAGGTAAACAGACGTGGGTCGAGGTCACCAATGAAGACTGCCATCATCTCCGGCTGCCGCACGCCCTTCGCCAGGGCCGGCACCCACTTCGCACGCATGACGGCGATCGAACTGGGCCGCCACGCGGTGACCGAACTGCTGGCTCGCACACCGGTGCCACCGCGCCTTGTGGACCAGTTGGTCTACGGCACCGTCGTTCACGACGCGCAGGCACCCAACATCGCTCGCGAAGTCGGGCTGGCCACGCTGCCGAAGGACGTCCCGGCCACGACCGTGTCGCGGGCATGCGCGTCGGCCAACCAGGCCATCAGCGACGGGGTGAACCTGATCGAGGCGGGCGTCGCCGACGTGGTCGTGGCCGGCGGGGCCGAATGCCTGTCCCGGGTCCCCATCCTCGCGTCGGACCGCCTCGCCCGGACGCTGGTGTCGGCCTCCAGGGCAAAGAGCCTCGGGGCCCGGCTGCGCGCCTTCACCGCGCTGCGCCCGCGCGACCTCGTCCCTGTCGCCCCAGCGATCGCCGAGTATTCGACCGGCGAGACCATGGGCGCGGCCGCCGAGCGCATGGCCAAGGAGAACGGGATCGCGCGCGAGGACCAAGACCGGTGGGCGCTGGGGTCGCACCGCAAGGCGCACGCCGGCACCGAGGACGGGCGCCTGACCGCCGAAATCGCGCCGGTCTACGTCCCTCCGCGCTACAGGGACATCGTGGAACGCGACAACGGCATCCGGCCGGACACGTCGATGGAGGCGCTGTCCGGTCTCCGCCCCGTGTTTGACCGGCGATTCGGGTCCGTGACCGCGGGCAGCTCGTCGCCGCTGACCGACGGGGCGTCGGCGGTACTGCTGATGTCGCCGACACGCGCGCGCGAGTTGCAGCTGGAACCGCTCGGGTATGTCCGCAGCTACGCGTTCACGGCCCTCGATCCGGGCGCGCAACTGCTTCAGGGACCCGCCTACGCCGCTCCCATCGCGCTTGAGCGGGCCGGAATCACGATGGCCGACATCGACCTGCTGGAGATGCACGAGGCGTTCGCCGCCCAGGTGCTGTCGAACCTGCAGGCCTGGGACTCCGATGCCTTCGGCCGCGACGAACTCGGCCGCTCAGGCCGACTGGGCCATCCCGACCCGGAGGTGATCAACGTGATGGGGGGCTCAATCGCGATCGGTCACCCCTTCGGCGCGACGGGCGGGCGCCTGACGGTCACGCTGCTCAACGAGCTGAGGCGGCGGGACGGCCAGTTCGGCATGGTGACCGTGTGTGCCGCCGGCGGAATGGGCTTCGCGATGGTCCTGGAGCGGGCCTAGTGGTCAGCGAGCCCCCAGCCGCAGCGCGATACGGCTGGCCAGCCTCTGCGGAAAGCGCGACCCCACGTAGATCTGCCTGCCGCTGGTCAGCACGACGCGGACAGCCCTGTTGCCCCGTATGGTCCACGCCGTCCTCCCCCCCATAGGGCGAATCCCCCACCCCCCGAACTCGCGCAGCGGGCTGTACGTGACCGCCTCCGCGGACTCAATGTCCCGGTACCGGATCCGCTTGCGCACGAGGTGGACCGGCCCGAAAGCGATGAAGAGCTGGTCGGCGCGCACCTCGACGTCGAGACACAGGAAAAGAGTACTCATCAGGAGGGGGAAGAGGAGCACCGCACCCAGCGTCAGAACCAGCGCCATCGTCGACATGGGTTCGCGCGCCGCTCCGTAGGCCGTCGCACCGACCGCCGCCAGACACGCACCCCAGATCAGAACCCACGCCCACGCCGGGGCCCAGGTCCGCTCACGGTACACTCCATGTTCGCGCTTCATGACACGGCCAACTCCTCCAGGGCCCGCCGAACGTACACGGGCACCATCGCCCGCCGCCACTCGGCATCCACGATCAGGTTGTCCAGGGGCCGGCACTGCGCGTGGGCCCGCCGCGCCAACCCGTCGATCGTCGCATCATCGAGCCGACCGCCGACCGCCAGCTCCGACCAGCCCGCCAGCACCCGCGGACGCGCCCCGAGAGCGGACACGACGCCGGTCAACCGCTGCACGGTCCCCGTCTCTCCGAAGTCTCCCACGACCGCCACCGAAAGCAGGGGGAAGTCGATCGAATTGCGCTGGCGCAGCTTTCTGTAGGCACTGCGGCGGCCGCGCGCGATGGGAATGGTGATCCCCGTCACGATTTCGTCGGGAGCCCGGCGGGTGTTCCAGATGCCATCGGTCACGAAGAAGTCTGAAGCATCCATGGCCCTTTCGCCGTGCGGGCCCGCCAGGGTGAGGCTGGCGCCAAGCGCGATGAGATTGGGTGGCGTGTCGGCCGAATGGGCGGCCACGCACTTCTTGCCCACCCCGGTTACGTGGCAGACGGTGCCATCCTTCTTGAGACAGTATCCCAGGGCACTCCGCCAGAACTGCGTCTGGTTGTAGTAGGTGCACCGCGTGTCGAGGCAGACGTTGCCGCCGATCGTGCCCATGTTTCGCAGCTGCGGACCCGCCACCAGGCCCGCCGCGTCCGCCAGGCCGGGGAAGTGATGTCGGACGAGAGGATTGGCGGCGACATCGGCCAGGGTCTCGAGCGCGCCGATGTGCAACACAGTCCCCGTCCCCGGCGCGCGGGCGCCCGTCCCGGCATCCGGACCTTCCACAACCTCGATCCCGCGCATCTCGCCGATGGCTTTCAGCGACACCACATGCGCGGGCGTGAAGAGCCGATGCTTCATGTTGGGCATCAGGTCGGTGCCGCCGGCAATCGGCATCGCGGCCGGGCCGAAGTCGGCCAGCAGGGCGACGGCCTCGCGCACCGTGCGGGGCCGGTGGTAGCGGAAGGGCGGAAGGCGAAGCACCGTCGGCGGCCTGCGTACTACCCGTGGGGCGCGAGCGGCCGCGCGACCATGATCCCGTCCTGACCGTCGAACCGCAGGATCCGCTCGGCCAGCGTCTCTTCGCTGATCTGCACGTGCGAGCCCACGAGGGGCGCGTGGAGGAGCCGCAGCTCGCCGTCCCGCCAGAGGGCGATCCCCGTGTGCGCGATGTCCAGCCCGGGGACCGTGCTCGTCGCGGCAATGATGTCGCCGTCGCGGATCAGGTGAGCCTTCGCGGCGATCTCCTCCTGCGGTATGTAGTAGCGCTCGGCCGCGCTCATCCGCTTCTCCGCGCGGACGACTGCGGCCAGGACATCCGGATCGGCGAGCTGCCGGTATGCGTCCGGGTGCGTGGACATGAAGTCGATGGCCGACCTGTCCGCCACGCCGCCGAGCTCCCGCGACAGAGCGGTGACCAGGCCCGCGGTCTCGTTGTCCGCGATCCATTCGCTGAAGTAGTGGAGGCGGCTGGGATAGCCGTCCAGCACTCCGCCACGGTAGCGGATTTGCGTGAGTTCGTCCCGGTAGGCTGTCGCGAAAGCGTCGTCCGCCGTGCCGCTCCGCGCCAATCGCGCGAGCACGAGGGCGGTCTCGACGAAGGTCACGCAGTCGAGCGCCTGCAGGTTGACCACCAGGCGCTCGGGTCCGGGGACTTCCAGCGTGTGCGGCTCGTAAGGCGTCCCGACGAAGCGCTCGCCGATGCGCGCAACCAGGTCGCCGAAGCGCGGGAACGTGTCGGGCTGCTGCGCGACCGCCCACTCGTAGTGATCACGCGCAATCTCCAGGTCGCGGTCCGTGCCGGCGGCGGCGGGGTTCTCGCACGCCCCCACAACGAGGCCGGCCAGAAGCCCCACGCCCGCGGACCGCAGCGCCCGCCAGACGCGCGGCGGCGAGAACGGCAACGAGTCCATGCGCACGCCTACCGCGTCGTATATCGCGTTGGCAATAGCGGGAATGGACGGATGCAGCGGCCCTTCACCGGCCTCCTTGGCGCCGTAGGGCCCCTCGGGGTCGATCGACTCGACGATCAGCGACTCCAGTTCCGGCGTGTCCATGCTGGTCGGGATCCGGTAGTCCAGCAGCGAGGGCGCGTTGTGCAGACCCGCGCGCCCCTGGTCCTCCGTCTTGAAGATCTGTTCCTCCATCAGCGCTTCGGCGAAGCCCATGTACGCCGAGCCCTCCATCTGCCCGGCGACCAGCACCGGATTCAGCGCGCGTCCGCAGTCGTGCGCGATCCAGATCCTGTCGACCGTCACGAACCCCGTCTCCACGTCCACCTCCACCTCGGCCACGTGCGCGGTGAACGAGTACGCGGGAGAAGCGCCGATCGTCGCGCCCCTGTAGTCCCCATGCACATCCCTGGGCGTGTTGTACGACCCCGTCGCGCCCAGGGTGCCGACCGCGGCCTCCGCCAGGTTGAAGGCGTCCCGCACCGGCATGCTCGTGCCCGTATCGCCGGCCCGCACCGCCAGCCCTCCGGCCAGCAGCACCTCGCGCGGCTTCACGCCCCACTCGGCCGCGACCGCCCCCTGCACCTGCGCCTTGAGCTTCCGCGCCGCGTCGATGCACGCGTTCCCCAGCATGAAGGTGACCCGAGACGAGTACGCGCCCAGGTCGACCGGCGTGAAGTCGGTGTCGCCCGCCAGCACCCGGACATGGTCCAGCGGCACGCCCAGCTCCTCGGCCACGATGTACGCGACCATGGAGTCGACGCCCTGGCCAATTTCGGAGGCGCCCGAGAAGACCGCCACCCGCCCCGACCGGTCCACCTGCAGCTGGATCCCCGACTGCGGCATGTCGTTGGGGTAGATCGGGTAGTTGGTGCCCGTGATGTAGGTCGATCCCGCCACGCCCACCCCGCGCCCGAACGGCAGACGGCGATGCTTCCGCTTCCAGTCACTCGCGCGTTCCACCTCGTCCAGGCACTCCAGGAAGCCGTTCGATGTGATCCGCAGGTCGTTCACGGTGCGCGTGTTCGCGCCGATGAAGTTGCGTCTGCGCAGTTCGATCGGGTCGATCTGGAGCCGCTCCGCGATCCGGTCGAGCTGGACCTCGAACGCAAACCGCGGCTGCACCGAGCCGTGACCGCGCTTCGGTCCGCACGCCGGCTTGTTCGTGTACGCGCGCGTCGAATGGAATCGGTAGGCGGGCATCCGGTACGGCGCCGTCAGGAGCTGCCCGGCGTAGTATGTCGTGACGAGCCCGAAGGACGCGTAGGCGCCACCGTCCATCACGATCGTGGCGTCGACCGAGGTGAGCCTGCCATCGCGCGCGGCCCCGGTCCGGTACCGCATGTGGAACGGATGCCGCCCGCGATGCGAGTAGAAGACCTCTTCGCGCGTGTACAGGATCTTGACCGGCCGACCCGTCATCATCGACAGCTTCGCCACGCAGAATTCCAGGTCGAAGGGCTCCGACTTGCCGCCGAAGGCACCGCCGACCGGGGGCTGAATGACCCGCACCTGTGCCGGATCAACCTCCAGGACCCGGGCCAGTTCCCGGTGCAGGTAGTGGGGAACCTGTGTCGCCGACCACACGGTGAGTTTGCCGTTTCCCTCGGCGAGCCCTATCGCGCAGTGGGGTTCGATGGGCGTGTGGGTCGTCCCTTCAAAGAAGTAGTCGCCCTCCACGACTACATGCGAGTCGCCAAGCCCGGCCTCCACGTCGCCGAACGCCAGCTTCACGACCTTGGTCACGTTGCCGTTCCACCCCGGCTTGCGCGGCTCGTGGATGTACGGGCCCGAGTCGGCGGCGATCGCGTCGTGCGGGTCGAGGTACGCGGGGAGCTCCTCGTACGCCACGTCGATCAGGTCCAGCGCCAGGGTCGCCGTGTCCTCGTCCACCGCCGCCACCGCCGCCACGCCGTCGCCGATGTAGCGCACCCGGTCCACGCACAGGGGATACTCGTCCGGCGTCCACGGGATGATGCCGTACCGCGTGGGCATGTCCCGGCCGGTCACCACCGCGTGGACGCCCTCCAGCGCCTCCGCGCGCGACGTGTCGATCGCCAGGATGCGCGCGTGCGGATGGGGACTCCTGAGGATCTTCCCGTGCAGCATCCCGGGCAGCCGGATGTCGTCGGTGTAGCGCGCCCGGCCGGTCGCCTTCGCCAGGCCGTCGACCTTGCGCATGGGACGGCCGATGGTGGAAAGCGCACTCACGCGCCCACCCCTTCGACGGGAGCAACCTTCGGCGCCGGCTCGTCCGGCTCCGGTCCCCTCACCTCCCCGCCCAACCGGGTCGCCGCGGCCTCCACGGCGTCGTAGATCTTCGCGTAACCCGTGCAGCGGCACAGGTTGCCCGCCAGCGCGGCCCGGATCTCCTCGCGCGTCGGCGCCGGGTTGCGATCGAGCAACGCCACCGAGCTGCACAGAATCCCGGGCGTGCAGAACCCGCACTGCGCGGCGCCGTTGAGGTCGAACTCGTCCTGGACCGGGTGCGGCTCCGTCCCGTCGGCGAGCCCCTCGACGGTGCGCACTTCGCGCCCCTCCGCCTCCCACACCGGCGTGATGCACGACAGGATGGCGCGGCCGTCCACGATCACGGTGCAGGCGCCGCAGTCCCCCTTGTCACAGCCCTGCTTGGACCCGGTCAGACCCAGTCCGTAGCGCAGCGTCTCCAACAGGGTATAGTGCGCGGGCACCCCGCAAACGCGCTCGTCTCCGTTCACGCGCAGGCGGACAACTTCCATCGGGGACCTCCTTCGGCCTATAATATCGGTTACAAGCGCCCCTACAGCCAACGAGCCCAGCTACAGGACCGGATACGAACATGCCCTACCCCGAGATGATGGTCGCCCCGATGCGGCACGAACTGGCACAGATCGGTTTCCAGGAACTCCGCAGCGCGGAGCAGGTCAATCAGGCGATGGACGCCATGGAAGGGACGGTGCTCGTAGCGGTCAATTCCGTGTGCGGCTGCGCCGCCGGGATCTTTCGCCCGGCCGTGATGCTGGCCCTCCAGGGCGAAAAGCAGCCCGACCACAAGGTCACGGTCTTCGCCGGACAGGATCTGGACGCCACCGCGGAGGCCCGCAAGCAGCTCATCGGCTACCCGCCGTCGTCCCCCTCGATCGCGTTGCTGAAGGACGGCGATGTCGTGTTCATGCTCGAGCGCTTCCAGATCGAAGGACGGTCAGCCCCGGCGATCGCCGACGACCTGCAGGCCGCCTTCGCCGAGCACTGCTAGCTCCTAGTCGCCTTCCTTCCGGCCGGCGAGCCACGCGTCCACGGAGTACCGGCCGCCGCCGTGTGTGAAGAAGAAGAGCCAAGTGAAGCAGTAGAACGCGGCAAGCTCGCCGCGGTTCATGATCGGCCAGAATCCCAGCGGTACGTGCACCATGAAGTAGGCGACCGCCATCTGACCCGAGGCGATGAAGGCGACCGGCCTCGTGAACAGCCCGAGCATCAGCATCAGGCCGCCGAAGAACTCGATGACCCCCGCGGCGCCCCGGAGGCTCATCAGGCTCTCCACGGGTTCCGAGCCCAGCACCCCGAACAGCTTCTGGGCCCCGTGCTGAGCGAAGAGGAAGCCGGCTACCACGCGCAGCGCGTTGTGAGCGAACTCCTTGAGTCCCGCGTGCTCCGTCTTGAACATTGACTGATCGCCTCCTGGTGGCGGTGGGTGCTCGGTACCGACAGCGAACCCGGACAGCGTAACCGCCCGAAGGCGGCCACGCTACGGCCCTGGACCCAGCTGTCCGCGACCCCCCCGCCGGAGACGCCGCCGTTCCCGTTTCTCCCTTCGGCGCCTGCGCCGGGCCTCGCGCCCGCTCTCACCCGGGTATCGATACTCGACCTCAACCGAACTGAGCACCGCAAAGCCGTCGATCCGGACCATTGGCATGTTCCCCGACGACGGCAGCGACGGCGTCTCCCCGTGTTCGAAGCTGCCGAGTATCGCCGAACCCGAGCACTCGACGTGGAGGCCCGGAGGTACGATCACCTCCACCGACCCCATTACCGCCGTCACCGTAAAGACCGTCTCGCCAGGACCGAGGAGGGCTTCCCTCAGGTCGAGTTCCATCGACCCCATGACCGCAACCAGGGTGTTCCGACGGGCGGGTATCCAGGCCCCTTTGCGCGTCGTCTCGCCGAAGATGGCCACGGCGCGGTCGGCGGGCCGGATCCGCCCCGCCGGCAGATCCGCCGCAACCCGCGGCAGCGTCGCGAGTTCGTCCCCTCGCGCCGCCGGTATACCAGGCCCGCCCCCCCGCAGTCCCTCGATCGCCGTCCCCAGCTCGAGCATGGTGCCCGCCGCCTGCGCCAGGGTCACGCGCCGCTCGAAATCCTCGATGGATACGAGATCCTGCGCGAAGCTCTCGCTGAGGATGTCGATCACCTTCTCCCGGGCCTCGTCCACCGAGATGGGCCGCTCCCGGCCCGCCGGTCCGCCTGCCGGTCCGCCCACCGGTCCCCCCGGCGAATTCCGCTTCTTCATTCCGTCCCCACGTCCACTACCGTCCCCCCGCATCCCTTGCAGAACTGCGCGTCGTAGTCGTGCCCGCCGCTGTGGCAGTCCGAACACACCCGGTCACGTACCCTGTGCGACCCCTGCATCTTCCTGGCCATATGCGCCGCCTGCGCCATTTCCACGCTCACGATTCCCGTCGGCACAGCGATCAGCCCATACCCCATCAGCATGATGATCGCCGCCAGGAACTTCCCCACGGCCGTCACCGGCGTGATGTCGCCGAACCCCACGGTGGTGAGCGTGACCACGGCCCAGTAGACCGACTGGGGGATCGACGTGAAGCCGGCGGTCGACCCCTCGATCAGGTACATGAACGAGCCCAGGATCACAACCAGGGTAAGCACCGAGATCAGGAAAACCACAATCCGATAGCGGCTTGCCGCCAGCGCCCTTCCCAGCGTCCGGGCCTCGCCCATGTAGCGCACCAGCTTGAGCACCCGGAACACCCGCAGCACCCGCAGCACCCGGATGATGAGCAGGAAGCCCCCGTCCAGCAGGAGCAGGCTGAGGTAGGTCGGGATGATCGCGAGCAGATCGATGATGCCGAAGAAACTCAGCGCGTACCGCCGTTTCGACCGCACGGCGGCCAGTCTCGCCGCGTATTCGATCGTGAACAGGATCGTGAAAACCCACTCCAGGACGCGCAGCAGGACACGATGCTCGGCCACGACCGATTCCACCGAGTCGAGCATGACCACCACGACACTGGACAGGATCGTGAGGATCAGCACGACGTCGAACGCCGTCGCCGCCCCGTTCTTGTCCGATTCGAACAGAATGTCGTAGAGCCGTCCCCGCCACGGCGGACCGTTCTCGGGGCGGTTCGTCGGGCTCATCCCCGGTCGGGATCCGGCTCGGGGATTCCGCTCGGACAGGAGATCCCGGTGCCGCCGAGACCACAATACCCGCCCGGGTTCTTCGCCAGGTACTGCTGGTGGTACTCCTCGGCGTAGTAGAACTCGGCGGCCTCCGCGATCTCGGTGGTGATCGCCCCGAATCCCGCGCCGGAAAGCTCGGCCTGGAAGAGATCCCGCGACGCCTCGGCCTGGTGGCGCTGGTGATCACCCACCGTGTACAGCGCCGACCGGTACTGCGTGCCCACGTCCGCGCCCTGCCGCATGCCCTGTGTCGGGTCGTGGCCCTCCCAGAACGCCGCCAGCAGCGTGCGGTAGTCGACCGCATCCGGATCGAAGACGACGAGCACCGCCTCCGCATGCCCGGTGCCGCCCGTGCACACCTCCTGGTAGGTCGGGTTCGGCGTCAGCCCGCCCTGATAGCCGACCGCGGTCGAATACACGCCCCGCAGGTCCCAGAACTGCCGCTCGGCTCCCCAGAAACAGCCCATCGCGAAGTACGCCTGCCGGAACCCCGACGGGAACGGCGGCTTGATCCGGTTGCCGTTCACATGGTGCGCTTCGGGTACGGGCAACGGCTCGGCGCGACCCGCAAGCGCGTCGCCCGGAGCCGGCATGCGAGCTTTCCGAGAACCGATAAACATTTGACGGAAATCCATTGCCCAATCAAGGTAATAGGTTGTGAACTGGACGCTCAATCCCGACGCGGCCCCGCCCATGGCCTACCCGGCCGCGCTGAAAAGGATCATCGGCGGCGACGCCCACCGCGAGGCACTCGCCGAGATCTCGGCCTGGCCGGGGTATGCCCCGACTCCTCTACGGACCGCGCGGGCGCTGGCGTCAAGCCTCGGGGTCGAGTCCGTTTGGGTAAAGGATGAGAGCGGCCGCTTCGGACTGGGCAGCTTCAAGGCGCTGGGCGGGGCGTACGGGATCCGGCGGGTGATGGACGCTGGGGCGGGTCGCGCGGCCCGTTTCGCCGGGAGTGGGCGCCAGGACCACCCGGCGTCCGCCGAGGGGGCCTCCCGGGACGAGGGTCTTCGGTCCGCGGCTGGGCAGCCCGACCACGGCCCGGCGGCCACGACCGTCACCTGCGCTTCCGACGGGAACCACGGCCGCGCGGTCGCATGGGGCGCGCGCATGTTCGGTTGCGCCGCCGTCGTCTACCTGCCCGGCCACGTGACCGAGGTCCGCGCCGACGCGATCCGGTCGTTCGGAGCGCGGGTCGTGCGCGTGGACGGCGAGTACGACGACGCGGTCGCCCGGGCGGCCCACGACGCCGCGCGAAACGGGTGGACCGTGATCTCGGACACCTCGTATCCCGGGTACATGGAGATACCGCGTCACGTGATGGTGGGATACACGATCATGATCGGTGAGGCAATGGATGCATTACTGCCCATGTCGAATGGGCATCCTGACATGATCAGTCATCCCACTCATATGTTCATCCAGGGCGGGGTCGGCGGGCTGGCGGCGGCGGCGATCGGGCACCTCTGGGAGCGGCTGGGAGAGGATCGCCCCGTGGCGGTGATCGTCGAGCCGGCCACCGCCGACGGCCTCCTGCAAAGTGCGCTCGCGGGGAAGCCGAGCGCGAGCCGCGGCGACCTGCACACGATCATGGCGGGGCTCAACTGCCGCGAGATCTCGCCGCTCGCGTGGGAGATCGTCGGCAAGGGGGCCCACGCGTTCATGACCGTGCCGGAAGACGGGATCGCGCCGCTCATGCGCGCCGCCGCGCGGGGCGAACCGGGGGAGCCGTTCGAGGGCGGGGAG
>CAZRQE010000057.1:0-38868 GCA_964602175.1 uncultured Gemmatimonadaceae bacterium | reverse complement strand
CCCCACGCGCCCGGCACAGCGTCATCGATCCCCCCGCCTCTTCCATCTCCTCACGCGTCCGTGACAGCTCGCGTACGATGTCCTCGTCCCGGCCCGGGCCCGGCGACGCCTTCACGCGCACAACCCCGCGCATCGCATCGGCGGCGATCTCGCCCCCCAGCGCGCCCGCCAGCACCGCCGCGCGGCCGAACGTGTCCCCCAGCCGATCCGGGAGCGCCGCCAGGCGCACGACCAGGGCGCTCCCCTCCTCCCACGCGCCGCGATCCCTGTGCAGCGCCGCGCTCTCGTCGCCGCAGACGATGGCCCGGGGCTTCGGCCCGACCGTGTCGACCAGGCGCGACCGGACCTCCTCCACCTCGCCCGCGCTTCCCAGCAGCCGCACCGTGACCGAATCCCCGCTCTCTCCGCCGGCCTCGAGCTCCACCGCCGCGATCGGCAGCGGGCTCGTGCACATGGTGCGCGCCAGCCCCACGATCTCCGTCGCCCCGCCCCCGTAGCACAGGGTCACGTCGGCCTCCGGACGCGGGAACAGGCGCACCGAAACGCTCGTGATGATCCCGAGGCTGCCCCGGCTCCCCGTGAAGAGCCGAACCAGGTCGTACCCGGCCACGTTCTTGACCACCCGGCCGCCGATCCGCAGCACGCGGCCGGCCCCCGTCACCACATCGACGCCCAGCACGTTGTCGCGAACCGCCCCGTAGCGGCCCTGCAGCGCCCCCGAAACACCGCACGCCACCATCCCCCCCACCGTCCCCGCCTCCACGCCGGGCGCGTCCACCGGCAGCCACTGTCCGTTGGGCCGCAACACGTCATCCAGCTCGGCCATGCCAAGCCCGGCGCCCGCCGTCATCGTGAGGTCGGCGGGTTCGTAGTGCTGCACCGCGTTGAGGCGCTCGCACGACACGATGACGTCGCCCGGACGGGTCCACCCCCCAGCCCCGAGCCAGCTCCCCAGCCCGGCGGGGATCAGACGCGTACCCGTTTCGTTCGCCTCACGGATCAACTCCGCCACCTCTTCCACGCTGGCCGGGTGAGCGACCGCGGGCCCCTGCGAATCGCCCGCCCGGTCCACGGCGGCTTCAATCACCGCCGATGCCCTCGGGAAGGACCTTGCCGGGATTCATCACGCCGCCGGGATCGAACACCCTGCGCACTTGCCACATCGCGGCGAGCTCGTCCGGGCCGTAGATGAGGTCCATGTGGTGCTTCTTGTCGAGCCCGACCCCGTGTTCGCCCGTGATCGTGCCCCCCGAATCGACGCAGAGCTGCATGATCTCCTTCGAGGCGCGCTCGACGCGCTCCAACTCGTGCTCGTCACGGCGGTCGAAGAGGATGTTCGGATGCAGGTTGCCGTCGCCGGCGTGGAAGACGTTCGCGACGACGAGGTCGTAGCGCCGGCCGATGTCCGAAATGCCGCGCAGGATCGACGGCAGGGTCGTCCTGGGCACGGTGGCGTCCTGCACCAGGAGATCCGGCGCGATCCGCCCCATGGCGCCGAACGCCTTCTTCCGTCCCTTCCACAGCGCCATGCGCTCGTTCTCGTCGCGGGCGGTGCGCACCTCACGGGCACCCGCACGCGCGCACAGCGCCGCCGCCCGCTCCGCGTCGTGTTCCAGCCCCGCCTCCATGCCGTCGAACTCGATCACCAGCGCGGCCTCGGCGTCGGTCGGATACCCGGCGGCAAAGACGCTGTCCTCGACGGCGCGGATCGTGGGTCCGTCGATGATTTCGAGCGCCGCGGGCAGCAGTCCCGCAGCCATGATGTCGGACACCGCCTGCCCCGCGTCATCGATGCGGTCGAAGATGCCGAGCAGCGTGCGCACGCCCTCCGGCACGGGCAGAAGCCCCACCTCGATCTCGGTCGCGATCCCGAAACACCCCTCCGAGCCCACGAAGAGGCCCACCAGGTCGTACCCGGGCGCTTCGCGTCCCTGGCCGCCCAGCCTGACCAGCGACCCATCGGCCAGAACGACCGCCAGACCCGTCACGTAACGCGACGTCACCCCGTACTTGAGGCAGTGCGGCCCGCCCGAGTTCTCCGCCACGTTCCCGCCGATCGTGCACGCCGTCTGCGACGACGGGTCGGGCGCGTAGTACAGACCGTGCGCCCCCGCCGCGACCGAGAGTTCGGCGTTGATCACGCCCGGCTGGAGCACGGCCCGCCGGTTCGGCGCGTCGATGTCCAGGATCCGGTTCATCCGCGCGGTGCCGATCACGACCGCCCCGTCGAGCGCCACCGCACCCCCCGAGAGCCCGGTGCCCGCGCCCCGCGGCACGATCGGCAGGCCGTGCTCCGCGATCGCGCGCACGGCGCCCTGCACCTGATCGGTGGACCGCGGCAGCACGACCGCGCCGGGACGGTGCCGGTAGGCGGTCAGCGCGTCCGATTCGTAGACGAGAAGCCGCTCCTCGTCCAGGATGACGCCGTCGCGGCCGCAGATCTCGACGAGCGATTTCGCGAGGGTGACGGGGACCATTCGGGCAAGCTATCCGGCGCTGGCAAGGTAGTCCAGAATCGCGCCCACGCCCGACGCGGCCATGGCGTGTACCTCGGGTGGGAGCTCGCCGTAGACACGCTCGGTGAGCAGATCGAGGTCGGCGCTGCCGACATCCGCGAGTGCGCGGCGGACCTGGTCGATCCGGTCGAGGCGGTGGTTCCGGAAGCGCGCGATGGCGTCCGCGGGGTCGAGGAGCGGATCGCCGTGGCCCGGGTAGAGCACGCGGGCGTCCAGCGCGTCGAGACGGTCGAGGGATGTCAGGTAGTCCGCGACACCTCCCGGGTATTCGCCGACCCAGGTCGTGTCGCCCTCTCCCAGGATGAGGTCGCCGGTGAAGACCGCCTCTTCGTCCGGCAGGTGGAAGCAGAAGTGCCGGCGCGCGTGACCGGGAGTCGAGACGGCGACCAGATCGCCGCCGTCGGTTGCGATCGCCTCGCGGTCACTCAGGTCGTGGCCGCTCCCGGGGCCCCGCACGGAAGCCCCGGTCAGGCGCGCCAGTTCCTCCGCGCCCGCCGCATGGTCCGCGTGGGCGTGGGTCACCAGGACGACGACCTGGTCCGCGCCGGCCACCGCTTCCGCCAGCACCCCGAGGTGGCTGTCGAGAAGCGGCCCGGGATCGATCACGGCCACGCGTCTTTCGCCGACGACATAGCTTTCAGTGCCGCCGAGGGTGAAGCGCCCGGGATTGTCGGCCCGGAAGGACCGCACCACCGCCGGCCCGACCCTAGCGTCGCTCGTGGGCGATCTGCTCCGCCAGCTTGTCGGCGATCATCTGCACCGCCACCTCGTCCTGCGCGGTGAAGGCGGCCGGCTGGTGCGAGTCCATGTCGAACTGTCCGTAGATCTCGGTTCCGGCTCGGATCAGGACCACCAGCTCCGACTTCACTTCAGGGCTGCAAGCTAGGTAGCCCTCGAACTTCGTCACGTCGGGGACGTTCTGGTTGGCCCCGTGCGCGATCGCGGTGCCGCACACGCCCTGGCCCACAGGGATCCGCGCGTGCTCGGTGGGCGCGCCCACGTAGTTGTGGAGCCACAACTCGAGACCCTCGTCGTTGAGCAGATAGGCTCCGACCCAGTCGGCACGATCGTCCCGGTGGAGGGTCTTTACGGCGTGTCGGAGAAGGGCGTCCGACAGGTACCCCTCCTCCCTCATCTCCTGGATTTCCCTAATTACGATGCGCGCGTCGACCATCTCCTCGCTTCTTGATCAGGGTTCGCTGAATTCACGGGTTCTCAATATAGCCCCGCGTCAACCGCGCCCGAAATCGATGCCCTCGTCCAGCCTGGCGACGAACGCCGCCAGCAGGCGCGCCGTCAGAACCATGTCGGAGACGGACACCATCTCGCTGGGCGAGTGCATATACCGGTTCGGCACCGAAACGAGGCCGGTCGGGATGCCGCCGCGCGCCAGGTGAATCGCGTCGGCGTCGGTGCTCGTGCGCAGCGGCGCGGCCTGGATCGTGTAGGGGATGTCGTTGGCCTCCGCGGTCTCGGCCAGCACTTCGAACACCCGAGGATGCGTGGCCGACCCGCGCGTCAGCACCGGCCCGCCGCCCAGCGAATGCTCGCCCACCTCGGACTTTTCCACCTCCGGCACATCGGTGGCGTGCGTCACGTCCACCACCAGCGCCACGTCGGGCGCGAGACCGAACGCGCTGGCGCGCGCGCCGCCCCCCGAGTAGCCGATCTCCTCCTGCGCGGTCGCGACCGCCACCGCCCCCGCACCGCCCGCCTGCCCGGCGACCATGCGAAGCGCCTCGAGCACGATGAACGCGCCGACGCGGTTGTCGATTGCCCTGCTGGCCACCCGGTCCCCCGCGAGGCGCACCATCCCCGCGTCGATCACGGCCGGGTCGCCCACCCGCACGCCCAGTTCCGCGAGCTGCTCCCGCGACTCCGCCCCCACGTCGATCCACAGCTTCTTCACCTTCACGGCCTTGTCCCGCTCCTTCGGCTCGATCAGGTGGATGGCCTTGCGTCCGACCACGCCCGGGACATCGCCCTTCGACCCCAGCACGCGCACGCGCTGCCCCACCAGCACCTGCGGATCCCAGCCGCCGATGCCGCCGAAGTAGAGCAGTCCCGACTTGTCCGCGTGCGTGACCTGGAGCCCGATCTCGTCGATGTGACCCGCCAGCAGCGCCAGGGGCCGTGCGTCCCGACGCACCGCCGCGTAGCTGTTGCCGACCACGTCGGACCAGGCCTCGGCGAAAGAGGCCGCCTCGTCGCGCCACACCCGTGCGGGCCGCGCCTCGAACCCCGACGGGCCGGGCGCATCCAGCAGCCGCTCCAGGAAGGCGATGTCCCCGCTCACCGGGGACCTCCCCAGACCCGAACCTCGACCGTGCCCTCGCTCAAGCGCCGCTCGAGGCCGCGGCGGGCGAGCCGCTGCAGCCACCGCCGGGACCCGGGAATGAGCAGACTGAAGCCGACGAAGTCGGTGAGAATCCCCGGCGTCAACAGAAACGCGCCACCCACCAGGATCGCGAGACCGTCGAGCAATGACCGTCCCGGCAGCCTGCCCTCCGCGAGTTCACGCTGGACCGCCATGAAGGCCCGCAGGCCCTGGCGCCGGGCCAGGGCCGCGCCCGCCACCCCGGTCACCACGACCAGCGCGAAGGTCGGGCCGATGCCGATCCACTGCCCGACCTGCAGCAGGATCGCCAGCTCCGCAAGCGGAACGGCGACAAAGAGGAAGATCAGTCTGCTCAGCACTGCGTCGGCTCCAGGTCGCGGGTCTGAAATCCCCGGAGAATACCCCCGGTCCACATTGCAATGTATATTCTTCGGACCATGCAGCAGACCTACTTCCGCAAAGGCTTCGGGCTCAAGGCCGAGGTCAGGCCGCTCATCGACTCGGAGTATCACTCCGCCATCGTCGAGCGCATCCGGTCACGCGCCTACACCGACCGGTTCGGCGATATCAGGGTACGGCTGGCCAAGGATTTCGGTTTCTGCTACGGGGTCGACCGCGCGATCGACTACGCCTACGAGGCGCGCCACAAGTTCCCGGACAAGCGCATCTACCTCGTCGGTGAGATCATTCACAATCCGCACGTGAACCGGCGGCTCGCCGAGATGGGCATCGAAATGCTCCTCCCGGGGGAGGACGGCGAGTTCGACTACGGCCACATCGCCGCCGAGGACGTCGTGATCATCCCCGCTTTCGGGGTCACGATCGGCGACATGAAGAAGCTCCAGGGCATCGGCTGCATCCTCGTCGACACCACCTGCGGCTCCGTGCTGCTGGTCTGGAAGCGCGTCAACGGCTACGCCCGCGACGGCTACACCGCCGTCATCCACGGCAAGTACAAGCACGAGGAGTCGCGCGCGACCGCCAGCCAGGTTCACAAGCACGAGGGCGGCAAGTACATCATCGTCCGGGACATGGCCGAGGCCGAGAGCGTGGGGTCCTACATGACCGGCCACCCCGACGCGCCGAGCCGCGACGAGTTCCTCCGCCGCTTCACCGACCGCACCTCCGAGGGCTTCGATCCCGACGCCGACCTCCAGAAGATCGGCGTGGCCAACCAGACGACGATGCTGGCCACCGAATCGCTCGCCATCGGCGCCCGCCTGCGCGAGATGATGGTCGACGCACAGGGCGAGGACCACGCGGAAGAGCACTTCCGGTCCTTCGGGACCATCTGCTCGGCGACCCAGGAGCGCCAGGACGCCGTGCTCGAGATGATGCACGAGCCCCCCGACATCATGATCGTGGTGGGCGGCTACAACTCGTCCAACACGAACCACCTGGCCCACCTGTGCCGCGAGTACACCGAGACCTACCACATCAAGGACGCGTCGTGCATCGACATGGACACCGGCGCGATCCACCACAAGCCCGGGCTGGATCCGCAGTCGCCCGAAGTCACCGAACTGGACTGGCTGCCGACGGGCCCCTTCGAACTGGGGATCACCGCCGGCGCCTCGACGCCGAACAACAAGATCGGCGAGGCGGTTTTCCGGGTGCTGAAGATCAAGGGGATCGAGCCCGACGTGTAGCGAGGCGGGGCGGTCCCCGCACGTACGTGCCCGCCGGGTCCGGCCCGCCTGCGGAAGAATGACGGATGCCCCGGCGGCCTGCGGCCCCCGCTCACATCCCCGGTGGCGTGAACCTCCCGTCGATCGCCGTCCAGCCACCGTCGGCGAAGAGCACCGCCCCCGTCACGTAGCTGGCCGCGTCCGAGGCGAGGAAGACCGTCGGCCCGGCCATCTCGCGCGCACTCCCCCAGCGGTCGAGAATGTTGCCCGCCGCGTAGGCCCGATACCACTCCGGCTGCTCCTTGATCGGCGCCGTCAGCGGCGTGTCGATCACACCGGGGGCGACCGCGTTGACGCGCACCCCGTGCGGCCCCAGTTCGGCGGCCGCCGCGCGGACCATCTGCACGATGCCCGCCTTCGTGGCCGCGTACATGCTCTGGCCCGGCTCGACGACGACCGACCGGACCGAACTGAAGAGGATGATCGACCCGCTCCCCTGCTCCCGCATGACCCGTCCGGCGGCCTGGATGACGTGCGCGCCGCCCTTGAGGTTGAGCCCGAGCACGCGGTCGATCTCGTCGTCCGTGTAGTCGAGGATGGGCTTGCGCACGTTCACGCCGGGGGTGCAGACGACGACGTCCAGCGATCCGTGATCGGTTGCAATGGCCTCGAACGCGGCCGTTACGGCGGGCCCATCCAGGATGTCGAGTCGGGCGCTGGTTGCGTGGTTGTCGCCCGAGGCCGCGCCGTGCGTCGCCCCCGCGGCCGCTTCTCCGCCGGCGCCCCACGCTGCGTCGCGGATCGCCGCCGCCGTCGCCGCAGCGCCTTCCGCGTCGATGTCCAGGCAGTGCACGCGCGCGCCGGCCTCCGCGCACCCGACCGCGACCGCCTCGCCGATCCCGGAGCCCGCACCCACCACGGCGGCGCTGCGCCCGGCCAGACTGAATATCGAGTTCATTTTCCTCTCTCGCGTTGCTACGGCGCGCCCGCCGTCCCGGATGCAGCGCGCCGCTCTTGTAAACCAAAGATGACATTAAGTAAACTGGAGTTTACCATGGGGAACCTGTCCATCCAACCGGGAGGGCTCAGGGGTGCGCCCGCTGCCTAGGCAACGGCCGGGCAAGGCCGCCCTCATCGACCGCGTCCTGCAGGAGGCGGAGGCCGCCCGGGACGAAATCGTCTCGTGCACCGCCGACCTGATTCGCATCCCCACGGTCAATCCCCCGGGGGACTTCTACCGCGAGTGCGCGGAACTGATCCACGGGCGGCTGCGCGAGGCCGGAATGGCCGTGCAGTACGTGGCGGCGGAGGGCCGGCCCGAGCACACCCCGACCCACCCGCGAATCAACGTGATCGGACGAAGCGGTGACGCCGGCGCGCGCCCGCGGCTGCACCTGAACGGTCACTTCGACGTGGTCCCGCCGGGGGACGACTGGACGGTCGATCCGTTCGGCGGGCTCGTGCGCGACGGGCGCATCTTCGGGCGCGGCGCCTCCGACATGAAGTCGGGGATCGCGGCGGCGGTGTTTGCGGTCGAAGCCATCCGCCGGGCGGGTGTCCGCTTGCGCGGCGGGGTCGACGTCAGCGCGACGGTCGACGAGGAGAGCGGAGGCTTCGCGGGCGTGGCCCATCTGTGCGAAACCGGGGTGATCTCTGCGGACAACACGGATTTTGCGATCATCCCCGAGCCCTTCGGACCGGCGCGGGTCTGCGTGGGGCACCGCGGCGTGTACTGGTTCGACATCGTCGCGCACGGCCACACCGCACATGGGAGCATGAGCCACCTGGGGCGCAGCGCGATCGACGACATGGGTGCGCTGCTGGAGGCCTTCCGCACGCAGCTTGGCCCGGATCTCGCGACCCGCCTTTCCGGTCTGCCGGTCGTGCCGGACCCATCGCGTCGGCCGTCGCTCAACGTCAACGCGATCATCGGCGGCCAGGCGGGCGAAACGGGCCAGTCGCCCTGCGTCGCGGACCGCTGCACGGCCACCTGCGACCGGCGCTTCATTCCGGAGGAGCCGTTCGAGGAAGTGCGGGACGAGATCGTGAGTCTCGTGAGGGCCGTCGAAGCGGCCGACCCGGGACGCCGCTTCACCATCGAGGACCGCATGACCGTGCACCCCACCTGGGCCCCGCGAGGGTCGCCGGTGGTGACGGCGCTATCGCGAGCGGTCCGGAGTGTGACCGGCTCCGCTGCCGAGCAGGTGGCAAGCCCCGGCACCTACGACCAGAAGTACTTCGCGCGCATCGCGGGCGTGGAGCATTGCGTGGCCTACGGCCCCGGGCCGCTGGAGGAGGCGCATCAGCCGGACGAGTCGTGCGCGGTGGACGACATCGTGGCGAGCACGCAGGTCATCGCGCTGGCCGCCATGGAGCTGGTGGGACCTGCATGACCGCGTCCCGGCGTGTCCGGCGGCACCGTCGTCAGAATGCTCCTGCTGCGGTCCTGGTCATCAGGTCCCGGATTGGGTCGCCGCTCTCTCGTCATCGTGGGTGCCCCAGCGCTCGAACCACTTCCGCAGGTAGAGTTGCGTACGCAGGAAGTTCGAAGGGAGTCGCGATGTCCCGTGCCACTCGCCCTGGAAGCGCAGCATCGCCGTAGGCTTCTTCTGCGCCTTCAGCGCCTGGTAGAACTGCTCGGTCTGCGACATCGGCGTGCGCAGGTCGAGCTCGCCGGTCATCAGCATGGTCGGCGTGGTCACGTTGCCGACGTACATGATCGGAGAGCGGCGGATGTGCTCGCTCGGGTCTTCCCAGGGAAAGTGCTCGAAGTCCGCGTACCAGCGCAGCGGGTTCCCGTCGACCTCGCCGGGAAAGGCCAGCCAGTTGGTCACCGGACAGTTCGACGAGGCCGCGCGGAAGCGGTCCGTGTGTCCCACGACCCAGGCGGTGAGCACGCCGCCGCCCGAGCAGCCGTAGACGAACATGTTCGCCTCGTCCACGTAGCCGCGCGAGATCAGCTCGTCCACGCTGGACATGAGGTCGTGGAAGTCGTTGTTCGGGTAGTCGTACTGGATCGCGTTGCCGAACTCCGTGCCGTACCCGGAACTCCCCCGCGGGTTCGTGTACAGGACGACGTAGCCGTTGGCCGCGTGTTCCTGCCAGCCGAAGTTGAAGCCCCCGTTGTACATGCCGTGGGGTCCGCCGTGGATGACGAGCATCATCGGGTAGCGGACGCCCGGGCGGAAGCCGGGCGGCTTGATGACCCAGCCGTGGATCGGCAGGCCGTCGTGCGACGATTCGGCCCAGGTCTGTTCCACTTCTCCCAGGGTCACCCCGCCCAGCACGTCGCCGTTTACGTCCGTGAGGCGCGTGCGCTGCTGCGGCCGGTCCACGGGGAAGGCGTAGACATCCCCCGGCTCATGGGCATCGCCCCACATCCCCACCGCCATGCCGCCCGCGCTGACGTCGTTCAGCGAGAACATCTGTGGACCCTCGCTCGCGGCGCGCACATCGCCGTCGATCGACGCGTACATGATGTTTGCGTAGCCGTCGGCCTGGACGTTGAAGTAGACGCCCCGGCCATCCGGCGCCCACTGCAGGCCGCGCGGTGTGCGGTCGAGTTCGGTGGTGAGCGCCCGCGGGTTCGAGCCGTCGGCGCTCATCACGTAGAGCGTGGACTCGATGTAGTCGAAGGTGGTCGTGTCGTGACCGACGTAGGCGATCATGCTTCCGTCGGGCGAGGGTGCCGGCGCTCCGTCAGGCCCCTTGCGCGTGGTCACCTGGTGCAGCTCGCCGGAATCGGCGCCGAGCCTGTAGACTTCGCTCTCCTGCCACCTGTAGAGCGCGTCGTCTTCGATCAGACCGCTGAAGAGCAGAGTCTCGCCACCGGGCTCCCAGACGGGCGTCCCGTAGTTGTGGTCCCCGCGGGTGAGCTGGCGCGGCGTGCCCCCGTCCGCCGGCACCACGAAGATGTGGCGAAAGCTCTCGTCGAGGAATCCGACGCGGTCCTGGCGGTAGACGAGGCTCTCGATGATGCGGGGGCCGGGGGTCCAGTCGGCGCCCTCGGGCCTCGGCAGCGAGACCTGCCAGTGGCGCGAGCTCGGGTTTTCGGCGGGCACGCTCATGGTGAAGGCCAGCCGCGTTCCGTCGGGCGACCACTCGGGCGCGGAGGGGCTCTCTTCGACCCGGGTGACCTGCGTTACCGTGCCTTCGGCGTCCATCCAGCGCACGAAGATCTGCGTGTTGCCCCCGTCGTCTTCTGCGAGAAAGGCGATCCGGTCCCCGCTGGGCGACCAGCGCGGCGAGGCGCCCGCGATCAGGTTGCGGGGGCGCGACCCGTCCGAGTCGACGATGTGGATCGCCGACTCCCAGCGGTCGTTGATCCTGTCGACCCAGCCGCGCGTGTAGACGACGGCGGATCCGTCGGGCGAGATCCTGGGGTCCGAGACGCGCTCCCAGTCGAGCCAGGTCTCGAGGGCGAGGGGGGTGGGGGCCTGAGCACGGGCGGACTCGGGCGCGGCCGCGGCGAACACGGCGATGAACGTGACGGCGGAGACAACGGCCTTCATGGAAGACCTCCTGCGATGCGGGCGAATGCGGGAAACGGCCTCAAGATGGGGCGGCAGGCGGCAATTGGACAGCAGGGCGCCGCCCTGTGGCCGCGGGACTGGCCGGTTGTCGGGGGGGCTAGATGTGCAGCGCCCTCCCCAGCGCGCCGAGCGCGCCCTCCGCCACCGCCTCCGAAAGTGTCGGGTGCGGGTGCATCGCCAGGTCGATCTCCTCGACCGTCGATTCCAGATGCCTCGCCATTACGAACTCGGCGATGAGTTCGGTGGCGTGCGGTCCGACGATGTGCGCGCCGACGACCTCCGAGTAGCGCTTGTCGCGGATCACCTTGACGAATCCGGTGGAGTCCCCGCCCGCCAGAGCCCGTCCGTTGCCCGCCCAGGGGAACTTCCCGACCTCGATGTCGAGGCCCTTCTCGCGCGCCTGTTCCTCGGTGAGCCCGACGGACGCAACCTCCGGGTGGCAGTAGGTGCAGTTGGGCACGTTGCCGTAGTCGACCGTGTGGTGTCCTGCGCCCGCGATGTGCTCTGCCGCCACGACGCCTTCGTGCATTCCCTTGTGGGCCAGCAGCTGCTCGCCCGCGCAGTCGCCCACCGCCCATACGCCCGGAACGCTGGTACGCATGGTCTCGTCCACCACCACGAATCCGCCGCGCTCGGTCAGCTTCACGCCCGCCGCCTCGGCACCGATGTCTTCCGTATTCGGTATCCGCCCGACCGCGGACAGGACGTAGTCGACGTCGAGCGTGTGCGCCTTCCCGCGCTTGTCCGTGAACGAGATCGTGACTCCGTCCTCACGGGCCACGGTGCTTTCCACGCGTGCACTCGTGAAGATGTCCATCTTCCGCCTCTTGAACGCCTGCGCCACGGTGCGCGACGAGTCCTTGTCCTCCAGCGGCAGGATGCGGTCGAGGGCCTCGATGAGGGTCACCTTCGTCCCGTAGGCGTTGTAGATGTCCGCGAACTCCACACCGACCGCGCCCGCGCCGACGACGACGAGCGTCCCGGGCGCCGTGTCCTGGAACAGAGCCCCGGTCGACGACCAGATCCGCTCCTCGTCGATCTGGAGGAACGGAAGGCTGCGCGGCCGCGAACCGGTCGCGATGATGATGTCTTTCGCGGTCACGGTACGCTTGTCACCCTCATTCTCGACCTCGACCGCCCCCCCACCCAGCAGTCGGCCGTACCCCTCGATGTGCTCGACCTTGTTCTTTTTCAGCAGGAAGCCCACGCCGTTCGACAGTCGGTCTGCCACTTTCCGGCTGCGGGCCTGCGCCGGTCCCAGGTCGACCTTGAATCCTTCGAACGAGATCCCGTGTCCGTCCGCCTTCTTCAACTCATTGACCATCAGCGCGCTGCTCAACAGCGCCTTGGTCGGGATGCAACCGACGTTCAGGCAAACGCCGCCCAGCTTGTCGGCCTCCACGCAAGCGGTCCTGAGCCCCAACTGGCCGGCGCGGATGGCCGCGACGTAGCCGCCGGGCCCGCCGCCGATCACGACAACGTCGAAGTCGGTCTTGTTCTGTGAATTGCCTGCCAAGGGAAACCTCTCTTCAGGGTGTGATTCCGGGGCCGCGGCCGGCAGCCCGAGGAAAGCTAACCTAGCAGCCCGCGGACAAAATCCCCCCGGCATTCGGGCGGCTTTATCCACGGACTACTCTAGCGCCCCTCCGCCCGGTAGGACCGGTAGACCTCCCCGCCCTTCATGACCCACGCCACCCGCTCGAGCGCGGTGATGTCGTCGAGCGGGTTGCCCGGGACCGCAATGACGTCCGCGTACTTGCCGGCCTCCAGCGAACCCACGTCCGCCTCCCAGCCCATGATCATCGCCGACACGCTGGTCGCCGAGGTGATCGCGTCCATTTCGCTCTCGCCGATCTCGACCCGGATCTGGAACTCGCGGGCGTTGTGCCCGTGTTCGAAGACGCCCGCGTCGGTGCCGAACCCGATCGTCAGCCCGGCCTCGAGGGCGCGGCTGAAGGTGGCGTTGCGGTAGCGCATCATCTCGATGGAGCGCTGGATGAGCGGCTCCGGGATGCCCAGCGCCGCCCCGTCGCGCGGCACGATCACGCCCACGTACAGCGTGGGGACGTAGTAGGTGTGGTCGCTCTCCTGCAACATCGCGATCGCCTCGTCGTCGAGCATCGAGCCGTGGTCGATGGTGCGGACGCCGGCACGGATCGCCGCCTTGATCCCCTCGGCTCCGTGCGCGTGCGCGGCGGTGAAGCGCCCCCAGCGGTTCGTCTCCTCGACCGCGACCGCCAGCTCCTCGTCCGAGTACTGCTGCGCCCCGGGTGGCAGCCCCTGCGAAAGCACCGCGCCGGTGGCCAGGATCTTGGTGAAGTCGGCGCCGTTCTTGTGGTTGGTGCGCACGGCGGCCCTCACCGCGTCCACTCCGTCGGCGAGGTTCCGCACGGTCGGCACATCCACGTAGATCGAGAACTGGCGAGCGTCGCCGGCACCGCCCGTGGCCGAGACGTAGTTGCCCGCCACCTGCATGCGCGGCCCGGGAATCACGCCCGCGTCGATGGCGTCCCGCAGGTCCACGTCGGTGTAGGACCAGGTGGGGCCCATGTCGCGGACCGTGGTGAAGCCGGCGCGCAGGGTGGTGAGCGCGTTCGCCGCACCGTAGAGCGCGGCCTGGGCCGGGGTGGTCGTGATCAGGACCTCCTCCCAGTGCGTGCCGACCTTGTCGGTGAGGTGCGTGTGCAGGTCGATCAGGCCGGGAAGAAGGGTGGCGTCGCCGAGGTCGACGAGGAGGTCGCCCGACATGTTGGTGGCCTCGGAGCCGACCGCGACAATCCGGTCGCCGAAGACGACGACCGCCCCGGGCTCGATCAGGTTCCCCTTGCCGTCGATCATGCGTTCCGCGCGGATCAGGATGTGTTCCTGGGCGGACAAGGCCGCCGGCATCGTCACGGTCGCCATCCCGGCGAGGACCGCCACGCCGAAGCCGCGGGACGCCTGCGTGAGCGAACGGTGGCTGGCTCTGGAACTCATGGGTGCGTTTTTCAGATGAGGATCGCCGCGGGCTCCTCGAGGAACGACTTCAGCGTGCCCAGGAAGCGCGCTCCCTGGGCGCCGTCGATCACCCGGTGGTCGCAGCTCATGGTGATGCGCATCCGCGGCTGCACGACGACCTGGCCGTCCACGACCACCGGCCGGTCCTCGATCGTCCCCACCGCGATGATCCCCGCCTCCGGCGGATTGATCACGGCGGTGAATTCCTCGATCCCGAACATGCCCAGATTCGAGATGGAGAAGGTCGACCCGGTGTATTCGTCGGGCTGCAGCCTCTTCTCCCGCGCGCGCCCCGCCAGTTCCCGGATCTCCGTGCTGATCTGCCCGAGGCCTTTGGCGTGGGCGTCCCTGACCACGGGTGTGATCAGACCATCGGGCACGGCGACCGCGACACCCATGTGCACGCGGTTGAAGCGGCGGATTGAATCACCCTGCCACCACGCGTTGCACTCCGGGTGGTGGGTCAGCGCCACGGCGGCCGCCTTGATGACCATGTCGTTCAGCGACGCCTTCGCGCCCTGGGCGGCCAGCAGTTCGTTCACCCTTGCGCGGGCTTGCAGCGCCCGCGTCATGTCCACGTCCACGGTGAGGAAGAAGTGAGGCACGGGCCCGAGCGACTCGGCGAGGCGGCGCGCGACCGTCTTTCTCATCTGCGTCAGCGGAACGTCCACGAACTCGGTGTCCGGGAGTGGCGGTGTGGTCGCGGGCGCCACGGCGGGCACCGGCGCCGCTGCCGCCGCTTCAACGTCCCGCTTGATCACTCGGCCATTGGGTCCCGAACCCTGAAGCGCGGCAAGATCGATGCCCAGCTCGCCTGCAAGTCGGCGCGCGACCGGGGAGGCCTTGATCCGGCCCGCTGTGGCGACCGGGGTAGGGGTGGGTGCCGGACCCACAGGCGCCGCGGGGGGCGCCGGCGGGGCTCCAGTCCCGGTGGCCGCGTGCACAGCCTGGATGACCGGCTCGGCCGCTGCCGGCGCAGCGGAAGTCGCCGCGGGCTCTACCGACGCCACCAGCGCGGCGATGTCCTCGTCCTCCGCCGCGATGACCGCGATCACGTCGCCCACCGGCGCGGTCGCCCCTGCGTCCACGAAGATCCTTCTCAGCACGCCCTCGCCGCGCGCCACCAGCTCCATCGTCGCCTTGTCGGTCTCGATCTCGGCGAGGATGTCACCCTGCGCGACCGCATCGCCTTCAGCCTTCAGCCACGAGACGACCTGGCCCTCTTCCATCGTCGGCGAGAGCGCCTCCATGTGGACCCTGGTTGCCATTGCTTCGCTTCTCTCAGAGGTAGAGCACGCGCTTGCACGCGTCCACGACGGCCTTCACGCCCGGTTTGGCGAGCTGCTCGAGGTTCTTGGCGTACGGCATCGGCACGTCCGCCTGGGTCACGCGCACCACGGGCGCGTCCAGATCGTCGAAGGCCTCGTCCTGGATCAGGGATACGATCTGCGCGCCCACGCCCGCGAAGGGCCACCCCTCTTCCAGGTAGACCACGCGGTTCGTGCGCGCCACGCTTTCCAGGATCGCGTCCACATCGAGCGGACGAATCGAGCGCAGATCGAGCACGTCGGCTTCGATTTCCTCTCGGGCCAGCGCGGTGGCCGCCTGCAACGCCACATGCACCATCTTGCCGTGCGTCACGATGCTCACGTCGTCGCCCGAGCGCTTCCGGTCGGCCACGCCCAACGGTATCACGTATTCGCCGTCGGGCACCTCGCCGCGCACGTTGTACAGCAGCTCGCCCTCCATCACCGCGACCGGATCGTCGTCGCGGATCGCGGCCGCGAGCAGTCCCTTGGCGTCGGCGGGCGTGGCCGGGGTCACCAACTTCACGCCGGGCGCGTGGACGTAGTAGGTCTCACACGCCTGGGAGTGCTGCGCCGACAGCTGCAGGGCCGCCCCGGTCGGGCCGCGAAAAACGATCGGCACGGGGATCTGGCCGTTGCTCATGTACAGCATCTTGGCCGCGCTGTTGATCACCTGGTCCAACGCGAGGATCGAGAAGTTGAAGGTCATGAATTCGCAGATCGGGCGCAGGCCCGCCATCGCCGCGCCCACGCAAAGGCCGGTGAACCCCAGCTCGCTGATCGGGGAATCCACGACCCGCCGGTCGCCGTAGCGCTCCAGCATTCCACGGGAGACCTTGTAGGCACCGTCGTACTCCGCGACCTCCTCGCCCATCAGGAACACCGAGTCGTCCCGGTCCATCTCCTGGCACATGGCCGCATTCAGGGCCTCGCGGTAGGTGAGCTCAGTCATGGGCGCCTCCGGCAGGGCCGCCGCCCGCGCCTCGGCCGTCCAGGAACAGCCGGCCGTGCTGGTTGATCTCGGCGTACACGTGGTCGTAGAGCGTCGACGGATCCGGCAGGGGCGACGCTTCCGCGAATTCGGCGGCCTCGTCGCACAGAGCCCGCGCCCCGGCGTCGAGCTCTTCGAGTTCCTCCTGTGTCAGGAGCCCCGCATCCATCAGCCGGTCCCTCAGGATCTTGATCGGATCCTGCGCTTCGACGTGAGAATCCACCTCTGCCTTCGACCGATACGTGCCGGACACCGGATCGGACATGGAGTGGCCGCGGAAGCGATAGGTCACGGCATTCACGAACTGCGGACCGGCGCCTGAGCGCACCCGGTCCGCCAGCTCCGCGAAGAATCGACAGGTCTCCACGACGTCCTGCCCGTTCACGGTGTGCGCCGGAATGCCGTAGGCGCCCGAGCGGGCTTCCATCTCGGTGGCCGAGACGCGCGAAAACGCCGTCCCCATCCCGTAGCCGTTGTTTTCGACGACGTATATGACCGGCAGGTGCCAGATCGCGGACATGTTCAGCGCTTCGAGGAACGCACCCTGGTTGACCGCGGCGTCACCCATGAAGCACAGGCAGATCTGGTCGCCGCCCCGGTACTTGATCGCCCACGCCAGTCCGGCGCCCAGCGGAATCTGCCCGCCGACGATCCCATGACCTCCCCAGAACCCGAGCGTGGTGTCGAAGAGGTGCATCGAGCCGCCCCGGCCGCCCGAGCACCCGTCCACCCGTCCGTACAGTTCGGCCATTGCGGCGCCGGGGCTGATGCCCTTGGCGATGGCCTGGGTGTGTTCACGGTAGGCGGTAATCACCTGGTCGTCGTCGCGGAGCGGCTTGATCGACCCGGCCGCCAGTCCCTCCTGACCGATGTGCAGGTGACAGAAGCCCCCGATCTTGCCGATCGCATACGCTTCTTCCGCCTTCTCTTCGAAGCGGCGGTAGAGGAGCATGTCGGCGAGGAGCGCGTGCAGCTCCTCCCGCGTGAAGCCATCGAGTCCCGTGGCCGCGGCAGGCTCGCTCCCGTCCGCGGTCTCGGACGCGTTCGCACCTGGCACGGTACCCTCGGTCGCCGGCCCGGCAGCCGTCCGCGTTCCCTGTGCCATTGGCCTCAGCCCCCCGTGCCCGCGGCCCGTGTCGCCGCCCGATTCGTGCGGAGCTGGATCAGGGAACGTCGCTTCACGGGCATCGCAACCACCTCCGCGGGCGCCGGAATATCGGCTTCCATCACGTCGCGGATCCTGCCCGGTCCGCCAGCCTCCACCTCGCGCGCCTGTTCCTTCGCGTGATAGCTGGACCGCACCAGCGGGCCCGATTCGACGTGGCGGAAACCGAACTCGCCCTCGCCGATCCGCTTCCAGTCGCGGAATTCCTCCGGGGTGACCCAACGGGCCACCGGAATGTGCTGCCGCGACGGCCGCAGGTACTGTCCGAGCGTCAGGATGTCGACCGCCGCCTCGCGCAGGTCCGCCATCGCCTGCCGGATCTCGGCCTCCTCCTCGCCCATGCCCAGGATGATCCCCGTCTTGGTCAGCATCGAGGCGTCGATCCGCTTGGCGAGCCCGAGGTACGAGATCGACCGCCAGTAGCGGCCCCCGGGGCGCACCTCCGGATGCAGGCGCTCGACCGTTTCCAGATTGTGCCCGAGAATCGCGGGCCGCGCGTCCATCACGGCCCGCAGCGCGGCCTCGTCACCCTTGAAGTCGGGGATCAGCACCTCGACCGAACAGTCCGGCAGCCGGTCCCGCACCTCGCGGATCGTCGCCGCGTAGATGCTCGCCCCGCCGTCCGCGAGTTCGTCACGGTTGACCGAGGTGATGACGACGTGGTCGAGTTCCATCGCGGCGATCGTGTCGGCGACGCGGCGGGGTTCGTCCAGGTCGAGCTCCGTGGGCATCCCGTGCGCGACCGCGCAGTACTTGCAGGCCCGGGTACAGACGTCCCCGAGGATCATGAACGTCGCCGTGCCCGCCTCCCAGCACTCCCCGATGTTGGGGCAGCCCGCCTCTTCGCACACCGTGTGCAGCGACTGGCTGCGCATGAGCTGCTTGAGGCGCAGGTAGTTCGGCCCGCCGGGGGACCTCACCTTTAGCCACGACGGCTTGCGCGACGTGATCGGGATGGTGTCGATCCCGCAATGGGCCCGGATCCGGGCGGTGCCTTTCGGCTTGACCGTCCCGGTGTCCTTGCCCGCGGGTGCGTACCCGCCCGGTGCTTTTGCCTGCGAAAAAGTCACCTGTCCGTGATCTCCGATGTCTCAAAGGGCCGTAAATCATAAGAAAGTCGCACTTTTCGCACCATGACAGGCCCCGGGCGTGGCCCGGCGCGCAGGCCGCTCAGCGAAGCAGATACGCCACGCCCAGCCCCAGATACGTGCCGACGGCGTAGCCGAACAGACCCATCACCACCCCTGGCAGGATGAGATGCCGCCACTCCCGCGATATGGCGACCGCAAGCGCGCTCGACGGACCGCCCACGGCGGCCTGCGACGCGACCGAGATGGTTCCGATGTCCAGTCGCAGGAGCCTGCCGGCGCCGAAGACGACAACTCCGTGCAGGGCAACGACGATCAGCGTGAACACGAAGACTTCCGCGCCCACCGCGACGATCTCCGACACCCGGGACAGAATGCCGATCAGCACGAAGAAGAAATGGAGGCCGACGGACCCGAGCTGCATCGCGCCGCGCGCGTCCCGGCAGAGCGGAGAATGCCCGAGCGCCAGGGCCAGGGTGGTCAGCCAGACGATCGACGGGACCCCGGGGACCGCCTGGCCGAGCCATTCCGCGACGAACACGAGGATGACCCCGGCCGCGAAGAGATTCGCGAGGCTCAGCGCGGACAATCCCTCGCGAGCGAAATAGGGATGATGCCGGCGGCGGTCCGAGGCCGCATCGTCCTCTTCCTCGCCGGCCGTCGCCCCCTCGTCGCTCCCCTCGGACACGGGCCGGTAGAAGCGCCCAAGCCACACCGGCAGCATGAGCGTGGCCGCCAGCCACAGCGCCGTCATGACCGCGTCGGCCGCGTTCAGTCCCGCGAACAGCGTGCCCGTCAGTCCGACCTCGCGGCCCACCGACACGAAGTTCACCGAACCGCCCGAATAGGTGCCTGTCAGGGCCCCGGCGATCCGCCAGGTGTCGTCGCCGAATTGCGACCCGTAGACCGCGGCGGCCACCAGCGCCCCCAGGACGGTCCCGGTCACCGCGATCGCGAACGCGCCCGTCATGCGCGGACCGGCCTTCGCCAGGTCGCGCAGGTCGACCGACAGGAGCAGCCACGCGATCGACACGGACGTGACCGGCCCGAGCACGATGTCGTAGACCACCGAGCTGACCGGCACGAGCCCGGTGTTGGACAGGATCGCCCCGAAGATGATCGCCAGCATGGACGCGCCGACCTTCCCCAGCGCGGGGAAGCGGTAGTCCAGCCAGAAGGCGAGCGCGGTTGCCGCGGCGATGACGGCGGCGAGCGCCAGGGGAGACTGGATCATCCCTGCCCCGAACCCGCGAGGAAGGCCAGCGCGTCGGCGCGCAGCTGCGGCAACAGGCTGGCGTGGCCGGTCGGGCCCGTGCCGTACTCCTCCAGCCCCGCACCGATCTCTTCGTCGTAGACGTCCACGAGGGTCTGGTAGTAGCCCGTTGCCCGGTTGTTGTCGCCCATCAGCAGCGCGGCTTCGGCGGCCGCGGCCAGGCAGAGCAGGTGGGTCGGCCGAAACGCGAGTCCCGCCTCGGCGACGGCCAGCGCCGACGGGCCGTCCTCGGCAACCGCGTGAAGCAGGGAGAGGTGGAAGCGGTCGTCCAGGCTCAGGGCCTCGATCAGGTCATACGAGGCGATGGCCATCGGGAGAAAGAGGTTCGCTTCGGCCTGGTCGCCGGCTTCGACCGCGCCCATCACCCGCCGGAACAGGCGGTCCGCCGCCTGACGGGGCGTCATCGAGTTCAGATCGATGGCCGAGGTGGGGCCGAGGGCGCCGGCGGGCGTGGCCGGAGGGGGTGACATGGTGATTTCACGGCCACCGTCACGCACAACTAACACGACGACAACGATCAGCGCAAGGACGCCCGTCGCCGCCCAGGGAATCCACGCCGTGCGGGGCCCGACCCCGGTCCCTGCCGCGCCGATACCCGCGCCCCGTCTTCCCAGAGGCACTCCGCACCGCGTGCAGAAGCGGTCGCCGGGCTCCGAGCCAGCTCCGCAGTCCGGACACGGCGGGCCCCGCAGGGCGCCGCCGCACCGGGAGCAGAAATTGGCGCTGGCCGAACGCTCCCGGTAGTTGCAGTTCGGGCACGCAACACCGGGCTCGTTCATCCGACGAGCCTCGCGCCGGCGATGGCGTTGAAGAGCAGCGGCCAGGTCACGATGCTCTGGCCCCGGTAGTTGGGCTGGAACCCGAAAAGGATCACCTCGCCCTGGCCGACGCGTGCGCGCAGGAGCGCCGCCTGCCCGGCCAGCCTGTCGGGCCCCAGGATCCACCCGGCGACCACGGGATTGGTCTCGCCGTAGCGTCCCAGCACGTCCACCCGGTCATCGCCGACCGTGAAGGCCCGGCTGCTGCGCCAGTACCACGCCGCGGTCGAGCCGTCGTATCCGGCGGCGAGCGGATCCGGAGCCAGGTCCACCCGCACGATCGATCCGGGCACGTAGAACTCCGTGTTCGACAGCCCCGCCACGGGGTTGCCCACGTCGAGCCCGAAGAGCCCGATCGCGAATTCGGCCGCTTCCTCCATCACCACCAGGCGCCCGCCCGACTCCACGAACTCGCGGACGGCGGCGCGCCCCTCCTCGCCGATGCCGCCCGTGTACTGCTCCGGAAGCGATCCGGGCAGGTGGCCGCCGCTGATCGACCGGTCCGACTGGCTCTGGAAGACCAGCACGTCGTAGTCGTCGCCCAGCGAACCCGCCCGGACGCGCGCGTCGTGCAGCGAGTCGTAGACCATCTCGTGACGGTCGAACATCCACCGCGTCCACCCGGCGATCATGGGCTCCTGGTGCCCCTTGTAGAGCGCGATCCGCGGGGCGTCCGCGCCGGTCAGCGGCGCAGGCAGCTCATAGCCGACGCCCTGCACCGAAATCGGATCGCTCAGCACCACGTCGGGCTCGGCCTCCAGCGCCGCCGCCTCGATCCCCATCAACAGCGGCAGCGTGTGCGCGGTCACGTCATAGGGGCGCTTCGGCGGGCCGCCGGGGTATTCCCGCATGTCGGGGTACTCCTGTTCGGTCAGGAGCGTCTGCGCGAAGGCCGCGTACGGCTGCCGCATCACGACCACGTGCGATCCGGCGGGGTAGGACGCGCCCCCGGCCGTGAAGTCCGACTCGGCGCGCCGCACCTCGACATCGCCCATCGTCAGGATGCGCAGCACGCTCTCGACCCCGACCCGGTTCTCCTGACCGGCCGGAATCACCCAGGCGGCGGGCCACTCGTCCCATCCGGCAACGGCCCGCTCGCCCACGCGGTAGAAGTTCTCCAGCCAGAAGCGGCGGTTCTTCGCGGCGTTGACGAGCAGCGCCATCGCGCCCGAGAACTGGTACTCGACGATGTCGGGAAGCCCCCACTCGCCGCCTTCCCAGGGCCAGGGGAACTTCCAGTTCGCGCGGCCGGCATCGTACTCGCGGCCGCCCTGCACCACTTCGCGCGGCACGTTCACGGTCGTGGCCAGTTGTGCGGACGCGGTCTCGCTGAGGATTCGAGCCCCTCCGTGGTAGTGCATGTAGGCACGCCCGGGATGAAAGCCGTCGTAGATCGCGTTGATGACGACGCCCTGCTTCCCCTGAGAAGTCAGTTCCGCGGCCATGTAGGCACCCAGCTGGTTCACGGCCGAGATCAGACCGGGATCGACGTTGGGCTCCATCGGATCGATGTAGGGCGGGAAGAAGATGCGCGCGCCGCTCCCGCCCATCTGGTGGATGTCGTGCACGATCTGCGGGTGCCAGTCGTTCTGGGCCCGGACGGTGTGCTGCGTCTCGTTCTGGTAGAAGGTGTACCAGTCGCGGTTGTTGTCGTGGCCGGTGTAGAAGTGATAGAGCCAGGGCGGCGCCCGGCCCTCGAACTCCGAGCCGGCGTGCTCGTTGTAGAAGTCGTTGACCCACTGGGTGCCGTCGGGGTTGAGCGACGGGATCTGCAGGAGGATCACGTTGTCGAGGATCTCGCGGACGCGCTCGTCGGCGGACGAGGCCAGGTGGTGCGCGAGTTTGGCGGCCGATTGTGCGCTGCCGACCTCGGTGGAGTGGATGGCATGGGTGATCATGACGACCGTGCGACCTTCGTCGAGCAGGCGCTCGAGTTCGTCGTCGCCGCCAAGCGTGCGGGGGTCGGCAAGGCTGCGCTGGACGCGGTGCAGTTCCGCCAGCCGCGCGTGGTTCGCGGGGCTCGTGATGGTCAGCATGACGAACGGCCGTCCCCGCGTGGTCGGGCCGAGGGTGTCCACGGCGACGCGGTCGCTGGTCCGCGCGAGGGCCTCGTAGTACGACGTCAGGTCGTCCCAGTTGGCGAGTCTGCGCTCGGTCCCCATGTCGAACCCGAAATGGTCGGCCGGGGTCGGCACCTGGGCGGCCAGAGCCGTCGGCAGAGCCGCGAGAAGGGCGGTGGCGGCAGGGATCATCGAGGGGCGCATGCCAACTCCTGGTATCGTGTGCCTGTTACAGTCCCGTAGGCGAGTCTACGAAACGGCTCTCGATTCCGAAACGTTGCTCGAGAACCCGCGCGAGCGCCTTCACGCCCCACGTCTCGGTCGCGTAGTGGCCGCCGAGAACAACCGAGACTCCCAGTTCGGCGGCCTCGATGGCATGATGATGCTGAGCCTCTCCGGTGACCAGCAGATCCAGCCCGGCGGCAGCCGCCTCCGGCAACGTCGAGGCTCCCCCACCGGTGACCACGGCCGCCGTCCGCACGTGCCCGGGTCCGCCCGGGAGGATCCGCGCGCCCGTGCCGGTGGCTTCCTCGAGGGTGCGTGCCAGTGCCTCCAGCGGCGCATCGGCGACCCCCTTCCAGCCCACAGCAGCTCCCTTGTAGTCTCCGAAGGGCTCCAGATTCCCGAGCCCCAGCTTCCGGGCCAGTACCGCCGAGTTCCCCACCTCGGCGTGGGCGTCCAGCGGCAGATGGGCGCTGTAGAGGGCGGTGTTCGTCTCGACCAGGGCCTTCACCCGGCCGAAGTGGCGCCCGGTGAGGGGTTGCAGGCCGCCCCAGAACAGGCCGTGGTGAACAATGAGAAGGTCGGCCCAGTCCTTCGCCTCGTCGATCACCGCCTGGCTGGCGTCGACCGCGGCGGCAACCCTTCGAATTGGTCCGGAGCTCTCGACCTGAACGCCGTTGAGGGCGTTCGGATAGTCCGGAAAGCCCGAGACCGCAAGGTAGTCGTCGAGGAACCCGGCGATCTCCGCCAGCGCCGCGGAAGGCATGGCCGCCGGTCTCAACGGGCGGCTACACCTTCACCTTTCCGCCGACGCCCAGCACCTTTCCCGCCTGGCCGCTCGCCGCGCCCTTGGGCCGGCGGTCGGAAGCCGGGGCTCCCGGGTCGATCGCTACCCCCGCGTCCTTTCGACCGACGCTGATGGTGCCGTTTACGACCCCGCCTTCCTCGAGCTGCAGGCGCGCGGCGCTGATTTCACCGTCGATGTGACAGGTCGCCTGCAGTTCCAGACGGGACTCCACGACCAGCGCACCCTTTACGGTGCCCGCGATCACGGCATCCTGGGTGTGGATGTCGCCGTTCACCCGCCCCGCTTTTCCGATTACGACCGCCTTGTGGGCGCGGACCGAACCTTCGATATGCCCTTCGATACGAATGGTGTCGGTCGTGTCGCAGTCACCGACGATGCGCAGTCCGGGCCCGACGATGGAGATGACCTGTTCGGGTGACGTCGCCGGTGTAGGTCCTTTTCGTGCCATGGCTTCCAAACGTCTTCCTTCCTTGGATACGGGTGATCTTCCGGAGAACCGCCCCACTTATGGCGGTGTCACCATCGACAATGGATCGATTGGCCTGCCGTTTCTCAATATCTCGAAATGAAGATGGGGCGCGGTAGACCGACCCGTCGAACCCGACAGGGCGACCACCTCTCCCTGCCGAACCTGCCGCCCCCGTTCCGCAACCAGATGGGAGGCATGGCCGTACCTGGTACGCCAGCCATTGCCGTGATCGATGAGGACGAAGAGACCGTAGACGGGATCGTTCGCCGCGTCAACAACAACGCCTCCACCCGCCGCTCTGACGTAGGACCCGCTCGCCACCGCGATGTCGATTCCGGGATGGTCGCTGGCCCCGCCATCGGACCGCGTGACGAACCCCTGAGTCGTAAGCGGCCAGGCGGTCGGCTCGGTTGCGGCCCCTTCGCCCAGGCCGCCGGGGCTGCCCCCCGCCGCACCGCCGTTCGTGAGCCAGAGGACGGAATCGCGGGCGCTGTCGAGTCCGATCAACTGGCGGAAGTTGTCCTGCCGCGTCTCGACACCCGCTATTCGGCTGGCCAGCGAGTCCATCCTCTGGTGCCGGGCCATCAGCGAGTCGTTCTGTTGCTGCAGAACAGCGGTTCTTGCGGCACGGCCGGCCATGGCCGACCAGCTTGCCGCCATCGCAGCGATCAGGACTCCCAGCGCGACCGCGGCGACCTTGATGGCCACCAGACGACGCCGGGACAGTGTGATGGTGCGCGGCTGTTCCACGCCGTCCCGCACCACGATGATCGATATGCCGTCTCTGCCGTCCACTGATGCTCTCCAATTCCGTGCCCGGCCCGCAGTGATGCACCCCTAACATACTGTCGGGCCGGCCGCGGTTCAGCCAACTATCTCGGCCGCTGCCTTTCCGGTCATGGCGGCAAAAACCCTCTCCAGCTCTCGCGCCCCGCGAAACGATATGCGGATCGCCCCATTGCCGCGGCCCCGCCACTGGATGCCGACGCGCGCGTCCAGATGGTCGCTGAGCGCCTCCTCCAGGACCCCGATTGCGGGATCCCGTGGCTTCGCCTCGTCCGAAGCCTCCCGGGCGGATGACTGCCCGCCACCGGCCAGTTCCCGAACCCGGCGTTCCGTTTCGCGCACCGACCACGATTCGGCGACCGCCTGCCGTGCAAGATCGGCGGCCTTCACCGGATCGTCCACCCCGAGGATCGCCCTGGCGTGCCCCATGGTCAGAGCGGCTTCCTCGAGCAGGCGGCGAACGGACGGTGGGAGTGTCAGCAGGCGCAGCACGTTCGCCACCGTGGACCGGCTCTTGCCCACGGCTTCGGCCACTTCACGCTGCCCATACCCGAACGTATCCCGAAGTATCCCGTAGGCCTTGGCTTCCTCCAGCGGCCCGAGATCCTCGCGCTGTATGTTCTCGACGAGCGCGAGAACGAGCAGTGTGCGATCGTCGACCTCGCGCACCTGGGCCGGTATCTCGTTCCAGCCCAACAGCTTGACGGCGCGAAGCCTCCGCTCGCCCGCCACCAGCTGGTAGGTCCGGCCGGAAGGTGACCTTCTCACAAGCACCGGCTGCAGCAGGCCGTTGACCCGGATGGAGGCCGCGAGTTCGCTCAGCTCCGCGGCGCGGAACTGCCTCCGCGGCTGGTACGGGTTGGCGGCCACGGCGCGGACCGGAACCGTCGTGGGCACATCCGGCTCGGATCCCGCCGCAACCGGCTCCTGCATGTAGTCGCCCAGGAGGGCGCCGAGCCCTCTTCCAAGTCGGTCGCCTCGGTTCATGGCCACTCAGCTCCTGTGATTGTTTGCAAGCCCCGTCCTGCCCCGAAGCTCCCGGGCCAGCGACGCGTAACGGCGCGCGCCGACCGAGGAGGGCTGGTAGTCCGTCACCGGCTGTCCGAACCCCGGCGCCTCGGCGATGCTGACGTTCCGCGTGATCACCGTGTCGAACACCTTCTCGCCGAAGTAGCGTTTCGCCTCGGTAGCGACCTGGCGCGAAAGACTGAGGCGCTGGTCGTACATGGTGAGGAGCACCCCCTCGACCTCGAGGCCCGGATTCAGGCCTCTCTGTACCAGACCGATCGTATTCAGCAGTTGGGTAAGGCCTTCAAGCGCGTAGAACTCGCACTGAATCGGAATCAGGACCGAGTCGGCCGCCGCGAGCGTATTGAGGGTCAGGAGGCCCAGCGACGGAGGGCAGTCGATGAAGATGAAGTCGTAGTCGGCCGCGAGCGGCGCGAGCGTGTCGCGAAGGATGGTCTCGCGGTCCTCGACGCCAACCAGCTCGACCTCGGCCCCCACCAGATCGCGGTTGGCCGGAATCACGTCGAGATTCGCGTGTCCGTCGGATCGAAAGACCGCTCGAAATGCGGGAAGGCCCCGGACCAGCACGTCGTACACGGTGGGGATGTTGTCGCGCTGGATGATGCCCAGGCCGCTGGAAGCGTTTCCCTGAGGGTCCATGTCCACGAGCAGCACCCTGGCACCATCACCGGCAAGGCTGGCCCCGAGGTTGACCGCAGTTGTGGTCTTGCCAACCCCGCCCTTCTGGTTGGCGAGAGCGATGATTCGGTTCAAGATGCGGCGTTTTCCCTGGGTTCCCGGAAAGACGAAACTCCAATCGACTCTGGAATCTAACCGCGCCGTGTTCCACGTGGAACAAAAGGGTGCTCGTGGCGGCCCCCGGCCGATGTTCCACGTGGAACACCCCGGCCGCGGCCCCGCCCCGGAGGTTCAAGCAGGAGTGGCCCGGTTCGCCGGCGGCCCGGCATCCTTCGCCGGTGGCCGACCCTCCGCTGCCGTCGCCAGGCTTCCGGCCGCCGTCCGGCGGTTGGCCATCCTGCGGATCTCCATCACGAGGTTCTGCAGGTCGGCGGGCGAGACACCGGGGATCCTGCCCGCCTGCGCCAGGCTCCGCGGCCTTATCTTCTCGAGCTTCTGGCGCGCTTCGATCGACAGCGTGGCGAAGCTCGTGAAGGGCGTGTCTTCCGGGATGGCGAATTCTGCCTGCGTGCGCAGCTTGGCCGCCCGTTCCAGCTCTCGGCGCACGTATCCTTCGTACTTGGTGTCGATCTCGACGGTTGCCAGCACGTCAGGGTCGAAGCGCGGGGCTGCATCGCCGGCCGCGCGCAGGAGGGCTTCCGCGGTCACGCGAGGGCGGCGAAGGATGTCCCTGGCCCGCCTCGGACGGTCGATCGGTTGGCTTCCCGCCCGTTCCAGGGTGGGATTGACCGTCGCCGGCTGCATCGCCTCGCTTCGGAACCACGCCATGGCGCGCGATTCCTCGCGCAGACGGGCCTCCAGCGCTAATTCCTGTTCCCGCGTCAGAAGGCCGACCGACCGGGCAAGAATGCCGAGGCGGCCCGGACCGTTGTCCTGGCGGAGCAACAGGCGGAACTCGGCCCTCGACGTGAAGAGCCGGTAGGGCTCGTCCACTCCCTTCGTGACCAGGTCGTCGATCAGGACGCCGATGTAGCCCTGGTCCCTCTCGACCACGAACGGATCCCTGCCCAGCACCGCGAGAGCGGCGTTGGCGCCCGCCACGAGCCCCTGCCCGGCGGCCTCTTCATAGCCCGTGGTTCCGTTGATCTGCCCGGCGAAGTACAGTCCGGCAATGCACCGCACCTCCAGGGTGTGCCTCAGTTGATACGGGGGGAAGTAGTCGTACTCGATCGCGTACCCGGGCTTGGTCATCCTTGCTTCCTCGAGGCCGGGAATCGACCGGAGAAACGCGAGTTGCACCTCGGGCGGGAGCGAGGTCGAGAGGCCGTTGACGTACAGTTCGGTGGTATCCAGCCCTTCCGGCTCCAGGAAGACCTGGTGACGCGCGACGTCCGGGAACCGGACCACCTTGTCCTCGATGGACGGACAGTACCGCGGACCCCGTCCCGATATCTCACCGCCGTAAAGTGCGCTGCGAGAGAGGTTTGCGGTAACAATGCGTTTCAGTTCGGCTCCGCACCAGGTGATCCAGCAGGGCCGCTGCGCGGGTATGGGTTCGCGGCTGTAGAAGCAGAATCGGAAGGCGCTGTCTTCCCCGTCCTGCCGCTCGCAGCGCGACAAATCCACAGAGCGCCCGTCAACCCGCGGCGGCGTCCCCGTCTTGAAGCGCGCCACCTCGAGGCCGCGCTCCTCGAGCGCCTCGGCGAGGTCGATCGAGGGGCCTTCCCCCGCCCGCCCCGCCCCGTGTGCGGTGCTGCCCCCGACGTGGATCCTGCCCCGGAGGAACGTTCCGGCCGTTACCACGACGGTCGGGCCCTCGAAGACCACGCCGCCGCGCGTGACGACACCCTGGACGCGGTCGTCGCCCACCAGGAGGCCCGTGACCATCTCCTGGAAGAGATCCAGATCCTCGAGACCGTCGAGAATGCGCCGGACGGCCACCGGATACCGGGCTCGGTCGCACTGGGCCCGTGGTCCCCAGACCGCCGGACCCTTGGACCGGTTCAGCATACGAAAGTGTATACGAGTGGCGTCCGTGGCTTGCGCCATGACCCCGCCAAGGGCGCCGACCTCTCGCGCCACGGTCCCCTTCGCGACCCCGCCGATCGCCGGATTGCAGCTCATCTGCGCAATCCGGGTCAGATCCGGGGTCACGAGAACCGTCTTCGCGCCCAGGCGCGCGGCCGCGGCTGCGGCTTCGGTCCCCGCGTGGCCCCCGCCGACCACGATCACGTCATAGCGAAGCCGCACCGCTCACTTTCCTATGCAGAAGTCGCTGAACACCCGGTCGAGCACGTCGTCCGGCGCGATCACGCCGAGGATCTCCTCGAGCGCGCTCTCGGCGGACTTGAGGTGGGCCGACGCGACCTCGGGCGGAATCTCCGCCGAGAGCGCTTCGGCGAAGGCCTCCACCTCGGCTCGCGCCACCCGCAACAACTCGGCCTGCCGCCGATTCGTGACCACCGGCACCTCGTCGCGATTCTCCACGATACCCTGGAATACGAGTCGGCGCAGCCGGCCCCTCAGTTCGGCAAGCCCCTCGCCCGACTCCACCGAAACCGCCACCTCCCCGTCGCGCGGCGCCTCCCCTGGCCCCGCAAGGTCCCGCTTCGTCCTCACCACGATAACCGGCGACCCGAGCGACGCCACAAACTCTTCTTCCCCCCTTGCCGCGGCCCGCCCCGCTTCCCTGCAGTGCAGGACAACGTCGGCCCCGGCCAGGTAGCGGCGCGCGACCTCGATGCCCAGTCGCTCCACTGTGCCCGCATCGCCGCGCAACCCGGCCGTGTCGACCAGGCGGAACGGGAACCCGTCGACCTCCACAACGGCTTCGATCGCATCGCGCGTCGTACCCGGAACGTCCGTGACGATTGCACGCTCCTGTCCCACTAAAGCATTGAACAAACTGGACTTACCGGAATTGGGACGGCCAGCCAGCACCGTCACCGCCCCCTCCCTCAGCAGCTCGCCGGACGGCGCCGTGGCCAGGATCACGCCCATGTCGCGCGCGACGTCGGCGGCCCTCCCCGCGATGGCGTCCAGGGGCGTCGGGGCGTCGTCCTCCTCGGGGAAATCGATGTGCTGCACCAGCAGGGCCGCCAGCCCGACCACGTCTTCCCTCAGCGCGGCGATCCTCACCCCGAGTCCCCGTTCCAGCTGGTGCAGAGCCACGGTCCGCCCCTTCTCGGAGCGAGCCGCAACCAGATCCGCGACCGCTTCCGCCTGGGTCAGGTCGAGCTTGCCGTTAAGGTACGCGCGCTCGGTGAATTCGCCCGGTCTCGCCTTGCGGGCCCCCAGCGCGATGCACGCGGCAACCACGTTCCCGGGGATCGAGTGGCCGCCGTGCGTCGAGATCTCCACCATGTCCTCGCCGGTGTAGCTCGCCGGGGCCCGGTACAAAGTCACCAGCGCCCGGTCGAGGGCCTCGCCGGAGCCCGGACGGCTGAGGGTGCGAAGACGGCTGGTTCGGTCCGCCCACGCGGCGGTGGGGCTGCCGGACTCCCCGGTCAGTTCCGCCGCGATTCCCGGCGCATCGCTTCCCGAAAGGCGCACCAGCGCGATGGCGCCGAACCCCGGAGCCGTCGCCAGGGCCACGATCGTGTCGGGCACCACGCCGGAGTCCACGGGAGCACCACCCGGCCGGCCGTCAGCGGGAGCGCCTGGCCGGACCCGCCGCCTGCATCTTCCTTCTTTCCTTGGCGATGAGAACCTGTTGCGGAATCGTCGCGAGGTTGACGGTCACGTAGTAGAGATTGAGTCCCGACGCCCACCGCCAGAAGAGCACGGTCATGAAGACCGGCATAATGTACATCATCATCTTCATCTGCTGGTTCGCCATCCCCTGCGCGGGACTGGTCTTGTACATGATGAACTGCAGCAGGAACATGCTCGCGCCCAGCGAGAGCGGCAGGATATAGAAGGGGTCCGCGGCGGACAGGTCCGGAAGCCACATGAACGACTCGCCCCGGAGCTCGATCGTGGTCCGGAACACCAGGAACAGCGCGATGAGCATGGGCATGGGAATGAGCATCGGCACGCACCCCGCCAACGGGTTGACGCCATGCTCCTTGTACAGCTTCATCGTCTCCTGCTGCATCCGTTGCGGGTCGTTGGGGTATTTCTCCTTGATCTCCTGCGCCAGAGGCTGGACGCTCATCATGTTGACCTGCGCGAGCATCGCCTTGCGCTGCAGGGGCCACAAGAGCACGCGCATCAGCACGCCGATCACGATCAGCACCCAGCCGTAGCCCAGCAGCAGGTTCTCGTGCAGGACCCGGACAAGCCACAGAATCACGGCCACCAGGGGCCGGATGATGGGGCGGAAGATGCGCCATCCGTAGGGGTTGACCTCCTCGAGGTCGTTCCCGATCGCGACCAGCCGCTCGCGCTCGATCGGACCCAGATACGCCCGGTACGAGTAGCTGCCGTCGTCGCCCACCGGGCTGGCCACCTGCACGCTGGCCCGGCCTTCCACCGACAGCGGCTGAGCCCACATGGCGGTGAGATAGTCCCCACCGGTGATCCCGTCCCCCGGCAGAATCACCTGGACGAAGTACTTGCTCTTGACGGCCGCCCACCGGAGCGGGCCCTCCACCACCTCCGGTTCGTCCACGCGGGACAGGGGGCGCGACCGGGTGCCGTCCTCCGCGTGGTTCCCGAGGTACGCCATCGCCCTCCAGTCCTCGGACTCCTGGAGCTCGTTGATCGCCAGGCCCGGCCCGAGATCCAGGAACAGCGCGGACCGCTCCACCGCCGGCAGTTCGCCCTCGACTTCGACCAGGTACGAATCCGCGGTGAAGGTGTAGCGGATTTCGCTGAAGAACTGTCCCTCGGGATAGTCGTACCGGAACGTCAGCGTGCGGGGTCCGCTCCCCTCGCTGAGCCGGATCCCGCCCGCCGGGCTGACCGTGTAGGGGTACCGGTCCAGGGCAACCGAGTCCGCGCCGCCCCCGTACAGCCACGTCGCGCCGAGGACGCCGTCCACGCCTTCGGGCACAAGTTCCACCGCGCCCTCACGCTGAAAGGACTCGTAGCCGGGGAGGCGGACCGAGCGCACCCGGGCACCGCGGTTCGAGAAGGTCAGGTGGAACAGCGGCGTCTCCACGGTCACCAGCTCCTCCGGATCGCCGTCCCGTGGTGCCTCGAAGGGTCGGTCGACGCCTGGTTCGTCGCGTACGCCGGGCTCTCCCGCCCGCGGTTCGCCCGGCTCGCCGGGAGGCTCCGACACCGGATCCGGGGTGACCGGCGGAAAGAGCAGGTTCGTGAGCACGAACACGGCGAGCATCAGGAACATCGCCAGCAGGAACCTCAGTCCGGTCTTCATCGCTCTCCCGTCTCCACACCCGGGACCGGATCGAATCCGTGCCCGCCCCAAGGGTGACACCGCGCCAGTCGCCGGACACCGAGCCACCCGCCCTTCCACGGCCCGTATGCCTCGATCGCCACGCGGGCGTACTCCGAACAGGTCGGCAGGTACCGGCACGGCGACGTCCTGAACGCCGAAACCGTCGCCTGGTACGCCTGGATCGCCCCGACCATCATACGAACGGTGAGGCTGTGTCGCCCCGGGCCGCGCTGTGGGTGGCCGACTACCATTTTCCGTCCACGACGCTCATCAGTTCCTCCTCGAGTTGATGATACGTCGCCCGGTAGGCGCTTGTTCTAGCCCGCACCAGCACATCCGCTCCGACTCCGCTCGCGCTGAGCGCTCCCAACACCCGCGTTCGCCCGATCTCGCGCAGCCTGCGCTTGAGACGGTTCCGGGCGACGCTCCCGTTCCCCAGCTTGGGGACCACGCAGCCGACGCGAGGGTAGGGTCGCGTCGGCACACGGAGGATGTAGACATCCAGCGTTGGCGTTCTCGAACGGGTTCCCTTCCGCAACACGGTCCGGATCTCGCCGCCGCGCCGGATCCGGGCCGTCCTGGGGAGCCGCTGGCCCACCGGCTCCACCTGCACTGCTACCTGGGATTCTTGGACCCGATGCGCACCACCAGCGACCGTCGTCCGCGGCGGCGGCGGCGATTGAGGGTCGCCCGGCCCGCCTTCGTGCTCATGCGCGCTCGAAAGCCGTGCTTGTTCAAGCGCTTGCGGTTGCGGGGCCTGTAAGTCGGTTTCATTCTGATCCGCTCGCGGTGGCGGTCTCGGTAACGGTCGCCCCCATCCGCGAAGCAGGAGGGCGCGACCAACAACGGGCTAGCCTTTAAAGGTATCCGAAGGACTCACCACTGGTCAACCGCAGCCGCGACCACGGAGCCCCGGGGACCGGAAGCGGGGTCCCCGGGAGGGGGTCGGGGCGGCGCGCGCGGCCGTTTGACTTCGGGTCTGCGCGCCCGTAACGTTGGCGCCCCCATTGAACACCGTGAAGGCATGGAACTAGGCGCAACCGAACTCTGGGACCGCATACTCGGGCAGGCCAGGCGCGGCCTTCCCGAGCAGACGTTTCGCACCTGGCTTGCCAGCGCGGAGGCGGTCTCATGGTCGGACGGAGTCCTGCACGTTACGGCGCCGAGCCGCTTCCACGCGGAGTGGCTGGAAGACAAGTACGGCGAGACGGTGCACGAGATCGCCCGTGCGATCCTGGGCGCCCCGGTTGAACTGCGGGTCTCGACGGAAACGGGGGCCCGCGAGCGTTCGGCTCCGGAGATCTCGGTGGCGCAGGTCGGAGAACCGGATGCGTCACCGCCCTACGGCGAACCGCGCGCTCCGGCGGACGTGCCCCCGGCCCCGGCCGAACCCGTACCGGGGCTCAACGTCCGGTACACCTTCGACCGCTTCATCGTCGGCGAGAACAACCGCCTGGCACAGGCGGCCAGCATGGCCGTCGCGGAGCGGCCGGCACGGAGCTACAACCCGCTGTTCCTGTACGGAGGCACCGGTCTGGGGAAGACCCACCTGATGCAGGCCATCGCGAACCGGCTGCGCGAGGCCGGCGGCACCCGCATCTGCTACATCCCGGCCGAACAGTTCGTGAACGAGATGGTCTCCGCGATCGCCAGCCATACCACCGACGCCTTCCGGGGCCGCTACCGGTCGTTCGACCTGCTCCTGGTGGACGATGTGCAGTTTCTGCGGGGCAAGGAGCGTACCCAGGAGGAGTTCTTCCACACCTTCAACGTGCTGTACAACAGCGGCCGCCAGATCGTTCTGACCAGCGACCGTCACCCCCGGGAGCTCAAGGGCCTCGAGGACCGGCTGGTCTCGCGCTTCGAGTGGGGGCTCGTGGCCGGCGTCGACTGCCCCGAGTACGAGACCCGCGTGGCGATCCTGCAGCGCAAGGCCGAAGAAGACGACTTGTCGATCGGGCCCACCGTCGTGGACCTCATCGCGCGGTGCTGCCGGTCGTCCGTGCGGGAACTGGAGGGTGCGCTGATCAAGCTGCTGGCGGTGGCTTCCCTGACGGGACGGGAGCCCAACCTCGACCTCGCACGCATCGCGCTGGCCGGCATGGCGGAGCTGCAGGAGCGCAGCCCGCTCGACGCCGAGAGCATCCGGGACAAGGTGGCCGATGTCTGGGGCGTGACCGGCAAGGCCCTCGCCTCGAAGAGCAGGACGCGCAAACTCGTCGTCCCGAGACAGGTCGCGATGTTCCTGACGCGCGAGTTGCTGGATCTTCCCCTGGCCCGGATCGGGGGTGCGTTCGGCGGCCGGGACCATACCACGGTCATCCACTCCATCCGCAAGGTCGAGGCGCGCCTCCGGGCTGACGGCACCTTTCAGGCGAAGGTCGACGAGATCCGGGAAACCCTGGCGAAGTCGGCGTGAGCCGCAAGGTACCGGTCGGGATCGTCGCCTTCCGCGGTGGAGTGCGCGGCCGCGATGTGGAAAACCCCGTGGGAAAGCGGCCCGATTTCCCCCTTTTTCCACAGCCGCCACGATCCGTGGTGGGAGAACCCCGTTTTCTCCACGGCTTTTCCACGCTGCCCGGGTTCCGCTCTCCAACCCACTGCATTCAACCCCCCAGGCACCCCCACACGGACGATTTCCACAGTATCCACAACCCCTATGATGATGAGTTTATCTATCTTTAATACCATACTTCACAGGCAAGGACCGGCCTTGGCCGTGCATTTTCCCACCACGCTCTCCGACAGGCTTCGATGAAATTCACGATCACACGGCAGAACCTCCACAAAGGGCTGGCCGCGGTCTCGGCCAGCATTCCGGCCAAGACGACGCTGCCCGTCCTCTCGAACGTCCTTCTGGAAGCGGAGGACAACGCGGTCTGGCTGAGCGGCACGGATCTCGACGTTTCCATCCGGATGAAGGTGCCGGCGGAGGTGGCACAGGGCGGCGCGATCACGGCGCCCGGGCGCAAGCTCCAGGAACTGACCCGTGAGCTCCCGGATGAGCCGGTGGACATGCAGGCTCGCGGGGACCAGCTCGAGATCGCCTGCGGTCACAGCCGTTTCAAGCTCAACGGTCTGCCGAGCGAGGAGTTCCCGAATCTGCCCGCGATCGACTTCGAGGAAGGCTGGACGGTCTCGGAAGAGTCGCTGCGCCAGCTGATCAGGACCACATCGTTCGCGGTGTCGACCGAAGAGAGCCGGCCCATCCTCAACGGGGTGCTGTGGGAGCTCGAGGACACGCAGATGTGCATGGTGGCGACCAACGGCCATCGCCTGGCGAAGATGGTCGTGAAGTCGGATTCCACCGAGGCCGGAAGCGCCGACCTCATCGTTCCGCCGGCCGCTCTCGGGCAGGTGGAACGGCTGTTCGACGAGGACGGGACCCTGACGGTCGCGAGAGGCGGCAACCACCTGGCGTTCCGCTCGGACCACAAGGAGGTCTATACGCGCCTGATCGAGGGCAAGTACCCGAACTACGAACAGGTCATTCCCAAGGACAACGACAGGATCGCCACGGTCGACCGGCAGGTCCTGGAGGCGGCCCTGCGCCGGATGGCGGTTCTCGCCAGCGACCAGACGCGCCGAGTGAAGATGTCGTTCCAGACCGACCGGGTACACTTCGACGTGATGACCCCCGATCTGGGCGAGGCGCACGACGAGCTGGAGCTGGACTACGAGGGTGACGGGCTGGAAATCGGCTTCAACGCGAACTACCTGCTGGAAGTTCTGCGCAACATGCCGCCCGGCGAAGTCAGACTCGCCTTCAAGAGCGCGGAGCGCGCGGCCACCGTGACGCCCGCCAGCGACGACCTGGACTACCTGTGTCTGGTCATGCCGTTGCGACTGGTCGACTGACCCGCGGGGCCGGGCGCTCGGGCGGCTCGATCTGCGGTCCGCTAGAGCAGTTCCCTGGCCGAAAAGACCGCGCGAAAGTCGTATCCGGCAGCCGCCAGGCGTTCGGCGCCGCCCTCCTGGCGATCGACGAGGGCGAGCACGCCAAGGATGATGGCTCCGTGGGCCGCCACCACGTCGAGCGCCCTGAGCAGGCTTCCTCCGGTCGTAACCGAATCCTCGACCACGACGACGCGCGCTCCGGGAGCGAGGCCGCCCTCGATCTGACGGCCGGTTCCGTGCCCCTTGGCCTCCTTGCGGACCGTGAAGGCGTCGAGGGCGGCACCGGTGCGGGTCGCGTGGTGCGCGATCGCGTAGGCGACGGGATCGGCGCCCAGCGTCATGCCGCCCACGAATTCGGGGGCCCAGCCGGCTTCCTGAATGGCCTCGAAGCAGACCTCGCCGACGAGGATCTGGCCTTCGCCGGTCATGGTCGTGAGGCGGGCGTCGATGTAGTACCGCGAACGCCGGCCGCTGGCCAGTGTAAAATCACCTGTCCTCACACTGCGGTCGCAGAGTAGATTGCGGAGACGGGAGGTGGCAGACATGGCGATGCAAAGATACACTGAAAGGAAACGCAAAGGAAGCCCGCAGCGAATCCGCTCTGTTGTCATAACTCTAGGTCTGACCATGTTTTGCGGACTTATGACGAACTGCGATACCATCGGTCCCCCCAACGGGTTGCTGCGGTTTGGGTCGGAGGGCGAGGTGCGCATAACGGCCGAGGTGCCGCTCCAGGGGGATATCGGCTGGCTTCAGCAGGTGGTCACCTGGAGCTCGGACGGGGCCTGGAAGCTGTTCGAGCAGATCGGCTACCGCGGCGCGACCGGAGACGAGAATCTGAGCCGGAACCCGGGATTGCCGGTCCACTACGCGGCCCAATACCCGAGCCTGATTCAGCTGCTCAACGACGGTGGCGCGAAGGTGTTCGGGGTGGACTCGATCCTGGAACCGGACCTGGAGCCGGACTGCGGCGTCGGAAAGACGAAGGTGACGCTGCAGATCTACGACTCGCGGCGCGAGGAGCGCAGGGAATGGACCCGTTGCGCGGGGGATGCCAGCACGCTTCGTAACGTCAAGACGGAAGGGGCCGGGCCGGACACGGGCGCGAGCCGGATCATTCAGGCCGCGATCAAGATCAGGGACTGGACGGTAGGGGCGGACTTCCTGTCGGTGTATTCGGGGAGCCTGCCGTACGGGACGCTGGACAAGGGGACCGAGACGGGATCCGGGGTCGACAGCCCGATATGGTTCCGCGCTCCCGACGACTCCGATGGCACCGAGACGCAGGATCGCTTCCAGGCCTTCTGGGACGCGCACACGGCGGGTTCCGGCCGGGCGGCGCCGGAGATCGACTGGGCCGAGGAAATGGTCCTGGTCGGGGCAGTGGGGGTGCGCGAGGAGGTGGGGGACTCGGTCGAGGTGCGGCGGCTCCTGCTGATCGGGAACGACGAGCGGGTCACCGGGACCAGGATCGAGATCGTCGAGAGGAACCCGGGTGACTTCTGCGCGCCGGCAAGGCGGATCGTCCGGCCGTATCACATCGTCGTGGCACCGAAGACGCCGGAGCCGTTCTATCCCGAGGTGCGGGCCGAACGGGTGCCCTGCGGGACGTAGCTGGCCGACCATGACTCTGCGAAACCGGTTCACCGCCTTCTTCGTGGCGTTCGCGGTGCTGATCAGCGCCCTGGGCGGCGTGCTGACCTGGAACGGTGCGCGTGGGGCGCTCGAGGAACAGCTCGACCGCGAGCTGCTGTCCGCCGGTGAGATGGCGAAGGAAGCGCTGTTTCGGGGGGACAATGTGCTCCTGCTGCTGGAGGAGGGACAGGATCCGCCGCCCGACTGGTTTCGCTTTCAGAACTCGCTCAGGCGGATGATGGCCTCCGGTGTCGTGGACCGTGCGGACATTTTCCGGTGGAGTCCCGGCGACCTCGAAGTCAGGGCCCTGGTGACGCCCGATCCGCCCGACTCCATCGCGATCCTGCAACGCCTGAGCTGGGTCGAACCGTACGTCGTCTCGGGACTGGTGCAGCGGGCATACGAGACCGGAGCCGCGACGACACCCCGCTTCGAGCTGGAAGGGCGCGACTACCGTTACGGGATCCTGCGCCTGGAGTCGGGTGAGACCTTCCTCATACTGCTGATTCCGGAGGATCACCTTGAACCGCTGCGCGCGCTGACATGGACGATCGTCGCCCTCTCGCTGGGTGCGGCCGCGCTGGGGGCGCTTATCGGCTGGCGACTCGCGACCGGTATCGTGTCGCGCCTGGAGGTGCTCAGCAGGGGCGCCCTGCGCATTCAGCGCGGCATGATGGACCGGCCCTTCGACCTCGAGGGGGAGGACGAGGTGGGGCGGCTGGCCCGCGCGATGGAGCGCATGAGGACCGGAATCCAGCGCAGGGACGAGCAGTTGCGCCTGATGCTCTCCCGCGTCGCGCACGAGATCCGGAACCCGCTGGCGGGCCTCGAGCTGTTCGCGGCCGAGGCCCAGGAAACCGACGACCAGCAGGAACGGCAACGGATTCTGGGGCGCGTGCGGAGGGAAGTCGTGGGCCTCAACAGCATCATCAACGAATTCCTCGGCTTCGCGCGTCCGGGACGCACGGAGCTCGAGTTGCACGATGTCCGGGATCCCGTTGGCGATGCCGTCTCCCTGGCCGAGGCGGAGGTCAGGGAAAAGGGCGGCGAACTGCATGTCGAATTCCCCGCCCAGCCCCTGCTCGCGAACGCCGACCCGCGTCAGGTCAAGCGGCTGGTCCTGAACCTTCTCCGCAACGCGGCCCACGCTGGGGAGCAGGTGTGGGTCGAGGGCGCCATGGTCAACGGCGAGGTGCGGATCGCGGTGCGGGACGACGGCCCCGGGGTCCCGGAGGAGATCAGGGACCGCATCTTCGAGCCCTTTGTGGGGGACAAGGCGCAGGGAGCCGGGCTCGGGCTGGCGATTGTCAAGGAGATGGCGGAAGCGAACCACGGGCGGGTGGAGCT
>CAZRQE010000056.1:0-16418 GCA_964602175.1 uncultured Gemmatimonadaceae bacterium | reverse complement strand
GGGCGGACGCGGTGGGGATGTCCACCGTCCCCGAGGTCACCGTCGCGCGGGCCGGAGGGCAGCGCGTGCTGGCCTTCTCCCTCGTCACCAACCGTGCCGCGGGACTCGGCGACGGAATCGTCGACCACGAAGGCGTGATGGCCTACGGCGAGGTGGCGGGCGGCACCCTGGGTGTGCTGCTTGAAGCGCTGATTCCGGCATTGGAGGGGACCGGCGCGAAGTGATTCAGCGGCCCGTTGCCCGCTCCCAGCCCGGGCGCGCCGGCGATGGCGGCCCGCACCCACGCCACTCCGGCGGCGACCGCATTTGGGAGAGACGCGCCGCGTGCCAGCCCGGCGGCGATGGCCGCGCTGAGCGCGCATCCGGTGCCGTGGGTGTGACGAGTCTCCAGGCGGGGCTGCCGAAACACGTGGCGGGACCGGCCGTCCCGATACAGGTCCACGACCTCGTCTCCGGGCAGGTGCCCGCCCTTCACCAGCACCGCCCCGGCCCCCGCGTCGACGATGGCCCGTGCAGCCATGTCCATGCCCCGCAGCCCCGATTCACTTACTCCCGTGAGCAGCACGGCCTCGGGCCAGTTCGGCGTCACCAGCGCCGCCAGCGGCACGAGCTCGTCGCGCACGGCAGTCACGGCATCGGATTCGAGGAGGGTATCGCCGCTGGTGGCCACCATCACAGGATCGAGAACGTATCGCGTGAGACCGTGGCGGCGGATCGACGCGGCAACCGCGCGCACGACCGCGGTGTTGGCCAGCATCCCGGACTTGAAGGCGAGCGGGGCAAGGTCGGTCGCCACGCTGTTCACCTGGGCCTCGACCACGGCGGCCGGAACCGCGTGGACCTTCTGGACGCCAAGGGTGTTCTGTGCGGTCACGGCCGTTAGCACCGAGGTCCCGAAGACGCCCCATTGGTGGAAGGTCTTCAGGTCGGCCTGGATGCCGGCGCCGCCGCCGCTGTCGCTGCCGGCGATCGTGAGCGCAACGGGCACGTGTGCGTGGCTGTCCATGAGGACGTCCCGGGTGACGAGGTGCGAATGAACGGGATCAGCAAATCTAAGCGCCGTCTGGCTCTCAGGCTGAGGTCGCGGCGGGGCAGGGAACGCGAAGGGCTCGCGCTCGCGGAGGGTCCGCGCGTGGTCATGGAGGCACTGAGGTCTTCCGTCGAGGTGTGCTGGGTGGCGATCGGCGACGAGCTGGCGGCCGGGCAGGCGGGGCGGGCGATCGCGGAGGCGGCACGCAGGCGCGGTGCCCAGGTGCTGATCGCGGACGGCGCGGCCGTGCGCGACCTGTGCTCGACCCAATCGCCCCTGCCCGTTCTGGGATGCGTGAAACCGCCGCCGCTCGGCGCAGCGCGGCTGGCGCGCGGATGCTACCTGATGACGGCCGGCGTGCAGATCCCGGGCAATCTGGGGACGCTCATACGCTCCGCGTGGGGGTTCGGGTTGGACGGCGTGGTGATCGGGGCGGGAACGGTCGATCCGTGGAACGCCAAGGTTGTGCGCGCATCCGCCGGCGGGGTGTTCCATGTGCCGCTGATCGGGCCGCCGGGAGCCGGCGCGGGTGAGGCGGGCGGGGTGGTGGCCGGCGCCGCCGAGGCGGTCAACTTCCTTCACGCCGACCGCGCGGGTGCGCCGCTGGACCAGGTCGAGGCCGCGAACCGGCGGAACTGGGTGCTCGTGGTGGGCAACGAGGTCGGGGGAGCGCCACCGCCGGAGGGAGGGGCGGCCAGGATCTCGGTACCGCTGGCCCCTGGCGTCGACTCGCTCAACGTGGCCGTCGCGGGGTCGATCCTCATGTACCTGCTGACCGGCGGCGCCCCTCGGGAGGAGGAGTGAACGGGCTGCTGCCGGTGGGTGTGGCCGCGGTGGTCGGCGCGTGCGTCGGGTCCTTCCTGACCGTGTGCGTCGCCAGGTGGCCCGAGGGGCGGTCGGTGGTCTCGCCCCGGTCGCGCTGCCTGAACTGCAAGTCTCCGCTGGCGTGGTGGGAGAACGTGCCGGTGCTCGGTTTCCTGCTGGTGCGCGGCCGCTGTGGGCGCTGCGGCAAGCGGCTCAGCGCGATGTACCCGGTCGTCGAAGTGGCCGTGGCCTTGATCTGGGCTGGCATGACAAGCCAGTGGGGCGTTCACCCGGAAGCCGTGCGCGGGAGCCTCTTCCTCACCCTCCTCCTCGGAATCGCGCTGACGGATGCCAGGCAATACGTCATCCCCGACGAATTCTCCGTGGGGGGATGCGTGATCGGACTGGGCCTGGCCGCGCTTCCCGGCGGTCCGTCGCTCACGGACGCGGTACTGGGCGCGGGGCTCGGGTTCGGCCTCCTGTGGGTCGTCGCCAAACTCGGGCGCCTGGTGTTCGGCAAGGATGCGATGGGTGGCGGCGACATAAAGATGATGGCCATGGTGGGCGCGTTCCTGGGTCCCGCCGGGGTGCTGTTCACCCTCTTTTCCGGGGCGCTGCTCGGTTCGGCTATCTTTGGACCGATCGCCTTCAGGACGGCGAGGCTGGTGCCCTTCGGCATCTTCCTCGCGATCGGGGCGGCAGTCGCCTACGGCTGGGGCGATCCGCTCATCGCGTGGTACCTGGCATTACTGGGAATAGACTGAAACATCCGGCACGAGAGGCAAACGGCATGACGGTGGCGACGAAAGGCATCGGGGCGGTCGGGACCGGTCGCGAGGCCGGCAGGATCCTGGACGCGCTGGGAATCGGGGACGTCAATCCGGGCGGATTCGCGGGCGAGTGGATCGGGTCGGGCCCGCCGCTCGAGGTTTTCTCGCCCGTCGACGGCTCCAGACTGGCCACCGTGACCCAGGTTTCCGAGGCCGAATACGACCACATCGTGGAGCGGACGCAGCGCGCCTTCCGCGAATGGCGGACCGTGCCCGCGCCGCGCCGGGGAGAGGTGGTTCGCCAACTCGGCGAGCGCCTGCGCGCGAACAAGGAGGCGCTGGGCGCCCTGGTGACGCTGGAGATGGGCAAGATCAGGGCCGAGGGGGAGGGCGAAGTCCAGGAGATGATCGACATCTGCGATTTCGCCGTGGGGCTGTCGCGGCAGTTGTACGGGTTGACGATGGCGAGCGAGCGCCCGGACCACCACATGCGCGAGCAGTGGCAGCCGCTGGGCGTGGTCGGGGTGATTACCGCCTTCAACTTCCCCGTGGCGGTGTGGTCGTGGAACGCGGCGATCGCGGCGGTCTGCGGCGATGCGACGCTGTGGAAACCCGCGTCCGGGACGCCGCTCACCGCGATCGCCGTGACCCGCATGGCGGCGGAGGTCTGCCGCGACAACGGGGTCGATCCCGCGGTCTTCAGCCTGGTGGTCGGCCGGGGGTCCACCGTGGGCGACCGCCTCCTCCACGACCGGCGCATTCCCCTCGTTTCCGCGACCGGATCGTGCGCGGTCGGCAGGCGCGTGGCCGAAGTGGTGGGGAGACGACTCGGCCGCACCATTCTCGAACTCGGCGGCAACAACGCCATCGTGGTCACGGCCCACGCGAACCTCGACCTGGCGATCCCGTCGATCCTCTTCGGCGCGGTCGGCACGGCGGGCCAGCGCTGCACCAGCACGCGCCGCGTCATCGTGCACCGGTCGGTTCGGGACGAACTCGTCGCGCGCCTGGTGCGCGCCTACGCCGGCGTGCGCATCGGCGACCCGCTGCGGGCGGACACGCTGATGGGACCGGTCGTGAACGGCCAGGCCGTGGAGGATCTGATGGATGCACGCCGGCGCGTCGTGGAGGAGGGAGGAGAGATTCTCTACGGGGGCGAGGCCCTCGCAGGCGACGAATACCCCGGGGGGCTGTACGTGACCCCGTGTATCGCGGCCGCCGAGAATCACTTCGCGATCGTTCAGCACGAGACCTTCGCCCCGATTCTCTACGTCATCGAATACGGCAGCGGGTCGCCGACACCTGCCGAGGCCGTGGCCGAGCTGGACGAAGCGATCGCGCTGCACAACGGTGTGCCGCAGGGGCTCTCGTCGGCGATCTTCACCGACCACGTCCGCGAGGCCGAGCACTTCCTTTCCCACCGGGGCAGCGACTGCGGGATCGCGAACGTCAACATAGGCACGTCCGGGGCCGAGATCGGGGGGGCGTTCGGCGGAGAGAAGGAAACCGGCGGCGGGCGCGAGTCCGGGTCGGATTCGTGGAAGGCCTACATGCGCCGCCAGACCAACACGGTCAACTGGAGCACGGATCTGCCGCTTGCGCAGGGGCTGGAGTTCGGGTAGGAGGCCGCCCGGCCGGCGGCGCGGACTTACGCGTCAGGGATCGCTGCAGTCGCGCTGATACCCGCAGTTGAGGCACAGGATCTTGCAGTGGCGCTCCATCGTGGGGCCACCGCAGAGTTCGCACGCGGCGTCCGCCAGGTAGCGGCGGCTCAGCGCGACGTAGTGGCCGGAGCTGCGCTCGGTCCAGGCGGCGGCCGTGGCGCCGAGCGCCCGTACCCGCCCCGGCACGCCCGCCACCAGGCTTTGCGGCGGGATTCTCGCACCCTCCTTGACGACGGCGCCCGCGGCGATCACGCAGCCTTCGCCCACGTCCGCTCGCTGCAGCACCGAGGCCCCCATCCCGACCACCGTCCGCATGCCGATCCGGCAGCTCTCCAGGATGGCTCCGTGCCCTACGGTCACCTCGTCCTCGAGCACCGTGGGTCCCTGATCGCTGGTGTGGATCACGGCGTTGTCCTGGACGTTGGTGCGTGCTCCCACATGGATTCCGTGCTCGGGGTGATCCCCCCGCAGGACGGCCCCGAACCAGATGCTCGCGCGCTCACCGACCTCGACGTCCCCGATCACCACCGCGGTCGGAGCGACGAACGCCGACGCGGCAATGCGCGGGCGCTTCCCCCCGAACGGGATGATGCGCGCCATCGCTCTAGCCGTCCGCGGATAAGCGCCGCAGCCGGGCCCTCAGGACCTGGGTGTCCGACGCCGTCACGACCTCGATCCGCACCCCGCCCGCTTCGAGCGCAGCGCCGGCCTCGGGAACCCGGCCGAGTTCCTCGAGGATGAAGCCGTTGAGCGACCGGTTCTCGCCCGCAGGCAGATCGAAGTCGAACCGTTCGTTGATCTCACGCAGGTCGGCGCCCCCCGACGCCATGATTTCGCCCTCGGAGACCGGGGTCAGCGGATCCTCGTCCACGTCCGTCTCGTCCACGATCTCTCCCACCAGTTCCTCGAGCACGTCCTCGAGCGTAATAAGACCGTCGGTTCCCCCGAACTCGTCCGCGACAATCCCCATGTGGGTGCGCCGGGCGCGAAAGTCGGCGAGGAGCTTGGCCAGCGAGAGCGACCCGGGTACGAACATCGGTTCCCGGGCAAGCTGCGACAGCGGCGCCTTGCGCCGCCCGGCCACGTACGCGCGATAGGCGTCGCGGACGTGCAGGATGCCGGTCACGTCATCGACGTTCTTTCCGTACACCGGGACCCGGGAGTGGGGAAGGTCCTCCAGTTCGGCGATCACGTCACCCAGTGGGCGCGAGTCCTGCAGCGCCACGATGTCCACGCGGGGCGTCATGGCGTCCCAGGCGTTCAGCTCGTCGAGCTTGAAAGCCCTTTCCACCAGGCGGTGCTCGTCGGCCTCGACCACGCCTTCATCGGCCCCGATTTCGAGCGCTTCCCGCACCTGCAGCTCGTCGGGCGAGGCGTCGACACGGCTCGGCCGGCGCGAAAGCAGGCGGCCCAGCCACAGGAGGGGGTAGAACACGCGACCGAGGACGCGCGATGCGGCCAGAAGAAGCGGCGCTGCCGCCAGCGCCACGCGTACCGGACTCCGGCTGGCGACGGCGCGGGGAGCCAGTTCTCCCGCCAGGAGCACCAGCAGCACGACGACGGGACCCCCGAGCCACATTCCGGGTCCCCCCCATACCTCCATGGCCGCCACCACGGCGGAGGCGGTCGCCCCCAAATAGCAGATTGCGCGGAAGACCGCGATGGGCGAGGTGGCGGCCTCGTCCGACCGCAGAGAGGCCAGTGCGTCGGCACCCGCGAACCCCTCGCCGGCGAGGATGCGCGCCTTGGAGTCGTCTATCCGGACCACTGCCGTGAGCGCCGCGGTCAGGGCCGCGGCAACAGCCAGCAGCAGAAGCGATACGGTTGCGAGGGCGACGGTCATCGACGTGCGCCTCCCCCGGCTGCCGGGCGACTCGGAGGTTGGTCGTCGGGTGACGCGGCCTCTAGATCCATTTCTTGCTCTCGGCGAGCAATTCGCGAACTACGTCGCGGGTGCTCAGCCCCTCGGCTTCTCCATCGAAGTTGACCACGATCCTGTGCGCCAGGATCGAGGGCGCAATGTCGAGAACATCGTCCATCGTCGGCATCGGTGCCCCGCGGAACGCGGCCCGGGCCTTGGCCCCCAGCACAAGGTATTGCGACGCGCGCGGACCCGCACCCCAGCTGATGTAGCGCTTGGCGACGCTCGCCTGTTCCTCCCCGCCCGGCCGCGTCGAACGGGCCAGCCGCACCGCGAACCCCACGATCGACGGCGGCACCGGGATTCGCCGGACCAGCTGCTGAAGTTCGATGATCTCGTCCCCATGCACCACGGGCTGGACGTCGATGTCCTGCACTTCCCGGGTGAGGGTCGCGATCTTCTCCTCCTCTGCGCGGTCGGGATAGCCGATGCGCAGGTCGAACATGAAGCGGTCCAGCTGGGCCTCGGGGAGCGGGTAGGTCCCCTCCTGCTCGATCGGGTTCTGGGTCGCAAGCACGAAGAACGGGGGATCGAGAGCATAGGTGGTCCCGGCTGCCGTCACGTCCCTTTCCTGCATCGCCTCGAGGAGCGCCGCCTGGGTCTTCGGGGGGGTGCGGTTGATCTCGTCCGCCAGGATGATGTTGGCGAAGATGGGCCCCCGGACGAAGCGGAACACCCGCTCGCCGGTGACCTTGTCCTCCTGGATTACCTCCGTGCCCGTGATGTCCGTGGGCATGAGGTCGGGGGTGAACTGGATCCGGTTGAACTTCAGGTGCAGCGCGTCCGCGAGCGTGGAGATGATCAGGGTCTTGGCGAGGCCGGGTACGCCCACGAGCAGGACGTGGCCGTTTGCCATCATGGCCGTGACGATCCCGTCGACAATGTGCTGCTGGCCGACGATGCGCCGCTCGACCTGGTTGCGCAGGTCGTCGGCGATTTCACCGGCGCGCTGCAGGAGGCGGACGTCGCGGTCCGCGGACAGGTCGGTCGCCAGCGGGGCGGCGGAAGAGGAGATGGGGTTCATGAACGCTCCCGGGGGACGCATAACGGGTTGGGGAAGGGCATCAACCGCCTTGCAGGTCGAGAATCGGGGGCGACCTAGTCCGCGGGCTGGTCGACGAAGCGGATGTAGGGCTTCGGCGACTCCCAGCCGTCGGGGTAGGTCTTGCGGGCGTCCTCGTCGGACACCGCGGGGAGAATGATCACGCGGTCTCCCTGCGTCCAGTTGACGGGCGTCGCCACCTTGTGGCCGGCCGTCAGCTGCACCGAGTCCAGCACCCGCAGAACCTCGTCGAAATTGCGGCCGGTGCTCATCGGATACGTGATGGTCAGCTTGATCTGCTTGTCGGGTCCGATCACGAACACGGAGCGCACGGTGGCATTATCCATGGGCGTGCGGCCCTCCCAGGTGTCCCCGGCGTCCGCCGGGAGCATGCCGTAGAGCTTCGCGACCTCGAGTTCGGTGTCGGCGATGATGGGGTAGTTGGGGGCGTGGCCGGTGGCGTCCCGGATGTCCTCCGACCAGGCCCGGTGGCTGTCCGGTGGATCCACGCTCAGCCCGATGATCTTGCAGTTCCTCTTGTCGAATTCGGGCTTCAGGCTGGCCATGTAGCCGAGTTCCGTGGTGCACACCGGGGTGAAATTCTTCGGGTGCGAGAAGAGCACGGCCCAGCTGTCGCCCATCCAATCATGGAAATCGATGGTGCCTTCGCTGGTTTCGGCCGAGAAGTCCGGCGCCTGGTCTCCGACGGTCAGTGACATCCTTGCTCCTGTCCGCGAGCGGTTCCGATGGGATCAATCCCTTCGATAATGGGCGAAATGCCCCGCAACTTCAAATGAAGCGCCGCGCGGGGTGCCGTTCGGGCCGTCGCGGGACCCGTCGGCGGGTGCCTTCCGGACGCTTGCGAAAAATTTCACAAGCGTTAGCTTTGGCTGGGCATCGCACCTGCGGCGTCCGTTTCGACGCGAGTCCCCGTTGTCCTGACCGGGGCAGCCGAAGGAGGCGGTTTGAAGGACGGTGAAGAGCCGTCGCGGCAGTCTTCCGCCGCCCTCCGCGACTTTGGCCGCTTCTCCGGATACGGGATCGCCTGGGCGCTGGCCGCGCTGTTGCTGGGATTGGGCGGGGCGGCGTTGGACGAACGCCTGGGAACGGGTCCGCTGCTTGTGATCCTGGGAGCCGTGCTGGGAATCGTGGCCGGCTTCGTCACGCTCTACATGAGGGCCGTCGTCGAGCCGGCCGCGCGGAAAGGAGACACCCCCGGCCGCCGGGAAGATCATCCGTGAAACCGTCGATTCGATTCATCGTCATCCTCGTGGCGGTGGTGGGGGCCGGAGCTGGCATCGCCTTCCCGTTCCTGCACGAGGGCGCGCGCCGCGCGGTGATCGGCGCCGCAATGCTGGTCCTGGGGACGCAGATTCCGCTGCACCTGTTGCTCCGGGGCTGGCGGACGCGAAACGACCGGTTGCTGGCGGCCATCGGGACCGGTTTCGTAATGAGGGTCCTCGTCCTCGTTGCGGGAATCGTGTTCTTTGTGGTCCCGGGGCGGACGGAGCCCCTCCCCTTCCTGGCGTCGCTTGGCGCTTTCCTTCTCGCCGTGGTCTTCACCGAGTCGCTCATCGAACAGCGGCGGCTGCGGGGCGGATCGGCAGCGGCAGGGCGATGACGGGACTGCTCGCTTTTCCCCAGGAGCACGCGGCGACGCAGGAGGCGGCCGCGGACGGGTACGGCGGCCCCTTCAACCTCGGCGACATGCTGGCGCACCACATTCTCAACGCCCCCGAGTACGAACTGCCCTTCCTCGGCTATGTCCACTTCCCGCACTGGGACTGGGCCGTGTTTCACATCGGCGGCGTCGCGGTCGACCTGTCCCTCACCAAGCATGTCGTTCTGCTGCTGCTGGCCGCCGTGATCACGGCCGCCATGACGCTGTTCGCCGCCAGAACCGTCGCCCGTCAGGGCTCGGGAAGGGCGCCCAGGGGGCTGGCGAACGCGGTTGAAGCGGTGGTCGTCTTCCTCCGTGACGACCTCTGCAAGGAGTACATCGGGCACGGCTACCAGCGCTTCGTCCCCCTCATCCTCACGCTCTTCTTCTTCATCCTGACGATGAACCTGCTGGGGCTGGTGCCCTGGGGGGGCTCGGCCACCGGCAACCTCGCCGTCACGGCGACCCTGGCGGTGATCGTTTTCCTGGTGATCGAGATTTCCGGCTTCCTTACGCTGGGTTTCCGCGGCTACATGAAGACGATCTTCTTCACGCCCCCGGGAACCACCGGCGCGATGAAGTACCTGATGCTGGCCATCATGACCCCCGTCGAGCTCCTGGGGAAATTCACGAAGCCCTTCGCGCTCGCGGTCCGTCTTTTCGCGAACATGACCGCGGGCCACATGATGATCTTCACGCTGATCGGATTCATCTTCATCTTCGGCCAGATCGCCTTCGTACGGTGGGCGGTCGCCGCCGGATCCTTCGCCTTCGTTTCGGCGATCCTGCTTCTCGAGCTGCTGATCGCCTTCATCCAGGCGTACATCTTCGCCATGCTGTCGGCCGTCTTCATCGGCCTCATGCGGCATGAACACTGACCCTGAACGGGCCACACACGTATAGGAGAAAACATGCTTGACCTGGCGATCACCGCGCTGCAGGAAGGCGGCGCGGCGGACATCGACACTGCCAAGAACACGGGCGCCCTCATCGGCGCCGGAATCGGGGCCGGACTCGCCGCGATCGGCGCCGGCATCGGCATCGGCGGTATCGGCAGCGGCGCCACGCAGGGCATCGCCCGGCAGCCGGAAGCGGCCGGCGAGATCCGCGGCCTGGCCATCCTGTTGGCCGGACTGGTCGAGGGGGCCGCGCTGTTCGCGATCCTGCTCGCGGCGCTCTTCAAGTTCATCTGATGGTGCCCGCGGGACCTTACCCCGGACTGGCGCAGGAGGAGGGCCCCCTCTGGGACACCCTCTTCGCGGTCGACTCGGGATTGGCGGTATGGACCGTCCTCACCTTCCTGACGCTGCTGGCCGTGCTGGCCCGGTACGCGTGGAAGCCCCTGATGGCTGCCCTGGACGCCCGCGAGCAGAGCATCCAGAGCGACATCGACGAGGCAAGGCGCCAGCGCGACGAGGCTGAAGCGCTGATCACGGAATACCGGGAGCAGCTCGCCGATGGCCGCCGCCAGGCTCAGGCGCTGGTTGCCGAGAGCCGGGATGCCGCGGAGCAGCTGCGCAGGGAACTCGAGAGCAAGGCCCGTGAGGAGAGCCGCGTCATCCTGGCCAACGCGCGCCGGGAGATCGAGCGGGAACGCGACGCGGCGGTCGAAACCGTGCGGCGCGAGGCGGTGGAGGTGGCCATCGCGGCCGCTTCCAGGCTGCTGGGCGAGCGCCTCGACAGTGAGCGGGACAGGAAGCTGGTGACGGAGTACATCGACGACCTCGCCGGCTCGGGAGACGCCTGGACGTGAGGGAAGACACCGTCGCGCGCAACTACGCCGAGACGCTCTTCGAACTGGCGAGCCGTCATGAAGGCGTGGAGGCCTTCGGCGCCGGCGTGGATTCGCTTGCCACCCTGATGGACGACCGCACCGCACGCGAGTTCCTGGTGACGCCGCGCGTCTCCGCCGCCGACAAGAAGGCGGCGTTGGCGAGGACGCTGGAGGGCCGCGTGCCCCCGATGCTGCTGCGCTTCCTGCAGGTGGTCGTGGACAAGGGGCGGCAGCGGCTGCTCCCGGCCATTGCGGCCGCCTACCAGGAGATGCTCGATCGTCACCTGGGCAGGCGCCACATGGAAGTGACGGTGGCGCGGCCGCTTTCCGCGGGCGACACCGAGCACCTGACCGGCAAGCTCGCGGCCGCGACGGGAGCGACGGTGATCCCGCATGTGAAGGTCCGGCCCTCAATCGTCGGCGGCATCGTGATCCGCGAAGGCGACACGGTCTACGACGGGTCGGTGAAACGGCAGCTCGACGCCATGCGGCGCAGGCTCATGGCCGCAGAGCTTCAACCCTAGAAAAGAAAAGAGTACATGTCGGATTCCCAACTCCGGGCGGGCGAGATCAAGAGCGTCCTCCTGGCAGAAATCGAGAGCTTCGAGGAGGCGCTCCACTCGGAAGAGGTGGGCGAGGTCCTCGAGGTCAAGGACGGCGTGGCGCGCATCTACGGGCTCACCAGGGCGATGGCCAACGAGATGCTGGAGATCACCTCCGGCGAGACGGGCGACGTGGTCACCGCGCTGGCGCTCAACCTGGAAGAGGACAACATCGGCGCGGTGGTCATGGGCGACTGGGAGGAACTCCGCGAAGGCGACGAGGTCCGCCGCACCGGACGGGTGCTCGACGTGCCCGTCGGCGACGGCTACCTGGGCCGCGTGGTGAACCCGCTGGGCGAGCCCGTCGACGGCGGTCCCGCGATCGAGACCGGCGCGCGGCGGCAGATCGACGTGGTGGCGCCCGGGATCGTGAAGCGCCAGCCCGTGAAGGAGCCGCTCCAGACGGGCATCAAGGCCATCGACGCGATGATCCCTATCGGGCGCGGCCAGCGCGAACTGATCATCGGCGACCGCCAGACCGGCAAGACGGCCATCGCGATCGACGCGATCCTCAACCAGAAGGACACCGACGTCATCTGCATCTACTGTGCCGTGGGGCAGCGCGCGGGGATGGTGGCGGGCGTGGTCGAGACCTTCCGGCATCACGGCGCCATGGACTACACCATCGTCGTGACGGCCAACGCCTCGGACCCGGCACCCCTGCAGTACATCGCTCCGTACGCCGCGACGGCGCTGGCCGAGCACTTCATGTGGCAGGGCAAGCACACCCTGGTCATCTACGACGACCTCTCCAAGCAGGCTCAGGCGTACAGGCAGCTTTCGCTCGTGCTCCGGCGTCCCCCGGGCCGCGAGGCCTATCCCGGGGACGTATTCTACCTGCACTCCCGCCTGCTGGAACGCGCGGCCAAGCTGTCCGACGAGCAGGGCGGCGGATCGCTGACCGCGCTACCGATCATCGAGACGCAGGCCGGCGACGTGTCGGCGTACATTCCCACCAACGTCATCTCGCTCACCGACGGCCAGATCTACCTCGAGCCCGACCTGTTCAACTCGGGCGTGCGGCCGGCGGTCAACGTGGGAATTTCGGTCTCGCGGGTCGGCGGCTCGGCGCAGGTCAAGGCCATGAAGACGGTTGCGGGGCGGCTCCGGCTCGACCTGGCGCAATTCCGCGCCATGGAGACCTTCGCGCAATTCGCATCGGACCTCGACGCCGCGACCCAGCAGCAGCTCGCGCGGGGTCAGCGCACGGTCGAGGTCCTCAAGCAGCCGCAATACCAGCCGGTCCCGGTGGAGCGGCAGATCGTCGCCATCTACGCGGTCACCAACGGCTATTTGGATGACCTGGAAGTGGCGGACGTCCGCAAATGGGAGCGCGGCTTCCTCGACTTCATCGGCAGCCGCTACGAGGACGTGTTGATCGGGCTTCGTCAGGAAGGCACGCTGACCGAGGACATCGAGGGACGGCTCAAGGAGTGCATCGAGGAATACAACCAGGTCTTCGCCGCCGAGGCGGAGCCGGCGGTGGCGGGGGCGGCGTAGCGTGGCCGGAGCAGGCGCCCGCGAGGTCATGCGGCGGATCAAGTCGGTCCGCAACACCCGCAAGATCACCCGCACCATGGAACTCGTGGCGACGTCCAAGCTCAAGCGGGCCATGGACCGGATGCAGGCGGCGCGTCCTTACAGCGATGCCCTCGGCGACCTGGTCCGGAGTCTGTATGCGCCCGGACTGGCCCAGGAGCATCCACTGCTCCGGCAGCCCGCGGCCACGAAGCGGGCGGCCGTACTGCTGTTGACCGCGAACCGGGGATTCTGCGGCGCCTTCAATGCAAACCTCATCCGCGAGGCCCGCATGCGCCTGGAGGCGCTCCGGGCCGAGGGCGTGGAAACCGAATTGCACATCGCCGGCCGAAAGGGCCTGGCATTCTTCCGTTTTCGCGGCTCGGCGATCGCGTCGGCAACCACGGAAATCGGCGACGCCCCCACCCCCGAGGACGCCGAGCAGCTGGTCACGCCGCTCAGGCGGGGATTCGAGGCGAGAGATCTCGACGCCGTGTATATGGTGAGTTCCGAGTTCAGGTCGGCGATGTCCACGCCGCCGCGCACCGCGCGGATCCTGCCGGTCGAACCCGTCCCGGGGGCTCGCTCGGTGGACGCCTTCATCGTGTCCCCCCGACCGGGGAGGCTGATCGGGCAGATCCTGCCGCGCTACCTGCGCATGACGGTGTACGGGGCCCTGGTCGAGAACGCCGCGGGCGAGCAGGGCGCGCGCCGTGCCGCCATGAAGAGTGCGACCGACAACGCGGGCGAGATCCTGGAGACGCTCACCCGCAGCTACAACCGAGCACGCCAGGGGCAGATCACCCAGGAGATCGCAGAGATCGTGGGTGGCGCCGCGGCATTGGAATGAACATGACTTCCGGAAAAACCCGTGGCCGCGGAGCAGCGGCCGGAGAAGACGAAAACCATGGCTGAGAACAACAGCGGACGAGTCGTGCAGGTAATCGGGCCCGTCCTGGACGTGGAGTTCCACCCGCAGCACCTGCCTGAGATCTACAACGCGCTGCGGCTGACCGCCGAGACCGAGTCGGGCCGCGAGATCGACCTGGTGGCCGAGGTACAGCAGCACATCGGACGCTCCCAGGTGCGCGCCGTGTCGATGAGTTCGACCGACGGCGTACAGCGCGGGATGGAGGTGGCGGACACGGGGCGGTCCATCGCGGTGCCGGTCGGCGAACCCGCGCTCGGCCGCATCCTGAACGTGCTCGGCGAACCGGTGGACGAGCAGGGTCCCGTGGCGGGCGGCGCCGAGGTCGAGCGCTGGCCGATCCACCGCCCCGCGCCCCGCTTCGACGACCTCGAACCGAAGACCGAGATCTTCGAGACCGGGATCAAGGTGGTGGATCTGCTGGCGCCCTACGTGAAGGGCGGCAAGACAGGACTGTTCGGCGGCGCCGGCGTCGGCAAGACCGTCATCATCATGGAGCTGATCAACAACATCGCCATGGAACACGGCGGCCGCTCGGTCTTCTCGGGCGTGGGCGAGCGCACCCGTGAGGGCAACGACCTGTGGCTGGAGATGAAGGAGTCCGGCGTCCTCGATTCGACCGCGCTCGTGTACGGGCAGATGAACGAGCCGCCGGGGGCGCGCCTGCGTGTTGGGCTGTCTGGCCTCACCATCGCCGAGTACTTCCGCGACGTCGAGAAGCAGGACGTGCTGCTCTTCATCGACAACATCTTCCGCTTCACGCAGGCGGGATCCGAGGTCTCGGCGCTGCTTGGCCGCATGCCCTCGGCGGTGGGATACCAGCCCACGCTCGGTACCGAGATGGGCGAGCTCCAGGAACGCATCACCTCAACGCGCGAGGGCTCGATCACCTCCGTTCAGGCAATCTACGTTCCCGCCGACGACCTGACCGACCCGGCCCCGGCTGCGGCCTTCGCGCACCTCGACGCCACCACTGTGCTTTCGCGTTCGATCGCCGAGAAAGGCATCTACCCGGCCGTCGATCCCCTCGACTCGTCGTCGCGGATCCTTGATCCGCAGTTCCTGGGCGAGCGCCACTACGAGGTGGCGGGCCGCGTCAAGGAGATCCTGCAGCGCTACAAGGACCTGCAGGACATCATCGCGATTCTGGGCATGGACGAGCTCAGCGAAGAAGACAAGATCATCGTCGGCCGCGCGCGGCGCATCGAGCGCTTCCTCTCGCAGCCTTTCTTCGTCGCCACGGCCTTTACGAACATTCCCGGCTGCTACGTTCGCCTCGAGGAGACGATCGAGTCGTTCGAGCGGGTGGCTGCGGGCGAGTTCGATCACCTGCCCGAGCAGGCGTTCTACATGAAGGGCGGCATCGAACAGGTGATCGAGGCGGCGCGGGAGATGGGCGTGGAGGTGGATTGAGGTGGCGAAGTCGATGCAGCTACGCGTAGTGACGCCCGAGGAGATCGTCTTCGAGGGCTCCGCCCGGTCCCTGGTGGCGCCCGCATGGGACGGGTGGGTCGGTGTCCTGCCCGGTCACGCGCCGTTCCTGACCCTGATGGGGGAAGGGCCGTTGACCGTCGAGCCCGAGTCGGGAAGCTCGCGCGAGTTCAGGATCGGCGGTGGTGTGATGAAGGTGGAAGCCAACGTCGTGACGGTGCTCGCGGACCACGTCTCGCCGGGTTAGTCCGGCTTTCGGGCAGCGGGCTGCATGAGGCTCGATCTTCACGTCCATTCCACCGCCTCCGACGGTACCGTGCCGCCGGAAGAGGTCGTCGCGCGAGCCATCGCGGGCGGTCTTGACGTCATTGCGCTGGCCGATCACGACACGATCGCCGGTGTCGAGCGGGCTCGCCGGGCAGCGGCGGGGAAGCGGATCCACATCATTCCGGCGGTGGAGATGAGCAGCACCTTCGCCGGCACCGACATCCACGTCCTGGGCTACTTCGTCGATACGCACTCCGACGTGTTCGAGCGGCACACACGCTGGAATCACGAGCGACGGGATGCCCGCATGCTGGAGATGGTCGAGCGTCTCTCGCGTCGGGGAATCAAGGTCACCCGCGAGCAGCTCGACGAGCAGCGGGGATCGGCCGATGTGGCCTATTCGCGCCCGCACTTGGCGCGCGCGCTCGTGCAGGCCGGATATGTCGGCGGGGTGCCTCAGGCCTTTGCCGAACTGATCGGCAACGACTGCCCCGCCTACGTGCCGACCCGGGTGGCAACGCCGGAAGAGGCGATTCGGCGGATCCTTGACGCCGACGGCCTCCCGGTATGGGCCCACCCGCCCGCCGAACTCTTCCAGGGACTTCTTCCGCGCCTGGTGCGGGCCGGCCTCCGGGGACTGGAGGTTTACAGAGCCACCCGCCGTTCCATTGGCGTGGCCAGGCTGGAGAAGGCGGCCCGTGACAACGGGCTGGTGGTGACCGGAGGGTCCGATTGGCACGGTCCCGAGGGTGGGGCGGAGCTTGGCGACTTCTTCGTGACCGGGGACGAGGTGGCCGCCTTTCTCGGCGCCGGGGGGATGTAGCCGGCCGGCGGAATCCGCGATCTCGAGCCGCCCTCCGGCAACGCCGCACTTCGCCGGGACTTCGAGAGTCATTTCCAAAGCGGAGATGAGCCTGAACTTGGGGAGTTGTGGCGGGTGAGGGAAGCGCCTGGGTGTGGGGCGAGTGGATGGTTGAGGGTGTGTGATTATCCCCTGGGACAGAGGG
>CAZRQE010000055.1:0-3971 GCA_964602175.1 uncultured Gemmatimonadaceae bacterium | reverse complement strand
GTGGGGCTGGTGGCGGCGGGCGGGCTCGCGGCGGCGCTGTCGACGGCGGCGGGGCTGCTGCTGGTGATCTCCTCGGCGATCAGCCACGACTTGCTGAAACGGGCGTGGAAACCGGAAATATCGGAGAAGGGCGAACTGCTGGCGGCGCGGATCAGTGCGGCGTTCGCCGTGGTGATAGCGGGACTGCTGGGCATCTATCCGCCGGGGTTCGTAGCCCAGATCGTGGCTTTCGCGTTCGGTCTGGCGGCCTCGTCGTTCTTCCCCGTGATCATCCTGGGGACGTTCACACGCACGATGAACCGCGAGGGGGCGATCGCCGGCATGCTGTCGGGGATCACGTTCACCGCCGCGTACATCATCTACTTCCGCTTCGTGAACCCCGCGGCGGACTCGCCCGAAAACTGGTGGTTCGGCATCTCCCCCGAAGGGATCGGCACCGTCGGCATGCTGCTCAACTTCGCCGTCGCGTTCACGGTGTCGAAGTTCACGCCGTCCCCGCCGGCCAGCGTCCGCGAGCTCGTCGACCGCATCCGCGTGCCGGGGACGATCGGGGCACGCGGCCGGTCGTGATCGTGGGTCCCTGGTCACGCGCACTGCCTGGCGCCATCCTGCTCGCCATCGGGCCTGCCCCCGCGCTCGCCCAGACCGAGGTGCACTTCCAGTACGGGAGGCACTCGAATCCGTTCGAGGGAACCAGCACGGGCACGGCCGTCGTCACCTTCCAGCACGCCTCGGTTACACCGTGGGGCGACGACTTCCTGTTCATCGACGTGATCGACGACAGGGTCAACGACGGTTTCAACGATGTCGACTTCTATGGCGAGTGGTACTCCAACCTGAGCCTGACCAGGGCGCGCGGTGGAGGGTTGGAGAGCGGCCCCGTCGCCGATCTCGGCTTGATCTTCGGCCTCGCCGCCGGAGCCGATGCCAACGTCTTCCAGACGCTGACGGGCGCCCGCATTTCGTGGCGCATTCCGGGTTTCGTCTTTCTCAATACCGACTTCATGGGGACCGTGGACTACAGCGGGGGACTCGACAGCGGAGGAGCGCCGAAGGCCGGCAACCGCTTCGTCTTCGACATCAACGGGCTGTTGCCTTTCAACCTCGGCAGCCAGTCATTCTCGATCACCGGCCATGCAGAATACGCCGGCCCCACGACCAACGAACTCGACAACGACGTGCCGTTCTCGATCCTGGCCCAGCCGCAGCTGCGCTGGGACATCGGCGACCAGAACGGCTACTTCGTGGGCATCGAGTACCAGTACTGGCGCAACAAGCTCGGGACCGACGTGGACGAGAACATCGTCCAGCTGCTGGTGGTCTGGCAGTTCTAAAGGCGGGCCAGTCCTGGCCGCGTTGGTCAGGGGCGGCGGCCGTCCCGCGACCAGGCCGGACCCTGGCAGTTGCAGAGCGTGCGGATGTAGGCGACGAGCGACCTGATCTGACCGTTGTCCAGGGATTTCCCGAACGCCGGCATGCGGTGGCTCTTGCCCAGAATCCAGCCTCCCGCGTGGATTCCGTCGTACAGCGTGTCATCGGGACGAAGGGACATCGCCGCCGAATCGGCGTGCGCAACGGGAGCGACCGGCATGAAGGGCGCGTTGAAGCCGTCCCCCCTGCCTTCCACACCGTGGCAGGGGGCGCAACGCGACTGGTAGAGCGCTTCACCCGCTGCTCTGGCGCCGGAGCCGGCCGCCTCGGCCGCTGCCATCGCCTCAGCGCCCGCTCCCGTGGCCCCGGGGCCCGCAGCCGCGTCGGGCAGGGCGGGCATTCCCGGGACGGGATCGGTACCGAGCCACGCCGCATCGCGGCGAAGCAGGAAGGACGCGACCAGATCCAGCCGGTCCGGCTGCTCCAGAGATCCGGGCATGACGACGCCCGCGTTCAGATGGGCCGGGTCCTCGATGAGCAGGCGGACGTATCCGGGCTGCAGCCGATGAACGATGCCGTCGAGGCGGGGCCCGATCCTGCCGCCGTCGTCGCCGAGCTGATGACAGCCGAGACAGCTCCAGCGATCCCGCAGCAGCGTTTCGGCTTGATCCATGGAGAATGGGGACAGGTCGGCCGGCTCCCACGCCGCTACGGCGGAAGCCGAGCGGTCCATCAGATAGCCGGTGATCGCGCTCACCTCGCCGGGCGCCAGGCGGAAATCGGGCATCTGCCCGCCGAATCCGGGAACGGGTCCGGAGGGCCGGATCGTCACCGGGTCGGACAGGTAGCCGACCAGCCAGTCCGCATGGACCCTCGATCCCTGGAAGCTCAGGTCCGGCGCATTGCGGCTGGGCGTCACCTCCGGGTGCGCGTGGCATCCCGCGCAGTTCAGGGTCTGAAACAGGATGCGGCCTTCGCCTCTGTCCGCGTCCGGGTGGCGTTCCAGCGCGGCGCGAAACGCATCGTCCACACCCCGCAGTTCCCGCTCGTGCGTGACGAAGAGCGCGAGGGCCACCCGCTCCCGTTCCGTAAGGTCGTAGCGAGGCATCCGCGCCGGTGCGATGTCGGGCCGGATCGTCTGCGGGTCGGCCATGTAGTGGAAGATGTAGGCCGGCGCCAGTGGTGCGGCTCCGTCTCCCATCGCGGGCGACACCAGCCGGATTTCCTCCGCTTCGGGTACTCCCTCGTGACAGGCGCCACACCCAAGCGACGCGACGAGGCGTTCTCCCTCCGGCTGGGCCTGGTCCGGCCACGGCGCGCCTGCCCGCGACCCCGCGGCCCCGGCGAACCATGCCCCGATCGCCGCCAAACCGGCGACGCCACCGGTTCCCCACCGAATTGCCCGTGTTGTCCGCATGAACATCTGATCTGTCAGTGGAGGTAGAAGAGTTGGACGGACCAGTACGGCACCATTCCCACCAACGCGGTTACCAGGGCTCGCCCCGTGCCGAAGCCCATGGCCGCGCGCAGCGCCGCTGTCCCGGCCACGAGCACCCAGGCCTGCGCCGCGAGGTGGATCCCTCCGACCAGCGGTGCAAGGACCGCGAAGACACCTGGCCCCCTGGCAAAGCCCAGGACGCGAATCAGCGCTCCCCAGTCGGCGTTTCCGCCCAGAATCTTCCCACCCACGACAAGGGCCATCGCTGCCCAGACCCACCATTGCAGAATGCCGACGGCGGCCGCCTTGGCCATCTCGATCCACCCCAGTGGGTAGTCGCTGCTGGCCACCGCCAGCGACGCAAGAATGACCACACAGGCTGCCTGGCGGGTGGCACGCCGGTCACGGGCCACCTCTTCGTACACGCTCCGGTCCAGGAGCGCTGCATCGCGGACCCTGGCCCAGGCGCCCCGGCCGACGGCATCACCGCGACCGGGTGCATCCGACGCCACGTTGGAGTCGACGGACATGGTGAGAAAGATGGGCTCAGGCCCCGGACGCCGCCAACATTGCTCTCGGACGACCGTTGCGTCGGCCTGTTGCGCGCCCGCATCTCCCCGCAAACTTCGGGGTTGCCACGGACACCTCCCCTCGAGCCCCGCAGCTTTCCGATCCCACACGACATCAACACCCTCCCCGCACGGATCGCACGGCCCTCCCGGGCCGACCGAACGGCCCTGATCGATGGAACGGGCCGCTGGACCTACGCCGACCTGCTGGGCGCCGCGACCACGACCCGTAACCGCCTGGTGGAGGCGGCGAGAACGTCCCGGCCCCCGGAACCGGCGTCCGCACATTCACCGGGGGCGCCGCGGGGGACGCCCGACGAACCCCTCGCCGGCGAGAGGGTGGCCTACCTGATCCCGCCCGGTGGCAGCCATGTCGCGGTTCAGTTGGGCACCTGGCTGGCGCGCGGGGTCGTGGTGCCGCTTGCCGTGTCACACCCGCCCCCGGAACTCGAGTACGTGCTCGATGACGCCGAACCGAGAGTCGTCGTGCTGGATCCCGCGCTGCCACAGTCGGCCGCGCTCGCCGCCACCGCGTCGGCGCGGGACATCCCCGTACTGGAAGTCCGCGGCACCGCACCCACCCCCCTCCCCAC
>CAZRQE010000054.1:0-23852 GCA_964602175.1 uncultured Gemmatimonadaceae bacterium | reverse complement strand
GCCGGTCGGAACTCGACGGGGTGCGGGTGAGCGCCGAGACGTCGCGGCGCATGGCGTGCGATGCGTCGCTGGTCTCGATGCTGCACCGGGGGGGTCAGGTCGTCAGCGTGGGGCGGAAGACGCGGACGATCCCGCCGCACCTCCGCCGGGCGCTCGAGGAGCGGGACCGGGGCTGCCGGTACCCGGGCTGCGGGGGCCGCTTCACCGAGGCGCATCATGTCCGGCACTGGGCCGACGGCGGGGAGACGAGCCTGGCCAACACGGTGCTGCTCTGCCGGCGGCATCACCGGCTCGTGCACGAGGGCCGGGTCCGCATGGCGCTCGACCGGGCCGGCCGGGCGGTGTTCTTCGCGAGAAGGGGCGGGATGATCGCCAGCGCCCCGCCGCTGCCGGAGCCCAGGCTGCCGCTTCCGGCTGCGCCGCCGCTCGCGCCCGGGGAGATGTACAACGGGGCCGCGCGGACGGTGGACTCGGCGATCCCGTGGGAGATCGAGGCCGCGGTCAGGGACGCGGTCGATGCGGCGTGGGAGGCGGTCGAGCAGGCCGGCGGGGCGACCGCAGGCCGGGCCATCGAGGCCGGGCCGGCGGCGGACCGATGACCCGGCGGCAGCCGTGGGCCATGGTCGACCCCGCGTTTCCGCGGCAAATCCAGGGACATCGGCATGTCGGGATGGGCCGGGATGGCGGCGACAGGACAGGCCGAGGACGACGGGACGGGCTGAGGCATCGGGGTAGCCGAGCGCGACGGGGGCACGCCGAGCGAGACGGGCCAGGCCGGGGCGGCGACAGCCACACCGGGTGCAACCCGACACCCCAGGACAACCCGACAGCCGAGGCAACGGAACCGCTGATCGGTGCGGGCCCACTTTGCACCCGGCACGGTGCCCGCCGTCAACTACATGGCCCCGCCCGTCGCCCAGTATCCGCCCCGCTCGCGGTCGAACACGATCTCGCAGCCGAGTGGCTCCGTGGCCACGTGCCCGTCCGCGAACACCGTGCGGCCGCCCACCCACGTCCTCACGGGCCAGCCTTGGAGTCTCGTTCCGTGCCATGGACTCCAGCCGGACTTGCAGCGCTGATCCTCGTTCCTCACCAACTGCTCCTTCTCCATGTCCACCAGCACCAGGTCGGCGTCGTAGCCCGGCTCGATCCGGCCCTTGCCCACGATATCCCAAATCCGCGCGGGGCGGTCGCACATCCAGGCGGCCAGGTCCTGCAGCGTGCAGCGGCCCCGGTTCACCTCGTTGAGCATGAGAGGCAGGAAGACGTCGACGGCCGGCACTCCGGAGGGTGACCCGGGGTAGGGAACCGCTTTCTCCTCGAGGGTGTGGGGCGCGTGATCGGTGGCCACGATCTGGATCGCGCCCTCCTTCAGCCCTTGCCAGAGCACCTCCCGGTCCGCAGCGGTCTTGAGCGAGGGATTCATCTGCCCCAGCGTGCCGAGGCGGTCGTAGTCGGAGGTGTCGAAGAAGAGGTGATGCGGGCACGCTTCAGCCGTGACGACACGGTCGCGAGCCGCGGCGCGGCGGTTGTGATCGGCGATGATCCGCACCTCGTCTGCGGTGGAGACATGCAGCACGTGGAAGCGGTGGCGATGGCGCTCCGCGAGGTCGATGGCGCGCAGCGTTGCGGTAACGGCCGCCTTGTGGTCGCGAATCCGCGAGTGGTCGTGGACGGTGAGCGGGCCGGCCAGGCGCGCCCGGTTCGCCCGCACGGTCGACTCGTCCTCGCAGTGGGCCGTGATCGGCAGTGTGGTTTCGGCGAAGATCGCCTCCAGACACTCCTGATCGTCGACCAGCATGTTCCCCGTGCTCGACCCGATGAAGATCTTGATCCCGGGGGTGGCGACGCCGGCGGACCGGCCGGCCCGGCAGAGCTCGTCCAGGTTGTCGATCGTGGCGCCCATGTAGAAGCCGTAGTTGACCACCGAGCGGCGGGACGCGAGGTCAAGCTTTGCCGCGAGCGCCTCGACCGTAACCGTCTGTGGCACGGTGTTAGGCATTTCCAGGAACGAGGTGACGCCCCCCGCCGCACACGCCCGGCTGCCCGTGCGCAGATCCTCCTTGTGCGTCAGACCCGGGTCGCGGAAATGGACCTGGTCGTCGATCACGCCGGGCAGCAGGTGCAGGCCGGCGGCGTCCACAATCTCGTCCACGCGCGCATGCACAGCCGCATCCACGTCCGCGATGATCCCGTCCTCGATCAGCACCGAGGTGCGCGCAATCTCGCCCGGCAGAACGACCCGCGCGCCTCGAATCAGCGTGCGCACTACGGGCGCCACCTCACGAGAAGTAGGGATTCTCCCCGCTCGCGTGGTCGGTCACGTCGTGGATCGCGGTCACCTCCGGCACCGACTGCGACACCATCCGCTCCACACCCTGACGCAGCGTCATGCGCGACATCGCACACCCCTGACATCCCCCCGCCATCTCGATGAAGATCTCGGTCCCCTGCACGTCCACCAGGTTGATCACGCCACCGTGCGCGGCGATCGCCGGGTTGATCTCGGTGTCCAGCACCTGGCTCACCCGCTCGGCGAGCTCGCCCGACGGACCCGCGTCGTCGATCACCGCCTTCGCCGCGTTCGGATCCGGCGTGATCTGGAATCCGCTCTCCTGGATCTTTTCGACGAAGTCCACCTTCGCGCCGTTCAGGCGCTCCACGCTCCCTTCGTCGACGAGCACCGTAAACGATCCCGCGTCGACCTCCACATCCGTCTCGGCGCGCTGCTCGGCGTCGACCAGGGTGAGCTCGTAGTTCGGGGCGAAGGGACTCCCGTCCACCGCGATCCGCAGCGCCTGAAGTCCGTCCTCTTCCATGTCCATGAAGGACACGACCATGTCCCGCGCCTTATCTGTAAACGTCAGCTTCATCCGTATGCCTCTGGGTCGGGTGAACCGGGAGGAAGTAGTTTGAAAGGTGCTCATTTGAACCGGGAGAAGCAACGACGTGAACACGGTCATCATTACCGGCGGCAACCGCGGCATCGGGCTGGCGGCGGCACGCCACGTCGCCGAGGCGGGCCATCCGGTCATCCTCCTGTGCAGAGACCGGGAGCGCGGGGAAGAGGCCCGCGCCCGCCTGCCCCAGCCCGCGTCGCATCGCCTCGTCGTCGCGGACCTCGCGTCGCTGGCTTCCGTGCGCGAGGCCGCCGCCCGTATCAACGAACTCGAACCGACGGTCTCGGCCCTGATCAACAACGCGGCCGTGCTCCCCAGGAAGCGCGCGGTCAGCCGGGACGGATTCGAGATGCAGCTCGCCGTCACCCATCTGGGTCACTTCCTCCTCACCAACCTCCTGCTGCCGCTGCTCAGCCGGTCACCGCGCCCCTGCCGCGTCGTTACCGTCTCGTCGGGCGCTCACCAGGGCCCTGCCTTCGACTTCGGCGACCCCAACTGGGAGCGGCGCCCCTACCGGCGGGGACGCGCCTACCAGCAGAGCAAGCTGGCCAATGTCCTCTTCTCTCTCGAACTGGCGCGCCGGGTCGAAGGAACCAGCGTCGAGGCCGTGGTGATGCACCCGGGCGTGTACGACACCGGGCTGCTGCGCGACTACATGGGAGGCGGTGCCGGGGCCGGCACAATGGCGCGCGTCATGGGCCGCCACGCCGACCGGGGCGGTCCCGTTCTGGCCGAGCTGGCCGTCGGATGCCGGGATGACGACCTGAACGGAGCCTACTTCAACAAGACCTCGCGTTCGTCGGCGGCGGCGGCGGCCCGCGACCCGCAGGCGCAGTCCAGGATGTGGGCCTGGAGCGCCGAGGCCGTGGGGCTTTAGTCCTCACGCCCGTCTTCGGTAACTTTCGGACGCGTTTTTTGCGCGCAGCGCGCGGTGTATTCAAATCACCCCGGGGGACAGGACGTGGCGGACCGCATGGAAAAGATCGTCTCGCTGTGCAAGCGGCGGGGATTCGTCTTTCAGTCGTCGGAGATCTACGGCGGTGCGGCGTCGGTGTGGGACTACGGACCCCTCGGCGTCGAACTCCGCAAGAACGTGGCGGACTTGTGGTGGTCGGCGATGGTGCACGCGCGCGACGACATCGAGGGGCTTGACGCCGGCATCCTCATGCATCCCCGCGTGTGGGAGGCGTCCGGTCATGTCTCCGGCTTTACCGACCCGCTGCTCGAATGCAAGACCTGCAAGAAGCGCTGGCGGGCGGACCACATCGAACAGGCCGCCTGCGCGCGCAAGCCTTCGGTCGCCCCCGGTGCCCACGCCGACTGCGATCTGGGCGACCCCCGTCTCTTCAACCTCATGTTCAAGACGTTCATGGGGCCTGTGGAGGAGGACGCCTCGGTCGTCTACCTGAGGCCCGAGACCGCGCAGGGGTCGTACGTCAACTTCCTCAACGTCCAGCAGACCTCGCGCCAGCGCGTCCCGTTCGGAATCGCGCAGCTCGGCAAGGCGTTCCGCAACGAGATCACGCCGGGCAACTTCATCTTCCGCACGCGCGAGTTCGAGCAGGCCGAGATGCAGTTCTTCGTCAAGCCCGGCAGCGACGACGAGTGGTTCGACTACTGGCTCGACCAGCGCATCGCCTGGCACCACGAGATCGGCATCCGCCCCGAGAAGCTGCGGCAGCACGCCCACGGTCCGAACGAGCTCGCCCACTACGCCAAGACCGCCGTCGACATCGAGTACGAGTTCCCCTTCGGCTGGCAGGAGCTGGAGGGCGTGCACAACCGCACGGACTTCGACCTCTCACGCCACCAGGAGTTTTCCGGCAAGCGCCTCATCTACATCGATCCGGCCGGTGGAGAGCGGTACCTGCCTTTTGTGGTTGAGACGGCGATGGGGGTCGGCCGGGCGGCCCTGGTCGCGCTTGTCGATGGATACCGTGAAGAGGAAGTGGGAGGGCAGCAGCGTGTCGTGCTGGGGCTTTCCCCGCGCCTGGCCCCGATCAAGGCCGCGGTCTTCCCGTTGATGAGGAAGCACGGGCAACCCGAGCAGGCGCAATCGCTGCTCAAGGCGCTGCGCGGCGCGCGCGTTCCCGCCGCCTACGACCAGGCCGGCTCGATCGGCCGCCGCTACCGCCGTCAGGACGAGGCGGGGACGCCCTGGTGCATCACCATCGACGGCCAGACCCGCGACGACGACAGCGTCACCATCCGCGACCGCGACACCCTGGAGCAGGAGCGGGTGGGGCTGGATCACGTGGTCGGCTGGATCAGGGAGCGGCTGTAGCGTCGGCGATCAGCCGGGTCGCAGCTCCCGCGCGAGGAACCGCGCGGCCTCACGCTCGGCCCAGAAGTGCGGGTGCCACGGGAGCGCGCCCTCCACGAACCCGAGATGGCCGCCGCGGTCGGTGAACGCCGCAGTCAGGTGGGGGTTGTCGGCGACGATCGCATCGGGGGCAGCGCCGCGGGGCAGAAAGGGGTCGTCCCGGGCCTGGATGAGCAGCGCGGGCACGCGAATGTGCGCGAGGTGGCGTCGCACGTCGGCGCGAGCGTAGTAGTCGTCGGCATCGGCGAAGCCGTGCACGGGTGCCGTAAGGGCATCGTCGAAGTCCCTGAGCGTCCGGGCCGCCAGCGTGCGGTCCACATCGACCTTGCCGTTGAGCAGGTGCCGTTTTTCGCGCACCTTGCGGCGCAGGGAACGCAGGAAGTACGCGCCGTACGTGCGCCCCATGATGCCGGTTGACAGACGCTCCGCGCTGCCGGGGAGATCGAAGGGTACGGACACGGCCACGGCGGCGTCGATCGCGGCCGCGTCCCCGCGCTCGCCCAGGTACTTGAGCAGGACGTTGCCGCCGAGGCTGAACCCTGCGGCACCGATCGGACGCCTGGGGCGAGTGCGGCGGAGCCGCGCGATCACATGCGCCAGGTCGCCCGTGTCGCCGGAATGATAGGCCCTCGGCAGCCGGTTGGACTCGCCGCCGCAGCCGCGGAAGTTCATGCCGACCCCCCGAAGGCCGCGGTCGGACAGTTCGCGGAACATCAGGGACATGTATTCGCGCTGCGTCGAGCCCTCCAGACCGTGCAGCAGCACCACCAGCGGCGCGTCCGAGGCGGGTTCAGGGGCGAAGTCGAGGTCGAGGAAGTCACCGTCGGGCGTGTCGACTCTGCGCCTTTCCAGTGGAAGCCCCGAGCCGGACCGTAAGTACTTGCCGGCCAGGGTCTGGGCATGCCGGCCTCGGAGCCACCATGCGGGCCGAAAGCGGGCTATTGCCCCCACAACCGCGCGCCCCGGGCCCGCATACCGGCCCCCGGCGCGAACGCGTATTGCGCTCCGTAGCCCGCATCCTGCGACGAAGACGCGGGGTTCACATAGACGGTAAACTCGATCTCGGCGCTCTTGCCCCCTGGATCGGTCGCGAAGACACGGCCGAAGGAGGCCCCGTCGGCGATCTTCCCGATGATGTGAAGCGTGTCACCCGAGACGGCTACGGACGCGGCCGCACCCACGGTGGCGGAGTAGGTCAGCGAATCCCCGTCCGGGTCGCTGAAGTACGTGGAGAGATCAAAGGTCAGGGTGTCACCGACGTTGGTTCTGAGAATGTCATCGAAACTGCCCGTCGCCCGCGGCGGGCGGTTGCGCTCGACCGTAACCGTGAACGACTGCGAGGCCGACAGGCCGCCCAGGTCCGTCGCGGTCAATGTCACTGTGGCACTCCCCACGGCGACACCACTGACCTTCGCATAAAACCCGTAGTAGGTGTCGTTATCGATCGAAGCGGAGACGATGGCCGTGTTCGACGACGATACCGACAGCCTGAGGTCGTCGCCGACATCATCGTCGCGAAAGTACGTGTTGAGGGGAAAGATGTCGACCTGCCCCGGCGAGGACGTCAGCGAGCCGATCTCGTTCTTCACCGTCGGAGCGTTGTTGCCGGCGCTGCCGACCTTGACCGTGAAGTCGGCCGAGCTTGTCAGGCCACCAGGATCCCGCGCGGTAATCGTAATCGTGGCGGTGCCGTCGGACTTGCCGACGACCCTGAAGACGAACTCGTTGGTCGGGTTGATGCCTGCCACCGCGGTGTTCGAACTGCTCCCGCTGTAGGTCAGTTCGTCGTCATCGGGGTCCTCGAAGTAACGCCAACCCTGTATCGGCCATTGCGCGCCCTTCACGATGGCCCGATCCGGAGGTTGCGTGGCCAGGATCGGCGCCCGGTTGGTCGTGGGCGTTGTCTTCCCGACGGTTACGTCGAAGCTGATCCGCGTGGACAACCCGCCGGGATCCTCTGCCGCAACCGATATCGACGCGGTTCCCTCGGCGACCGCAGTCACCGTCAGGTCGCTGCCGGACAGTGCGGTCGTGGCCACGGCCGTGTTGGAACTCGAGGCTTCAAAGGTGAGATTGTCGTCGTCGGGATCGGAGAAGTGGTTTCTGAGGTCTCTCGACTGGCTGCCGTCGAGGGCCATCTGCTGGTCGGGGATCGGGGCCGCGGGGGCAGGTGGGCGATTCCCGTCGTCGGGCCGGGCGACGACGACCCGGAACCGGGTCGATGCCGAGGCGCCATGGGCATCCATGGCGGTGACTGTCACGTTGGCGGTGCCTTCCTGGACCGCGGTTACCGTCAACTCATCGCCGGATACATCGACCGTGGCCACCCGTCTGTTGGAACTTGCCGCTTCAAAGGTCAGGCCGTCGTCGTCGGGATCGCTGAAGTGGCGGCCGAGATCAAGGGTCTCGGCGTCGCCCGCGTCCAGACGCCGCGTAGCGATGTCGGTTGTCGCGAGCGGTGGCCGGTTGGGGACCGTCACCGGGAAAACCAGCGTGGCAACTGCCCCTTCGGTATCGGTCGCCGTTACGGTCACACTCGCTTCGCCGCCCGACAACGCGGTGACCGTGACGGTGGATCCGGTGACGGCAGCCGTGGCCACGGTCGGGTCGGAGGTCGTCGCTGCATAGCTCAGCGAATCCCCGTCCGGGTCGCTGAAGTGGACGGTCACATCGACGGTGAAGACGGAGCCGGCACGCAGAGTCTGCGCCGGCACGGAACCCTCCAGCAGCGGTGGCTGGTTGGGCACCGTGACCGCGAACGTCTGAACGACCTCCAGGCCTTCCGTGTCCGTCGCCGTCACAGTGATCGTGGTTGCACCCTTCGCGACCCCCAGGACGCTGACGGAATTCCCCACGACCGAGGCCCAGGCCACGCTCCTGTCGGCCGACACGACCGTGTAGGTCAGCGAGTCGCCGTCCGGATCGCTGAACACCAGGGCCATGTCGAGGTCCTCGGTGTGGCCCACTTCCACCACCTGGGCCGGAATCGACTCCATGACCAGAGGCGGCCGGTTGGGGACCATCACGGCAAAGCTCTGCCTGGCCGTGAGGCCTTCGGTATCGGTTGCGGTCACGTTGACGATCGCCTCGCCCTTCGCCAGGGCCATCACCGTGATCATGCTCTCGACGACCGCAGCCGCGGCCACCAGCGTGTCGCTGGCCACGGCCGAGTAGGACAGCGCGTCCCCGTCAGGATCGCGGAAGAAGGGCGCGACGTCGACCATGACGCTGTCGGCCACCTCGATGGTGTGTTCGGGCACCGAACCCTCCGCGAGCGGCGGACGGTTGGGGACCAGCACCAGGAAGCTCTGAACGGCATTCAGGCCGCCGGGATCCATCGCGGTCAGCGTGACCGTGGCCGTTCCCTTTGCAGTCGCTGCGACCGTAAGGGTCGTCCCTACGATCGAAACATTCAGCAGGCTGCTGTCCGCCTCCGCCGTGTAGGTGAGGCTCTGCCCGTCGGGCTCGCTGAAGAAGGCTGCAACATCCACCGTCGAAGAGTCGCCCACGGCGACTTCGCGGTCCTCGATCTGGCCGATCGCCAGCGGCGGCCGATTGGGGACCAGCACGCTCATGCTCTGCTGCGCCTTCAGCCCATTCCTGTCGGCCAGAATGGTCACCACCGCATCGCCGGGACTCACGGCCGTGACCGTCACGGTCGCGCCCGAACCGCTGACAGCCACCACGCCGGCATCCGAAGTCCACACCTTGTAGGCCAGCGTGCTCCCGCCAGGATCGTCGAAACACGCGGTCACCGTCGCGGACTCACCCACCACGATGGTCTGTTGCGGCAGCGAACCGCAGACGACCGGTGGCCCGGGGGCTTCGCAGGCCGGGAGTACCGTCAGCATCGCCAGCGTCGCGAGAGTGACCGGGCGGCATGTGCGAGGGGAGTCTCGGCGTGGCCCCGATTTGCCGGAACTCTCCTCGGTTCGTCCCCGTGGCCCTTCAGTCGTCATCCCCATCAGCTTCGCCCGGGTCCACATCCGCTCGCCTCCCTGTGGCCTCTTCACCTTCCGTCCTCTGCCGGCTCCCTCTCAGGAACTCTCGCCACCCCCGCGCCAGCTCCGCCGACGCGATCCGAGCGTGCTCCAAGCCTGACCGAAAAATGCCGATGCGAGCGTGGATCACGCAATAGTCTGCCAATGCGGTCAGGTCATAGCGGAATCGCAATGTTGAGGGGTTGGTGCGCAACAGGAATATCTCCTTACCGGTGCATGGTGCGGATCCTTCGCGACGCCCGCCCCCTATGGCCACCGGGCACGCGAGGCGATAGCGTATCAGCGCCGTTTCTGTTCCCTCGGCGCGCCCCGCAACCAGGAGTCTGAAGTCGTGTCCACCCGATCCCAGGTCTTCACCACCCGCTGGGGAATGCTCCTCGCCATGCTCGGCATGGCCGTCGGCACCGGCAACATCTGGCGGTTCCCGCGCATCGCGGCGTCGAACGGGGGCGGATCGTTCCTGGTGGCGTGGGCGGTCTTCCTGCTGCTGTGGTCGGTGCCGCTGCTGATCCTCGAGTTCGGGATGGGGAAGGCCACGCGCCGCGGCACCATCGGGTCATTCATCAAGACGATCGGACCGAAATTCGCGTGGATGGGGGCGTGGATCGCCTGGGTCGCCGTCGCGATCATGTTCTACTACTCGGTGGTCATGGGGTGGACGATCCGGTTCTTTGTCGCGACGCTCACGGGCGAGATTCCGACGGCGGTCCCGGGCAGTTTCTGGGACGCCTTCAACTCCACCCCGCAAGCTCTGATCTTTCACGCGGTCGCGGTCGGGCTCGGCGTGTTCGTGGTGTCGCGGGGGGTTCGCGGGATCGAGAAGGCGGCGCGGTTCCTGATCCCCTCGCTGATCATCCTGGTGGTGGTGCTGGCGATCAAGGCGCTCACGCTGCCCGGGGCGTCGGCCGGACTGGCCTTCCTCTTCACCCCCGACTTCAGCCAGCTGGGCGACGTCAGGATCTGGCTGGAAGCGCTCACCCAGAACGCGTGGGACACGGGTGCCGGATGGGGGCTGGTGCTGTCGTACGCGGTCTACATGCGGGCCCGCGAGGACACCGCCCTCAACGCGTTCGTGATCGGTTTCGGCAACAACTCGATGTCGCTGCTGGCGGGCATCATGGTGCTCTGTACGATCTTCTCGGTCATGCCGGCAGCCGCGGGCGAGATCGTGGGCGCGGGCAACGAGGGGCTGACCTTCATCTGGGTGCCGCAACTCTTCTCGCAGATGGCGGGCGGCCAGTTCTTCATGGCGCTCTTCTTCCTGGCGCTCGTGTTCGCGGCCTGGTCGAGCCTGGTGGCCATGATCGAACTGGCGTCGCGCATCCTCATCGACCTCGGTCTGACCCGCCGGCACGCGATCATCGCGGTCGGTTCGGCGGGCTTCCTCTTCGGGATCCCGTCGGCGCTCCGCATCGGGATCTTCCAGAACCAGGACTGGGTGTGGGGCGTGGGGCTCATGCTGTCGGGCTTCTTCTTCGCCTTCGCCGTGATCAGGTACGGCGTGACGAAGTGGCGCGAGAAGTTCATCAACACCGGCGACTCCGACGTGCGGATAGGGAAGTGGTGGGACTGGGCGATCCGCCTGGTGATGGTCCAGGCCGTGGTGCTGATGGTCTGGTGGCTCGTGCAGGCGGCCGGGGACGACTTCGGGTCCGCCGCGACGTGGACGCTCTTCTCGCCGTACAATGTGGGCTCGGTGCTGATCCAGTTCGGGGTGGTGATCCTGGTCCTGCTGGCACTCAACCGCTGGCTGGTGGCCCGGATCGAGAGGGCGGCGAGCAAGCGGGCTGCACAGGGTGCCGAAGGCGGGTAGGCCTCGGCTTCACACGTGGCGATTCACGACGCCTACGCCCGGCTGACGCCGTACGAGATGCTCCTGCCGGACGCCGGGTTCCCGGACCGCCACTTCCCGGGGATTGCGGACGAAGCAGGTCAGCGTGGCGTCGACCCGGCCAACCCCGCCGCGTTTGTGATGCTCGGGCAGGTGCAGGCGGCCCTGGCCGAACTCCGTGCCGAAGATGCCGCACCCGAGTCCTCCAACGACCATGTCGGCGTGCTTTTCTTCGCCTACCACCTATGGCGAACCGAAGGAACGGTCGTCCTCGCGCAACAAAAAACGATGCGCGCGCTTTTGTCCGGCGAAGGCGAACCGCCGAGAGATGGCCGCAACTCCCTGTGGTCAAAGGAATTGGGCGGCAGGGCAGGGTACGTCCAGCTTCCTCAGCATCTCGTGTGGCTCGAGGAAGCGCGCAACGATCCGCAGGAAGGGCACAGTGATCCGCAGGCCGCGCGCGACGATTCACAGGAAACGCGCGGCAATCCCGCCGAGTCCGTCGACGGCTTCTTCTGGTTCGCCGACTCCCACGGAGCGCTCCACCTGACGCTGGTCGCCGGCATGCGCGTCGACCGTCCCGGTTTCGCGGTCGTGCCCGTCCCGCCGCTGCCGCTCGATAGCCTCGACGATTGGGCCACGGGACCGGCGCGTGAAGGGGGTGGTGACTTTGCGACTTCGCTGCCCGGCGCGGAACTCGATGGCCTCCTGGGCATCCGCACGCCCGCCGAGGTGTTCAAGCTGGCGGCGCTGCTGCTCGGCTTCGTCGCACGGGAGCGGCCCGAAGCGTCTCCGCCGCCGGAAGTCGCCCAACGGCCCCCAGGCACACGCGAGGATGCCCCCGCAACCACCGGACCCCGCCCGTCGGCGCTACCCTGCGCAACGCTCTGACGCCCATCCCGTGATCGCCCCATGAGCCCCCGCAAGCCCCGCCATCGCCGCGAATCGAAGAAGGCCCGGACAGCCCGCGCGGCCGAGATCTACGGCATCCTCCTGGCCGAGTACCCCGACGCCGAGTGCGCCTTGCGCCACGCGTCGCCCTACGAACTGGCGGTCGCCACCATCCTTTCGGCGCAGTGCACCGATGCCCGCGTGAACATGGTCACGCCCGAACTGTTCCGCCGCTACCCGGACCCCGAATCGCTGGCGGACGCGATCCCGGAGCAGCTGGAGGACGTGATCCGCTCGACCGGGTTCTTCCGGAACAAGACACGCAACCTGATCGGCATGGCCAACGCCCTGATCGACGAGTACGGGGGCGAGCTCCCCCGCAACATGAAGGAGCTGTCGGCGCTCCCCGGCATCGGCCGCAAGACCGCCAACGTCATCCTGGGCAACGCCTTCGGGATCGACGAGGGAGTGGTCGTCGACACGCACGTGAAGCGGCTCTCGGGCCGCATGCGCTTCACCACGCACACCAATCCGGTCAAGATCGAGCGGGACCTGATGGCTATTTTTCCGCGCGGCGTCTGGACGATGCTGGCGCACCTGCTCATCTATCATGGGCGCCAGGTCTGCAACGCCCGCAAGCCGCGCTGCAACCAGTGCGCGATCTCGCACCTGTGCCCGTCGAGCGCCGTGTGAGGCCACCTCCCACCAAGGACCTGCCGATGCACACCCGATCCGACGCCGTCGCGCTCCTCGAGGAATGGGTCGCGAGCGAGGCGCTCAGGAAGCACATGTACGCCGTCGAGGCCGCCGTCCGGCACTACGCCCGCCTCATGGGCGAGGACGAGGACCTCTGGGGCCTGGCCGGGCTGCTGCACGACCTGGACTGGGAGAGGCATCCCGACGACCACCCGAAGATCGGCGTGGCGAGGCTGCGCGAACTCGGCTACCCGGACGAGGTCGTCCACGCGATCGAGGCGCACGCATACCCCGACCGCACGGACGTAGTCCCCGAATCGCAGCTCGACCGGGTGCTCTACGGCTGTGACGAGCTGAGCGGCCTGATCTATGCGTGTTGCCTGGTGCGCCCGAACGGGATCGACGACCTCAAGCCGAAGTCCGTGGTCAAGAAGATGAAGGACAAGTCGTTCGCCGCGGGCGTGCACCGGGACGCCGTCCATCGGGGCATCGAACTGATCGGGCTGCCGCGCGCCGAGCACATCCAGAACGTGATCGAAGGGCTGCGGACGGTCGGGGACGTGCTGGAGGTGCGGGGGGTGGATCAGGCGCGGCGAAGGGCGGGGCGGTAGAAGGCCGGCGTCACAGCGCCGACCCACCGGAGTCCATTGTCTCCTTCGCCTCGGGGAAGACCCTGAGGATCGGCTCGAACAGAGAGATAAGCCGGAATGGCGACGTGCCCCACGTCAGGCACTGCCCCTGCCATTCATTGGGGACCAGGTCGCCCACGCAGACGCCCCAGGCCCCGGAGTCTCCCGCCAACCTGACCTCGGCTTTCATAGCGCTTGAACACGCGTCAATGGAGACGGGATCGGTCCGGCACTCCTGTGGCAAACCCGGCGCGGTGGCAAGTGCGTGCGGCCCAACGGTCTCGCTCTCGGTAAAAATCATGTAGGCGCGTACAGGCCCGGCTGCGGCAGCCACCGTTGCTGGGCCCTCGACATTCCAATAGCGCTGTTCGGAGCTTGCCACCGAAGGTGACTCGGCCGCCTCCTCCGGCGCCGTCGGCATCGGCTGGTCGGCGAACCCGCAATAGACGAGTCCGAGGGGCAGCAGGCAGACGGCAGCCGCGCTGCGGGCGCTACGGACCCATCGGGGGGGATGAACGGTCGGTTTGGCGGAAGTGAGCATCCGTAATCTCGTCTCGAGGGCTTGGGGACTTCGGCCGCTCATGGCGGCGCTGGCGAATGCCGGGATGGGTTGCGTCGGCGGCCTGGACAGGAGCTCTACCACGCGGAGCAGGGATCGCGCGTAGTCACGCGGCGAGCACTCGATGGCCGCCGCACCCAGCGCGTCACACGACTGCTCCTCAGTCGCCCGCACCTCGCGCCGGGCCCACCAGGCGACCGGGTTCCACCAGAAGGCCGAGCACGCGAGCCATTCGATCCAGCGCACCAGGTGATCGCGTCGGCGGACGTGTGCGAGTTCGTGGGCCAGCATGGCGCGGAGTTCGTGCCGATCCAGCATGGCCAGGAGGAACGACGGGACGACGATGCGGACCCTGCCGCCGGCCCAGCACACCATCGGGGACACGCGGGCGGATGTGGTGTGGACCGCCGGCACACGGGTCAGACCCAGGCTGCGGCCGATCGCGGAGATCTCGTCTCGCAGTTCCGGTGGCGCGGGTTGCGAGGTTCGGACAAGCCAGTGCCTGAAACGGAGAACCCGCAGCAGCGTCCACGCCAGCAGCAGGGCTGTGCCAAGGAGCCACCCGATCACAAGCCCGGCCTTTGCGTCGTCCGTGATTCGGAACGGGAGCGGTGTGCCCGGTGCGGTGTGCGGACCGTTGGTGGCATTGGCCGAAACCTGAGCGGTAGGGTCCGGCGAGACCGCGAGGCCATCGACGCCCACAGCGGCCGCCGCGCCTTCCCCCGGCAGCACCGGGATCCCAACCACCGCCGGAAGCAACAGCGCGACCAACACCAGCAACCAGAACCGATGGATCAAGGAGGGGTGATCCACACGTCTTTGCACGACCAGTGCCAACGCAGCCAGAACACATGATAACAACATCTTGGCCATGCCGATCTGAAGCAGAACATCAATCATGTCACTCCTCCAGGATCCGGCGCAGCCTGTCGATCTCGCCGGGGGAGAGGCGGTTGTCCTCGACAAGTCTTGTGATCATCGGCACCAGCGAGCCGTGCGTGAGCCGGTTCGCGAGGGACTCCAGCTGTTCGCTCGCGTAGTCCTCGCGGCTGATGGTGGGCGAGAAGACGTTCACGCCCAGGTCGCGCGTGCGGACCACAACGCCCTTGGCGCGGAGCCGCTGCAGGAGGCGCTGGACGGTGCCGTGCTGCGGCCTGGCGACATCGGGGTAGAGCTGGTCGAGGATCTGCCGGGCGGTGAGGCGGCCCTTCCTCCACAACAGTTCCATGACCGCAAGTTCGGCGTTGGGTAGCGATGGCGTGGTCATGGTCGCTCTCTTCCCTCCAACTGCAAGCTTTGACACGACAACATGTCGTAACGTTAAGACACGATGTCGTAGATGTCAAGGCTCGCGGCGCGCGGAGACCGCCGGAACAGGATCAGCGGCCGAGCCGAACGCGCAAGCCGAACCGTGCCCGCCACTGCGACGTAGGCACCTCCGGCGCAAAAGGCAGGGCCGCCGCGATCCGGCCCGTCCGGGGATCCCGTCTGAGGGGCCCGACGTAGTGAGCCCGGAGTTCATTGCCCCCCTGGCCGGGCAACACCGAATCCAGGGCGTGTCGGCGCACGCGGTAGAGCTGCACCACGGGATTCGCAATCTGCACGGTCCCCCACGCGGGGTTCAGGAAGTTCAGGACGTTGAGCAGGTCCGCGGTGACCTCCGCCGAGAAGCCGCGGGCCGAGACCTCGTGCAATACGCGAAGATCGAGCCGGTTGGACCACGGAGTCTCGCAGGTGTTCCGCGCCAGAATCCGCGTTGCCTGGCTTTGCAGACAATCTTCCGCTTCGAACAGCGAGGCCCACAGGATCTGGTTGGCGATGCTTCCGGGGAATCGGGAGGGTGATTCGGGGATGAACAGGAGGTCGTTGGCGAGGGTCGATCCGCGTGGGCCGGGGAAGCCGTCGCCGTTGACGTCCCCTTCGTAGACGTACGAATACGGCACGCCGGACTGGCCCACGTAGAGAACGCTGACGCGGGTTCCGCCCCACTGCGGGGGGATGCGGGCGTGTGCGCTGGCGACCACCTTGTGCGGACGGTCGAACCGCGAGCGCTGCCGGGCCGGGTTGTTGGGATTCCGGTCGACGGGAGTGGCGGCGAAGTTGGACGTCACGTCGATCGAAAGCAGGTCCTGAAAGTCGGCCGACCGCGTGAAGGAGTACCCCGCGCGGATCCCGGCGATGTCGCCGAAGTCCTTGCTCAGTTCGGCGGTGGCCGCGTAGGTATCGTTGCCGCTGCCGTTTCCCACCCTCAACGTCGGGCCCAGCGCTTCGTATTCGCGGCCGCCCTGCCACAGCAGTTCCATTCCCGGTCCTGTGCCGGAACCGGGGGTGGACGTGCCGAACACGTCGCGCACGCCGAAGCCGAAGCCGTGGGTGAAGCCGTCCGCCGGGGTTCCACGCGTGCTCCGCGGGCCGAGATTGTCGTCCTGGATGGAGATCTGTCTGAGCGCCCGGTTCTGGATCCAGCTGGCCGAGAGAACCATTCCGCCCGGAAGTCGCTGGTCGATCGCCACCAGCGTCCTCAGGTCCTGTGGGAACCGAAAGTCCGGATCGAAGTAGTTGACGACCGGCGTCAGCTCGCCGGATCCCGACATGCCCGCGCACGCCGTCGGTGCCGGGCGGGAGGGATCGAATGCCGGGGTCTCCCCGTTTCTGCACACGAGCGTCCTGGTCGCCAGGCCGTTGTTCTGAAACGCGTTCGCCAGCCACGAAAACGCCGGACGGCCGTTGAAGACCCCTATGCCAGCCCGGAGCTGGGTGCCTGCCGCCGGGCGCCAGTTCAGGCCTGCGCGCGCCGAGAGATTCGGGCGCGTGCCGGGGAGACGCGATGTCCGGATGCCGAACGCATCCTGGAGCATGTCGTTGTCCCCGGGGCGGCCGGAGAATACCGGGAGGTCCATGCGTACGCCGCCGCGAAGCGTCAGGACGTCCGTGACCGCCCATTCGTCCTGGGCATAGGCCGCGAGTTCGCCGACGCCGAAGGTCGGGTTGGAGCCGTCTTGAGTCAGCGGAATCGTGACCTCGTAACGGCTCGCACGATTGCGGGCCAGATCCTCCAGCGATTCGAAGCGGTAGCTTCCCAGAGCGCCCGGGACGAACTGCCGGTCGAAGTCGAACCACGTCGCGGACGCACCGAACAGCAGCTGGTGACGCCCCACGTCGTAGCTCAGGTTGTCGGCGAGTTGCAATACCAGCTGCCGGAGCCCGTTGTGCTGGGCGAAGACGTTCGCGCCCGCGCGCACGCCGCGCGTGATGAACACGTCGTCCACCTTGCCGTCCAGGATGACCTCGACCTGGGGGAAGGCCGCCCTTGCCGCCTCGCTGTCGTCGAGGAATTGAATGTTGGCCGCCAGTTCGTTCGATAGTCCCCGGCCGAACGACGAGAAGAGCTGGAACACGGCCGAGTGGTTGCGCGACCGTATCTCGGTCCCGGCCGACGAGAATTCGTACAGGTCGCCGGGCAGGCGGTTGGGGTCCGGATCGTCGTCCGCAGCCGCGAAGCTGTAGCGGAACATGGCGTCGTGACGGTCGCCGATCTCCCAGTCGAAGCGGACGAAGAAGTTTGCGACCGTATTTTCCAGGGTAGGGGGCGACGCAATGCCGGGGTCCGCGCCGAGCCCCTGAAGCAGCGACTGCATGCGGGCCACGGAGTCGGGCAGCACCGCCAGGCGGAGCGGATCGGAGACGCCCACATGAAAGCCGGTCGGCGGCTCGCGAATCCTCTCCCATTCCGCGGCCACGAAGAAGTGCGCCCGGTCGCGCGCGATCGGACCCCCGATGGTGAAGCCGCCGTGGGCCGTCGACAGATCGGGCGACGTGGAGACGTCGTCGATCACGAGTTCCCCGACCAGTGCCTTGCCGCGATGAAAGCCGAATGCCGAGGCCTCGAATTCGTTGGTGCCGGAGCGGGTGGCGGCGACCAGGGCCGCTCCCGTGAAACCCGACTGACGGATGTCGAAGGGCGCGACCAGCACCTGGAACTGCTCGACCGCTTCGAGCGGTATGACCCTGCTTCCCGCCCGGCCCCCCGCGACGTTCTGGGTCGACAGGCCGAACACGTCCTGATTGAGCGCGCCATCGACGCTCAGCGTGTTGAAACGGTAGTTGGTGCCGGCCACGGACACGCCTTCCTCGGATACCCTCGCAAGGGGTGACAGCGCCGCGAAATCGACGAAGTCCCTGGTGAGGGTGGGAAGTTCCTCGATGACCTCGGACGTGATCAGGGTCGAGATTCCGATCCGGCCCCGGTTGAACTGCGGATCGTGTTCGACCTCGACGAGGAGCCCTTCGATCTCGACGGCCCGGGATGCGAGCGTGACGTCGAGTTCGGTGTACTGCCCCAGCAACAGGCGGAGGTCGGTTCGTGTGAAGGTCTCGAATCCCAGGTGTGCGATCGTGATCCGGTAGGGTCCGCCGGGCCGCTGGTTCCGGAGGCTGTAGCGGCCCGCCGACGTGGTGACCGCGGTGCTCGTGGCACCGGTGGCCGTGTGTTCGAGGGTGACCAGCGCACCGTCGATCGGGACTCCGGTCCCGTCGACCACCCGGCCGCGCATTCCCGCGGTGGAAACGCCCTGCGCGGAGAGGAAAAGGGGAGTGGCGACGATTGCGGCCGTCGCCACGAACAGGCCTTCCCAGGGACGGAGACGCCCTGTCGAGAAAAACGCGAAGCGCGTCACCTGGCGCCGGTCTGGACTAGCGCGGGCTCGTCGCCACCGGCCCGAACGCCTTGAGCACCTCGCGGGTCATGTCCCAGCGGTCAAATCCCTGGCGGCCGTAGTCGAGGCCGCGGCGGACGATGACCACGTTGTGCGAGGGCACCACGACCACGAACTGGCCCCGGTTGCCGGCGGTGGAATACGCGTCGGGCGGCACGTCGGTGCGGTCGTCCGGGACCAGCCAGAACTGGCCGCCATAGAAGTTGCCGGTCTGTGCGGTGGCGGGCGCCGGGGTGCGCGCGAAGTCGATCCAGTCTTCCGCCACCAGCCGTTCGCCCTTCCACACTCCGTTCTGCGCGTACAGCATCCCGAAGCGGGCGAGGTCGCGGGCCGTCGTGTAGACCTGGCTGCTGAGGATGAAGTCGCCGAAGCGGTCGGTGCTCAGGAGGGTGCTGCGCATGCCGAGCTTGTCGAGGAGCCGCTTGCGCGGGAATTCGAGGTAGGCCTGCGGGTCGCCGATCATCAGCTTCATCGCGTAGACGCCGAGCAGGGTGTCGTAGTTCTCGTAGTCCCAGAAGGTGCCGGGTTCGCGCATGAGCGAGCGGTTGCGCGCGCCGTCGACCGAACTCGAGCCGGCCCAGTAGGAGAAGCCCGAGCCGGTCGCGTACTCCATGCCCCAGCTGTCCACGGGGTAGAGGCCGCTGGACATGTTGAGGACGTGGCGGAGGGTGATCCGGCGGCGTGGGTCGGTCTCGGCGGAGCCGGCGTTGTCCGGCAGCCAGTCGAAGGGCAGGGGGTCGTCGAGCGCCAGCTTGCCCTCGTCGACGAGCATGCCGATCAGCGTCACGGCGATGCTCTTGGCGGTGGACCAGGTGCGGGTCTTCGTGGACATGTGGACGCCGGGGGCGTAGCGCTCGTGAATGATCCGGCCGTTGTGCACGACGATCAGGCTGAGGGTCACCTGCTCCGGCGACTCGCGGTCGAAGGTCCAGTCGGAGGCGTCCTGAAGGGCGGCCGCGTCGATGCCGGCGGGGAGCGGCCTGTCCTGGATCAGGTCGCCGTCCGGCCAGGGCGTGGTGGCGGGATCGCCTGACAGGGGCGGCGTCTTGAGGATCGGCAGGTCGTCAATGTCGTCGAAGGTCTGATCCGGCGACATGATCACGCACCCGATCCCTTCGCGGAACGCGGCCCGCATGGTCGGGATCGCGCCGGGGGCCCCGATGGCCACGGCCTTCTTCTCCCAGTCGACCGTGTAGTCGCCACCTTCGGCCGTCCCGACGGGGCTGTTCAGGTAGGCCAGTTCCTGGTCGAAGACCTGCTCGATGGTGCGGTTGCTCGTGAAGAGACCGTTGCACTGGAGAATGGCCTGCACGCCGCGCTGGATCATCTCCCGCTGGGGCGCGAAGTAGTCGTAGGAGCGCTCCTGCTGGCCGTGGACGGTTGCGGGCGGGAGGAGGATGACTGCGATGGCCGCGGCGGTGAGGCGTTTCATGGCTTACCCTCGAGGGCTGGGGCGGGACGGGTCGGACCGGGTTCAACATGCATCGTGCGAGTCGCGCGGCCAAGGCGGTATCTTTCCGCATGCTGATCAACTGCGACATGGGCGAAAGCTACGGGCCCTGGGAGAAGGGGGCCGACGAAGCGGTGATGCCGTTCATCGACTGGGCGAACATCGCGTGCGGAGGCCACGCGGGAGACCCGGACACGATGGCGCGCACGCTGGCGCTGGCGGCCGAGCACGGGGTGCAGGCGGGTGCGCATCCCGGCTATCCCGACCGGCGCAATTTCGGGCGCTTGCGGCTGGACTGGCCGCTCGATTCACTCGTGCTGGAGATCCAGGCGCAGATCGGGGCGCTGCAAGCGGTGGCGGCCGCGGTGGGGATGGGTCTGCATCACGTGAAGCCGCACGGGGCCCTGTATCTGGCGATGATGAACGACGACCGGTTGCTCAGGCGACTGGCCGAAGGCGTGGGTGCCGTGGATTCTTCGCTGACGTTCGTCCTGCAGGCGACTCCCGATCGTGGGCGGCACGCGGCCATGCTCGAGCACACGGGACTGCCGCTGGCGTTCGAAGCGTTTGCCGACCGCGCTTACGCGACTGACGGGCGACTCCAGTCGCGCTCGATCCCAGGGGCGGTCCTCGACGACCACGACGCGGTCGCGACGCACGTGGCCAATCTGGTTGGCGGGTTCGTGGAGACACCGGATGGAGCGTTGCCGGTGCAGGCGGAGACGCTTTGCGTGCACGGCGACAACCCGTCGGCGACGGCGGTCCTGCACCGTATCCGGGAACTGGTGCCGCGCCGCAGGTGATCACCTTCCCCGGTCCGGTCAGCGCCCTGGTCACGCTGCCGGTGCCTGCCGACCGGGAGGGGATCGCGCGTGTCGTGGCCCTGGAGCGTCGCGCGCGAGATGGGCTGCCGGATGTGCGAGTGACGATTCCGGCGTTCAACCGGCTGCTGATCGAAGGGTCGCCGAGCACGTGGGACCCGGAGGAGGTCGAGGCACGGCTGTCGGCGGCGGCGAAGGCGTGCATGCTGGACGTGCCCGAAATCGAGACGGGCGATCCGGTTTCGCTGCCGGTCTGCTACGACCCGGAGCTGGCGCCGGACCTGGAGAAAGTGTCGGCGGGCGCGGGACTGAGCGTGACGGCGGTCGCACGGCTCCATAGCGGCGCCCTGTACACGGTGCTGGCGACCGGGTTCGCGCCAGGGTTCGCCTATTTGGGGGACCTGGATACACGGATCGCCATGCCCCGCCTGGCTACGCCCCGCCGTCGCGTCGAGGCCGGCTCGGTCGGGATCGCGGACCGGCGCACGGGGATCTATCCCGCGGCGGGTCCGGGCGGCTGGCGCATCGTGGGGCGGGTGCCCGAGCCGTTTTTCTCGGATCCCACGGAGCGGATCTCCCGCTTCCGCCCGGGCGGCACGGTCGAGTTTCGCGCGATCAGTCGCGACGCCTACGAGGCGCACTGCGGATGAGCGCCCACGGCGTGGTGGAGCGTCCCGGGCCGTTTTGCACGATTCAGGATCTGGGGAGAGGCGCCGGCCGCCGCGCCGGGCTCGCTCCCGGGGGCGCCATGGACCAGCGGGCGTATCTGTGGGCCAACCGGCTCCTGGGGAACGATCCGACTGCGGCCGCGCTCGAGATCACGCTGGGGGGCTTCGCGCTGCGGTTTGCCGTTGAGACCGTGTTGGCGATCACCGGCACGGGTTGCGCGGCCGCACTTGACGGCGTCGAAACAAGCGCGTGGCGAACCCTGCGTGTGCGGCCCGGCCAGGTCCTCCGCCTCGGGTACGGCGCGACCGGCATGCGCTCGTACCTGGCTTTCCCGGGGGGACTCGATGTCACCACCGCGTTCGGGTCCGCGTCGGCCGTGTTGCGGGACGGGCTGCCCGGCCTCCTGGGCCGCCCGCTCCACCCGGGCCAGACGCTGCGGTGGCGCGCGCCCGGCCACCATTGCCCGGTCCGCCGCGTCCCCGACGAGCTGATTCCCCCGCCCCCGGATTCGCTGACGTTGCCGCTAGTCGCCGGCTACGAGTGGGCCGAGTTCTCGCGCGCAGACCGGGACCGCCTGTTCGACGCGACCTGGACCATCGACCCCGCGAGCGACCGCACGGCGACCCGCCTGGCCGGCCCCGCGCTCACCACCGGTCCACGCGTCCTCGACTCCACACCCCTCGTCGACGGAACCGTTCAGGTCACCGGCGACGGCCTCCCGCTCGTGTTCATGCGCGACCGCCCCACGATCGGCGGCTACGCCAAGCTCGGTTCCGTCGATCCGATCGCACTCGACGCGCTGGCCCAGGCCCGGCCCGGCACACCCGTCCGCTTCGTCCGCGCCGAACCCGATGCGCTCCGCAGCGCGCTCGCCCGCCGCGAGTCGTTCTTCCGAATCACGTCTTGCCCCCGCACCCCCGTTTCCGCACCTTAGTCCGGCCCCGGAAAAGGCGCTCCCCGCCCGGCGCGCGCCGTCGGCTCCTCTTCCGCGGCCGCCCCATACGCCCACCGCGAGTTCGAAAGGGAGCCGGTCACAGATGACCACCGCAACCTGGATCACCATGATCGTGATCATGGCGTTCGTGTGGGGAGGCCTCACCCTGGCCCTCCGCACCGCGGTCCGGAAGGAATCCGCCAAGAGCGCCGACTAGCAGCCGGTGCACGGAATCATTGCCTAAACGCACGGACATCGACTCGATCCTGATCCTGGGATCGGGTCCCATCGTCATCGGACAGGCCTGCGAATTCGACTATTCCGGCACGCAGGCGGTGCGCGCACTCAAGGAGGAGGGGTACCGCGTCGTCCTGGTCAACTCGAATCCGGCGACGATCATGACGGACCCGGACCTGGCCGACCGCACCTATATCGAGCCGCTGACGCCCGAGTGGGTGGAGCGCGTGATCGAACGGGAGAAGCCGGACGCGCTGCTGCCGACGATGGGGGGACAGACCGCCCTCAACATCGCGATGGACCTGCACCGGCAAGGCGTGCTGGCGGCGCACGGCGTCGAGCTGATCGGGGCGGACGAGCGCTCGATCGTGATGGCCGAGGACCGGGAGGAGTTCACGGCCGCCATGAACAGGATCGGGCTGGCCGTGCCGCACGGCGGCTTCGCGCGCAGCATCGACGAGGCGTTCACGATCATCGAGGACACCGGCTATCCCGCGATCATCCGGCCGTCCTTCACCCTTGGCGGCACCGGCGGCGGCACCGCCTACAATCTCGCCGAATTCGAGGCCCAGGTGCGCAGGGGGATCGACGCCAGCCCCATAGGCGAGGTGCTGATCGACCGCTCGGTGATCGGGTGGAAGGAGTACGAGCTCGAGGTGGTGCGCGACGGACTCGACAACGTGATCATCGTGTGCTCGATCGAGAACTTCGACGCCATGGGGGTGCACACGGGGGACTCGATCACGGTGGCGCCCGCGCAGACGCTGTCGGATGTCGAGTACCAGCGCATGCGCGACGCGGCGATCGCGATCATCCGGGAGATCGGCGTGGAGGCGGGCGGCTGCAACATCCAGTTCGCGGTGAACCCCGAGGACGGCGAGATGCTGGTGGTCGAGATGAACCCCCGCGTGTCGCGCTCCTCGGGGCTGGCCTCCAAGGCGACCGGCTTCCCGATCGCGCGCGTGGGCGCGAAGCTGGCGGTGGGGTATCATCTCTACGAGCTCCCCAACGACATCACGAAGACGACGCCGGCGTCGTTCGAGCCCGCGCTGGACTACGTGGTGGTGAAGTTCCCGCGCTTCGCCTTCGAGAAGTTCCCGGACGTGGACGACACGCTGGGCGTGCAGATGAAGGCCGTCGGCGAGACGATGGCGATCGGGCGCACGTTCCGCAGCGCGTGGCAGAAGGGGCTCAGG
>CAZRQE010000053.1:0-9900 GCA_964602175.1 uncultured Gemmatimonadaceae bacterium | reverse complement strand
CCCCACCCCCCTTCCACCTGGCCACGCTGTTCGATCTCGGACACCTCCTGCTTGACGAGAACGGCGACGGCGTGCCCGACCGCCTCGGCGCGGCGCTGGTCCTCGCGCCCGACCCCACCGACGCCGAGCGGGCCGCCGCCGCCGAGATCACCGCGCGGCTGGGATTCGAGACGATGGCCCTCGACCTCCCCATCCGGCGCGGCCCCCGGCCCGGCCAGATCGGCATCCTGATCGGCCACCGCGCCGTCGAGGCGGCTGCCCTTTCCGTCGCGGACTTCGGCGTCGACCCCTCGGCCATCCCCCCGACCGTCGCCGCCCACACCACCCCCTCCGGCGACCGCTGGCTGGCCGTCCTGGGCGGCGGCGACGACGCCCTCCTGGGCGCGGCCCACCTCCTCGCCGGCGCTCTGCCGCACGTCGGGACCCTGTCGAGCCCCTCGCTCAGCGACGTCACGGACGAACTGTCCACCTGGCTGAACGCGGGCGACACCACGGCGTCCGCCGCAACGCTCCACTTCTCCCGCGCCGCGCTCGATACGTCCGCAGGCGGCGTCCATCTCCACGCCGGCCTGGGCTTCGAATCCGGCCCCGACTCCGACCGCACCGCCGACGCGCTCGACCAACTGCAGTTCCTCGCCTGGGAACGCCTCGGCGACAACGCGATCGGGCCCGATTCGGCCGACCTGCGCGTGCCCGGCCTGGCCTCGCTCACCGTGAGCGCGGGCGGCCGCCAGGTCATCCTCCCGACCCTGGCCGAACCCGGCCCGTCGGGCGGCGGCTCCGCGCGTCCCGGCGGCGGTGGCAGCGACCTCGACCTCTCCAACGTCTACACGACCGACGGGTTCCTCACGGGAAGCGACATCCCCAGCGGCATCGGCGTGGTCGTCGTGCCCGGCAACGGTGCCGAGGGCATAGCCGACCTCACCGCCCGCCTGGGCCTCGAGGCCACGGGCTTGACCGTACCGCTGGTCCGCCGACTGGACGAAATCGAGTCCGCCGCGAGCGAGCCGACCACCGTGCTCGTGGGCAGCGACCACGCGCTCATCGACGAACTGGCGGACTCCGGCAGGATCTCGACCGCCGACCTCGGCCCCGGCCGCGGCCTCATCGAGTTCGTGCCGGACGCGTTCGGCAGCAAGGCCGCCGTGGTCGTCACCGGCACGGACCACGACGGCGCGACGCTCGCGACAAAGCGCCTCGCCGAGGTCTTCCCCAACGTCAGCGTGCGCGGCGACGACACCCCGACGCTCGACGACATCGAGTACGAGCTTTGGGGCACCCTCTCGGGCTACACCCCGGCCGGCCAGGCCGCGATCGGACTCTACAAGCTCGACCGGATCGTGGCCGGCCTCGCAGACGATGATGTCGCGGCCGCCGACATCCTCATATCGCTTGAGAAGCCCGCCGACGGCCTCGCCGACTTCGTGCGCGAAAGGGTCGCCGCGCTGGGTGCCGACAAGGTCGCCGTCACGGTCGACGACCGCGACGTGCAGCGCGCCGACACGATCTTCGACGAGACCTTCACGGTGCCTTCCGAAGTGGACCGTTTCTGGACCGTCTTCGAGAACCAGGTGCTGCCCGGGGTCCGCACCGGCCAGTCGATTCGGCTGCACGCCCGCCTCTCCGAGCCGCCCGAGGTCCGCCGGGCGATCGAAGCGGACGCCCGCGACCGTCTGATCGCGGCCGGCGCGAACCCGGACGCCACCACGGTCGAGGTGCTGTCCGCGTTCAAGCAGGGCTTCTTCTGGTTGACGGAGAGAATCGCACCGCAGCTCGCCGGACGAGAGATCGGCGAGATCGTGATCGAGTTTCTCCGGAACGACCCGCCCGCCGACTGGCCCCAACAGGCGATTCACACGCCGCTGCGGTGGCTGCACGAGATCTTCCCCATCGACGAGGTCCTGGCCGAACAACTGGGGCTCCCGGTCGACCGGATCCGCTTCGAAATGGTGGACAGCGGACCGATCTACCGGGTCCGGGCCACCGCTCCGGATGGCGCGACTCTCGTCGACGACACCTTCGCGCCCGTCTGGGTGCTGCGTCCCTACTTCGACCGCTTCCAGGACTATGAGCACGTTCGCGTCACGACCGGATGGGTCACCGCAATAGCCGAGGGGGACACCTCGGGGGACACGGCGACGGACACGCTCGCGCACGAGCGCATCGTCACCGACCCCGAGCGGTTCTGGGACCGCTACCAGGAACACACGCTCCCCGCGGTCTACGACTACGTGATGGACCGCCACGGAGGGAACCCGCGCGGCGGCGGCACGGACGCCCCACTCTTCGGCACGCTGGAGGTCGAACTCGAACTCAGCGAGCCCGACTACCGCCTGGGCGTCGACAACGAGATCATCTCGACGATGGACGCTCTGCACGAGGAGGTCTACTTCGGGACGATCGAGTTCTTCCACCTGCTCGGGCGCAACGCGCGCGGCCAGGACCTGACCTATCCGGGCCGGATCATTCCCGTCATGCGCCCGAGGGGAGACGGCGCCGCTGGACGCGGCCGTATCACCTTCACCGGATTCGCCACGAACCGTCCGGCCGTGATCGTGCGCTATGAGACGCGCGACGGGCGCGCGGGCGAGCGGCGGCTCGACATCCCGAAGATCACGATGGAGCGCCCCAGCCTGCGCCGCGCGGTGGTCGCGCCCGGGGCGTCCGACGCTCCCGCCCTTCCCCGCCTCGACCTTCGCGTGCGCGTCGATTCGGAGACGGACGAGCGCGAGGCCCTGCTCGTTCAGGCCCGGCCGGAACAGGTCGACGCCCGCATGATCTCCGCCGAGCAGGTCGCGGCCACGCTCGCCAACCTGGGCGCGCTGCGCGACGCGGGCCTGTACACGGCCGCCCTCGCCTGGGAGGACGTCGGCGAAATCGGCGTCTGGGCCGAGTGGTCTCACGAGCAGAACGACTCCACCCGCGTCACCGCCACCCTTCCCGCCAACGGCACCCCGGCCCCGCTGCCGGTGTGGACCGACCTCCTCCCGGAGGACTGGAGCTACGGTGGCGAGCGCATCGTGCAGTGGGACACACCCATCCCGCCGCCCGAGGGCCACGAGATGACGGCCAAGTTGAGCCACGCCTTCGACGAGGCCACCATGTACAGAGTCGGCGAGAGCTACCTGGGCCGGACCACCTGGGCGATGGACCTGATGCCAAAGGTCACCGCCACCCACTGGTCGCGCGCCAAGGCGACCACGTTCAAGCCCACCGTGATCTATTCGGCCCGACAACACGCCAACGAGGTCTCGTCCACAAGCCACGTCCTCCGTCACGCCGAACTGCTGCTCACCGATTCGGCCCAGCGAGCGCGGCTGGACAAGGTCAACGTCGTCATCCACCCCTTCACAAACCCCGACGGCGCCCAGCTCGCCTACGATCTGTACCGGATCACGCCGGACTACATCCTGCACGCGGGCTACCTCGCGTCGCTGGGGATGGACGCCACCTCCGGCGGCGGCCAGAACTTCCCCATCTATCCCGAGTCGAAGGTGCGCGGCCAGCTCTGGGAACGCTGGCTGCCGGACATCTTCCTCAACCCGCACGGCTATCCGAGCCACCAGGTCGTGCAGCTGTTCTCCGAGTACACGGGCCTGGTGCGCCGCGGCCGCGTGACGGAGCGCAACTGGGGATTCAACAAGGGGTGGTTCATGCCGGGGTTCGGGTACATCGACGACCCCGACTTCCCGCGCCACAAGGACGCCGCGTTCAAGATCCGGGATTACATCACGGCGGGAATCAACTCGAATCGCGACGTCTTCGAGATGAACCAGCGCACCTACGACCGCTACCGCCGCTACGGGGCCGACTTCGACCCGGAGGTCTTCCGCCTGCCCATGACCGACAGCGTGCTGATCGAGATGCCGCTGAAGGGGTCACGCGGAGGGGGCGGCGGCGGCGCCTTCAACCCCCGGATCACGATCTGGAGCGGCACCACCGAGGCGCCCGACGAGACCGCCTACGGCCCCTGGATGGAGCTGGTCGCCAAGGCCGGGCTGTCGTGGGACCAGGCGATCCTGGACTATCTGTACGACGGGGACCACGAGGTGGAGCGGAGCGGGTCGGCGTTCCGGGGTGGCGTGACGCTGAGGATGAGCCGGGAGCGGCCGCCGAAGTGATGCCGGCGATCAGGAGGCCGCCCTCTTCCCGGTAGGGCCGCGACGCACCATAGTGCGGGGTGTCCATTGAGCCATCCAGACTACGGGAACGCAACCCGATGACCCACTTCGACCACTGTACCCGTCGCAAATTCCTGTCCGCATCGGCGAGCTGCGGTGCCTATCTGGCTGCAATCGCCCCGATTCTCGGGCCGGCGGCCCTCCGCAGATGGCGCGCCGCGACCGGTGGGCGCGTGGTGGCCCAGACCCCGTTCGCCCGGATCGAGGAGGTCGGTGCGAACATGTACGCGATCATCTCGACGCCCCTGGAAGGCGACTTTACCACCACCTGCAACGGAGGCATCGTCGGCGGGTCGTCGGGCACGCTCGTGTACGAAGCCTTCAACACCCCCGAGGGCGCGAGGTGGGTCGCCGAGCAGGCGCGCGATCTCACCGGGCGCTGGCCGGACCATGTCGTGGTGTCCCACTTTCACGGTGATCACTCCGCCGGGCCCGCGGGCTTCGTGCCGGACAACGGACAGACGCCCGCGCTGCGAGCCACTCGGGCGACGCAGGAGCTGGTGCAGGAGTCGCGCGGAGACGCCATCCTCGCACCGTGGGCCGACGTGACGGTGCTCTCGGAGGACGGACCGCTCGATGTCGACCTGGGGGACCGCGTGGTGGTGGTGGTTCCGCGGCGGGGGCATACGCCAAGCGACATCACGATCGAGGTGGACGGCGGCGAGGGGCCTGTGTGGTGCGGCGACCTGGTCTGGAACGCCATGTTCCCGAACTACACGCACGCAGTCCCGTCGCAGCTCTCTCGCACGGTGCGCGCCCTGCAGGCGATGGCCACGAGCACCTACGTGCCGGGCCACGGCCCTTTGACCGACGACGCCGCGATGACCGGCTACGTGGCGCTTATCGACTTGGTCGAGGAGGCCGCGCGAGCTGCCTGGCGCCGCGGCATGGGGCCGGATGAGGCGGCCGAAGCCTTCGAGGTTCCCGCATCGCTGGGCGAATGGTACGTCTTCAACCCCAGCTTCTACCAGCGTGCCATGCAAGCCTGGATGAGCGAACTGGACACGGGTTCGCCGTAGTTCGTCCGCCTGAGGCACCGGCTTCGTAGAGCTGCCCGCGAGCCCCGATTGCGGCGGGCCCTCCCGCGGGACGAAGCCCGCTCGGGTCGTTTTCCAGAGCCCCTGGTGGAGTGCGGGAGGCACCGGCAGGCCCAAGCCAGCCGCCAGACTTGCGATGCCCGCAGTGAATTGGATAGACTGGTCTGTCTAGTCGGATCTGTACAGCTCTTTGGACCCCTCCACCACCTCTCAATGCAGCGAAAACGACAATGTACGGATCCGAGCCCACCCCGGCGCAGAAGCGTCTCAACGAACTTCTCCAGTCCGTGGACCGGCCGGGCGACTACTGTGTCGGCGGATCTCTCTTCACCCCCATGCCGTGCGTCACCGTCAAGGGCGCGGGCGAATTGTCCTTTCCGGTGCCGGCAACACAGATCGAGGCGCTCATTGCCGCCGCGACGCGGTCGCCCTACGGCAAGGGGGCCGAAACCGTTCTGGATACGACGGTTCGCGACAGTTGGCAAATCGACGCCGAACATGTCCGTCTCACAGGTCGGGCGTGGCCCGATTCGCTCGCGAAGATCAAGGGTCTGGTGGCCGACGGTCTGGGCCTTCCCGTCGAACGCCTGAAGGTCGAGCTCTACAAGCTCCTCGTCTACGGGCCGGGAGGCTTCTTCGCCGAACACCGGGACACCGAGAAGGTACCCGGCATGGTGGCGACCCTGTCGTTGTCGCTGCCGACACCCGGTGCCGGGGGCGAGCTGGTCGTTCGACACTCGGGCCGATCGGCAACATTCGAATTGACCGCCCTGGAGCCCTCCGAGTTGTCGTTCGCCGCCTTCTACGCCGACTGCCCCCACGAAGTGCTGCCGGTCACGGACGGCCACCGCGTCTCCCTCCTTTTCAATCTGTCCGTCGGGTCTCCCGCAGAGCTGCTGCCGCCGCCCGAACACCGGGAAGTGACCAGACGGGTCGCCGACTGCCTGGCGCGGTGGCGAAAGGAAGGTGGTGCCGACAAACTGGCATGGGTGCTCGACCACGAATACAGCGAGGACGGCCTGTCGTTCGACACGCTGAAGAACAGGGACGCAGCCGTGGCGCAGGTGCTTGCCAAAGCTGCGGACCGCGCGGACTGCGAGCTGCACGCGGCCGTTCTCAGGATCGAGGAGGAGGGCTATCCCAGCGAGAATCCGCCGGACGACTGGGAGGGCGACGACATCCAGGAGGCCCCCCAAGCCGTAATCGGGGAGCTCCATCGCCGAGCGCGCATGGCGGACGGCTGGGCGGCCCTCGACGGCGGACGCCCGTCATTCGGCACCATCGAACTTGAAGCGCAGGAACTGATGTCTCGACACGCGCTCACGGACGGCGAGCCGGCCGAACGTAGCGTGCACCCGACGGGCAACGAGGGTGTGACGATGGGGCTGGTCTACCGCCATGGGGCGCTGGTCGTCTGGCCTCCCAACAAGACTCTGGACATTGTCGCTGGCAACAGCATCGCGCACGCCGTGTCCTGGGTTGCCGCCCACTTCAGCGATTCGCCGGGCAGGGACAGCGAACATGTGCGGCAACTGGTGGCGAGGCTGACCCTGATCTGGCGGCGCGGGCGCAGCCGTGCACGGTCACGGGACCGCTGCGAGATGCTGCGCCTGCTGCAAGCCCTCGGCCAGGCGGATCTCGCCGCCGACTTCCTCCACCATGTGGCCTTGATCGACTACGATGGCGGCGAGAATGAGTCCCTGGCGGCGGTGCTGGACCTGATCGGGGCCGCGGACGCTGGCGTCTTCATGTCGAAGCTGGTTGAGAAACACCTGGGGCGGCGCCCGAACGCGGTTGTGGCTCTACTCACGCTGGCAGGCCGACGCAGTGACACGCCTGCGGACGCGGCGCGGCGTGATGCGATTCGCGGAGCCGTGGGAAGCGCCCTGTCGGGCCTGGAGGCCGGACTTCGGGCGGAGTCGGAGGCTCGTGCCCGCAGCGAACGCGAGCGGTCGAGACAGGGGGCGTTCCACAGCCTCAAGGACAACGATGCCAGGGACAGGTGGATCGATGCCCAAGCCATTTGCGATCTGTTCGTGCTCGCACACCGCCTGGGGATCGCTTACGAGGCTGTCGCAGCCGCTCGGGCCGTTGCGGGTCACTCCGAGGTCGTGACGCCGGACCGGTCGCTCGTGACGGCCTTGATGAAGATGCATGAGCGCGGCGGCATCGGGGATGCGGAGGCCTACCGGGTGCTGTGGCGTCGGTGCGTCGATTATCTGCTGGCGCGCAGCTCGACGGGTCCCGTCGAGCCCGCCGACTGGACCGTCGAGGTGCGGACATCGTGCGATTGTCGCATCTGCGCGAAACTGCGCGAGTTCTGCCGGGATCCGGTCGCGCAGGCGCGGGAATTCGAACCCGGTGACGACGGAGCCTGGCACCTCATCGACAAGATCCGCCGACATCACCCGGATTTGAAGTGCCGGCCAAGCTGGCGTACAGGCACCGACGTGCTGGTCTGCACGAAGACCCGGGTGGGGCACCTTCGGAGAATGGAAGAATACACCGATGATGTGCGCCGCATGGAATCGCTGCTGACGAGCGCGCCCGTCGCCGAGAGGCTCGACGAAGAGAGTGACAGGGTGGTGCAGCTCGAACGAGCGCTGGCCAGGGCCTGACGTCAAGGTGCACGTGGAGACCGCCCGGTCGCACAGCAGGTGAGACCCACGCGATGCCACGCCTGACGATCAGTCTTACGGATCGGACCCACCGTGCTCTCAAGGAGGCGGCGGCGCGACAGGGCCGCTCCATGGGCGCGCTCGCCATCCGGTCCGCTTGATGTTGGTCCAGTTTCCCACCGAGAGCGGGATCGGCTCTCCCGATGCGGGCCCTCCTTCGAACTCACCGTCCCCGCTTGATCACTCTCCGCATCGCCCGCCGCACCCGTTCCACAAGGGCAACGTCCTCCTCCCCGATCCCCCGTGCGGAGAGCACCAGGTGCGGCGAGACGTCGATCCGCGTCCAGGTGTCGCGCGACCGGGGCGACTCATCGATCCGGCGGCGCGCTATCTCCTCGAGTCGCCGCAGTTCACTGGCGAGGGCCAGTTCCTCCGCAGTGCCACCCTCATGCCGCTCGGGCAACCGGTAGTACACCGGGGGCACATCCACCTCCCGCTGCGGGACCCGCCTCCGCGGCGCCTCCGCATCTGAGGGCTCCGACGCGTACGGCTCGGGCGCCTCGGCCGACTGCCCTGGCATGCGCGAGTATGCAGGCCCCTCGTCGTGCGCGACCAGGCCCCTCTCGCTCGGCCCCCCGTCGTCCTCGCCCCAATCCTCCTCTTCCGCAGGCGGCCCGGGCGAGTAACGCGGGGCGGCGGGTGACGGCGGCGCCGGCATCGGGGACATCGCCCTCTCCTCCCCTTCCCATCTCTCCCTCAGCATCGCCCGCCTGAGGCCCGGCGTCCGGAACGCCGTCGACGGCTCCGACACCAGGTCCGGCGTCACCGCGATCCGGCCGTCGGCAACGCCCGCGATCAGCGCCGGCGGCACGCGTTCGAACACCTTGCGGATGTCCTTCAGCGACACGGCGGACACATGGCCCTCCTCCTCGGCGTCCCGCACGCGCTGGATGAAGAGGAGGCGGTCGCGGAAGAGCTTGGGATAGCGGGTTCGGCGGCCCCGGCGCCCGACCTTCGGCAGAAGCCCCTCCTGCACGTAGTAGGCGATCGTCCGGCGGTCGACGCCCGTCTCGCGCTCCAGCTCTCTGGCGGTGTAGCTGGGCATCCCGGGCTTCCCTTCTGTTATTCGCTGGTGTCTACTGTTGACATACTGATGATTTTCGGTTACTGTCAAGTAACTGGTCAATACTGCCAACATAGGGAGAGACCCATGGACCTCGTCAAGACCACTCTTTCCGGCCTGACGCTGTCGGATCCGATGAACCACGGCGGACTTGCCGTGTTTCCGCTGACGTCGGATCGCCCGAGCCCGCTGTCCTACCTCCTGCTGGAGGATGGGCTGCGGAAGGATCTCGTCTCCATCCGCGAGGTGTCGGAGGGGGGCAGCGTTCCCGAACTCACGGTGGAGAACCGTGCCGACAAGCCCGTCCTCATCGTCGACGGCGAGGAGCTGGTGGGGGCCAAGCAGAACCGGGTCGCCAACCTGACCATGCTGCTCGCGGCGCGGAAGACGACCGTGATCCCGGTGTCGTGCGTGGAAGCGGGGCGCTGGTCGTACAGCAAGCGGGACTTCGGGGTGACCGACCGGATGCAGAACGTGCGGGGGCGGGCGGAGAAGGTGGCGAGCGTGCGGCATTCGCTGCGCTCGCGCGGCAGCCGGCACTCCGACCAGGGGCAGGTGTGGGACTCGATCGCCGAGGAAGCCGAGCGGCTGGAAGCGCCGTCCCCCACCGAGGCGATGAGCGCGATGTTCGACCGCCACCGCGAGGAGCTGGATGACTACGTGGCGGGCGTGGAGGCGGGCGTGGAGGCAGGGGACGATCAGGTCGGCGCCGTGTTCGTGGTGCGGGGGCGGCGCTATGGCCTGGACCTGTTCGACCGGCCCGGAACCTTCGCTGCGTTCCTGCCGAAGCTGGTGCGGAGCTACGCGATCGATGCGGTGGGGCGGGAGCGGCGGCGGTCGCGCGTGTCCGCGGCCGATGCGCGGGCGTTCATCGACCGCATCGTGGGCGGCACGCGCTCGAACACCTTGCGGATGTCCTTCAGCGACACGGCGGACACATG
>CAZRQE010000052.1:0-19654 GCA_964602175.1 uncultured Gemmatimonadaceae bacterium | reverse complement strand
GATGCGGTGTGGCTCACGCCCCGCGCGGCGCTGGACCGGCACCGGCGCGGGCGGCTGCCGATGATCTTTCCGACGATCCGGACGCTGGAGGACCTTTGCGACTTCGCGAGCGTCGACGACCTGCTGGCGCATTACCGGGCGCGCGCGATCGAGCGGGTGCAGCCGACGATCGTGCGGACGGCTACCGGGGTGAGGCTGCGGGTGCCATAGCCTCCAGCACCGTGTGCACCACATCCGTAAACGCGCCGCCCTGGATCCACCGGCACACGATGACCAGTTCGTTCTCGGGGTCCACGTAGATCAGGTTCGAGCCCGCGCCGGTGTGGGTCCAGGTGTACTCGGGGGCGTTCGGATAGCGGCGCTGCCCGGTGTTCAGCGAGAAGTTCATGAAGCCGTAGCTGCGATTGATCTCGCCGGGGGTCGTGGCCATGTCGAACCAGTCCTCCGAGAGGAGCTGCTTCCCGTTCCAGTTGCCCTTGTGCATGGTGAAGAGGCCGAAGCGGGCCTGGTCGTAGGCGCTGAGGATCATGCCGCCGCCCCAGTGCGCGCCGCCGCTGACCGCCTGGACCTCGCGGCCGTCCAGGATGACCCACGAGTTGTCGTAGCCGTGCCATCCCCAGGTGGACGAGGCGCCGATCGGGTCCATGATGTGCTCGCGCAGGACTTCGGGCAGGGGGCGCCGCCAGACCGCGGTGGCGGCGAGGGCGAGCAGGTTCACGCGCGTGTCGTTGTACTCGTAGGCGGTGCCGGGTTCGTTGCGCGGGCGCGTGCCCCAGGTGGAGCGGTCCTGGTCAGGGCGGTCGGCCCACTCGGGCTTCCCCCAGAGCGTCCCCTCCCAGTCGCTCGTCTGCCTGAGCAGGTGGTCCCACGTGATCTTGCGGTTGTGCTCGGACTCGAAGAGCAGCTTCGGGCGGCGGCCGGTCTCGTCGCCGGGCTCGCCGTCGCCGGTGTCGAGGATGATCGGGGGGATGTAGTCGCGCACCTTGTCGCCGACGTCGCGGATGAGGCCGCGGTCCCAGGCCAGCCCGACGGTGGACGACAGGAAGCTCTTCGAGACGCTGAAAGTGTTGTCGGCCTTGGCGGGGTCGCCCCACTCGGCAATGATGTACCCCCGGTGCACGATCACGCCGGACTGGGGGCCGCGAACGGTGAAGGGGCCGACGGCGTCGCCCAGGGGCTCGCGGCCGAAGGTGCCGAGGTGGTTGAAGGCGAGGTCGCGGGGTGACTGCGATTCCCCCGCTATCGCGATTTCGACCGCGCGCTGTATTCCGGCCGGGTCGAAGCCCGCCTGCTCGGGGGTGCGGCGCTCCCAGTCGGGGTGGCGGCCGGGGAAGTACGTCTGGGCGGCGGCTGACTGCGCCGTGAGGAGGAGCGCGAGGAGCGGCAGGAGGGCGCGGCGGTGGTGCGCGGTCGAGGCGGGACGGGTGGTCATGTCGGGTTCTCCGGTGGTGTTGATCATCCTTCCGGGAGCGCGTCCAGCCCGTCCAGAACATCGAGGTGGACGTACTCGTCGACGGCGTCCAGAACCGGCACGGTGAGCGCCTTCTCCAGCATCGCTCGCGCGCGTTCCAGCCCGTTTTCCTCGTCTAGCCGGGGCAGCCTGATGCCGTATGCGTGAAGCACGACCTTCGACTCCGGCTCCAGCTCGAGCGCGCGCTCGAAGAGCATGATGGCCTCGTCCTTGTTGCCCCCGTACATGATCCGGGCGATGCGCCCTTCCGCGTGGATATCGGCGTGCCACCCGCCCAGAGCCAGGATGGCGTCCGTGTAGTCGGGTTCGATCGCCAGGGTAGCTTCGAGCAGGTCGCGGATCCTGCCAGCGAGCCCCTGGCGCAAGGCCGTGAACGCGCCGACGCGCTGGGCATACCTGCCGACGGCGTGGGCGGACTGGTAGTGGGCGTCGGCGTTCTCGGGGTCGGCGGCCACGGCCATCTCGCCCATCCGCATCGCGCGCTCGACGACTTCGTTGAACTCTTCTTCGGACGCCTCGTAGTGGGCGTATATCGCGAGTGACTTTGTAGCCACAACGTAGCCAGCCGAGGTTCCCAGGGCTTCGCCGATGTCCGCGGCTTCGACAAAGCGGCCGTCGGCGTAGGCGGCATTGGCGTCGTCGAGCGACTGTGCGCTTGCGTCGGCGGCGAGCAGCGCCACACCGGCGGCCGTGGCGAGTCGCGCGGTCCGGGCAGGGGTCATCGTGGTCTCCTCGGTTCAGGGTGCCCTGTCAGGCGGCGTCCCTGCACGAAGTTGGCCAGCGGGCCGTCCGCGACGCAAGTTGTCGGCATGAACCGGAACCCGACCCCGTTTCGCGCTGTCATCGTCCTGTCCGCCGCGCTGATCGTCGCGTGTCCCGGCGGCGACGATGGGCCCGCCAAGGCAGGCACACCCGAGCTGCGCGCCGCCCTGTTCGACACGATCATGGCGCGCACCGAGCGGCGCGAGGCCTTCTCGCCGATCAAGAACGAGCGCCTGGGCCTCGATCCTCTGGCCGCGATGAGGGCACTCCGCGACGAAGTCGTCACCGCGGACACGGACGACGAGCTCTACTACGCGCTGGCCCGAGTGAGTCATGCCCGCCGTGACCGCCACCTCGACGTCATCCTCGTGCCGGGCGGGCTGGCCCCCTCCGACAGCGCGGGCCTCGAGGTCGCCGAGGGCCCCGATCCCGACCCACCCGCACGCGCACCGGTTAGGGTCTTCCCCGACTACTCCGACGGCACCGCGGACGCCGACTACTTCGTGGGCGACATCGCGGCGTTCCTGGCCGACTCCGGAGCGGCCGAGGACGGGCCCGCGCTGCCGTCGGTCGGCGACAGGATCGTCAGCATCAACGGCATGCCCGCCGCTGCGTGGCACGATTCCGCCGCGGCGTTCATCCAGCATTCCACCCAGGCCGGACTCCGCTGGAAGCTCGCCGAGGCCATGACCCTCGCGACCGCCGCCTTCCCGCCCCATCTCCGCGGCGACCACCTCACCCTTGGCGTCCGTTCGGCCGCGGGCGACGAGACCACCCACCAGCTGCCCTTCCTCCCCCCCGGCGACCTCTTCTGGCACGGCACGGGCGAGCCGAGCTACCCCGGGCTGGCCCTCGCGCTGACCACCGACACCTACGACCTCCTCGTCCCGGAGGACGGCCGCCCCTTCCTCGTCCTCATCTGGCGCGGCTTCCGCGAATCGATGGTCGCCGATGTCGACGGCCTGATCGCGTACGCGCAGTCACGCGGCCTCCTCGATCACGCGCTCGTCATGGACGTCACGCGCAGCCGGGGCGGTGCCCTCGGCGCGTACGCCATGCAGCGCCTGCAGCCCCGCCCCTTCCGCACCACCTTCGGCAACCTGCGCATCAGCGACGTCACGCTGCCCTTCGTCGAGGACAAGCGGCGCGACTTTGCCGCCCGCGACATCAACGACGGCGGCGTGCCGGAGACGATCGACGACGGCACCTGGCTGATGGATTGGCTGGAGGACGACGTTCTCGGCGCTCTCGAGCGCGGCGACGCATACAGCAACAACGTCCCCTTCAAGCTTGCGCACGCTCCGCGTGACTCGGACGGGGTCCTCGCGCCGGCGGCCGTGCATTTCCGTGGCGCGTTCGGCGTCATCTCCGGGCCCCACGGCGGCTCGCACCTCGACCAGTTCGTCTCGATCGTCGTCGACAATGGGCTCGGCCCGGTGGTCGGGATGCCGCCCGGCGGCTATTCCAACACGTGGGAATGGGACGAGGTGCTGACCTTCCCGGGCACCGATCAGCCCGTGGTCGGGTTCATGTGGAACATCGGCCACACGATCCGGCCGAACGGCGAAATCGCCGAGGGCAACCCGGCCGACGTGGACGCGTGGATGCCGCTCACGCCCGCGAACGTCACGACGTACTACGAGGAGATGCTGGCGCGGTTGCTGGAACTGATGCTCAATCCGGCCCGCTGACGCTTTGGTAAATCGCAACCGCCGCCGCCGCGGCCACGGCACCCGCATCCTGATCGGGATGGTCGCCGGGGCGGTACTGGGCGCGATGCTGGGCGAGCGCGCGGTCGCGCTGCAGCCCGTCGGCGACCTTTTCATCAATCTCCTGATCCTGGCCGCCGTCCCCCTCGTCTTCTTCAACCTGCTCGCGGGCCTCACCGCCCTGGCCGACAACCGCGCCCTCGGGCGTCTCGCCGGGAAGACCCTCGGCTACTACCTGACCACGGACGTGATCGCGCTGGCCCTGGGGCTGGGCGCGGCCGCGCTCCTGCGCCCGGGTGTCGGGATGCAGCTCACCGAACAGGTCGCGGGCCCGGTGGGCGAAGTGCCCTCCGTCGCATCCATTCTGATCGGGATGATCCCGACGAACGTCTTCCGTGCGTTCAGCGACGGCAACGTGGTGCAGATCGTCGTCCTGGCGCTGCTTCTCGGGGTCGGGACCATCGCGCTGCGCGAAGGTCCGCGCGCCCGCCTCGCGACCGCATACGACGACCTCGCCACCCTCTTTCGGCGCCTGGTGCACCTCATCCTGTGGACCGCCCCGGTCGGGATCGGCGCCCTCATCGCGGTCACGGTGGGGAGGTACGGCGCCGAGCTGATCGGCCCGATGGCGCGGTTTCTCGCGGGGTTGTGGGCTGCACAGCTGGTCATCGTGGCCGGGTACATGACGCTGCTGCGATTGTTCAGCGACTTTCGCCCGGGCCGCTTCCTGCGCGACACCGGGTCCCTGTGGGCGACCACCGCGGCCACGACGTCGAGCCTGGCATCGCTCTCGGTCGGGATGGAGACGGCGCGGAGGCTCGGCCTTCCCCGCCGCGTGTTCGCCTTCACCCTCCCCCTCGGGGCCCAACTCAACAAGGACGGGACGTCGGCCATGCTGGGGGCGGTCCTGATCTTCACCGCGCAGGCGGCGGGCGTCACCTTCACGGCGGCCGATTTCCTGACGATCCTTCTGCTGGGACTGCTGCTGTCCGAGGCGTCGGGCGGGATTCCCGGCGGCGGGTTCGTGATCGCGCTCATCTATGTGCAGGCGTTCAATCTGCCCATCGAGGTGGCGGCGATCGTGGGCGGGATCTACCGGTTCGTCGACATCGGCAACACGACCGTGAACATCATGGGCGACATGGTCGGCACGTCGCTGGTCGCCCGTTCGGAGGCAAGACGATGAACCCTGCCATCCGGGCGCTCTTCCCGGGCGCGAGCGAGCAGGCGTACTTCGACATCTCGGCGCGCGCGCTGGTGCCCGAGCCCGTGCGGGCGGCGGTCGCGGACCACTTGCGGACGCGGATGCTGCGTGGGGGCGACAAGGACGCCATGAGGGCGGTCGTCGAGCGGACCCGGGCGTCGGTCGCGGCGCTGGTCGGCGCGCGCGCGGACGAGGTCGCGATCACCAAGAACGTGTCGGAGGGGCTGAACCTCTTCGGAGCCAGCCTGCCGTGGGAAGCGGGCGACAACGTGGTGCTGTGCCCGGTGCTGGAGCACCCCAACAACATCTACCTGTGGCACAATTTTGCGCGGCTGCACGGGATCGAGGTGCGTTCGGTGGCGCCGGTGGGCGGCCACATCCCGGTCAAGTCGATGGGCGCCGCAATGGACGAACGCACCCGTCTCGTGACCATCCCCAGCGTCTCGTTCGCGCCCGGGTTCATCACCGACGTAAAGGGGATCGCGGCGGCGGCGCGGCGGGTCGGTGCCCTGACGCTGGTCGACGCCGCACAGTCGGTGGGCGCCCTGCAAACCGACGTGCGCGACCTGGGCATCGACGCGCTGGCGGTGGCCACGCAGAAGTGCCTGCTGGCCGAGTACGGCTTCGGCTTCCTGTACGTGCGCCGCGAGGTCGCGGACACGCTCGTGCCGGTGCATCTGGCCCGCTTCGGCGTCGAACTGGACGGCCACGAAACGGCTTACACCGACGCCGAACTGCGATACCGCCCCGCCGCGCTCAGGTTCGATGTCGGCAATTACAACTACCTGGGCGCGGCGGCGGCCGGGGCGGCACTGGAACTGCTCGAACACTGGCGAATCGGGCGCGTGGAAGCGTTCGTGCGCCGCCTGGCAGCCGACCTGGCGGGCGGGCTCCACGATCTCGGACTCCCGGTGATCGGCGGAGCCCCCGGACCGCACCTCGCGCACATCGTCTGCGTGGGGCCCGGGGTCGGCGGCCGCCACTACGGCGCGGGCAGCCGGGAGATGCAGTCGCTGTACGACCACCTGACCGCGTCGGGCATCCGCCTGGCGATCCGTAGCGGCGCGCTGCGGTTCTCGGTGGGCGTCTACAACAACGCGGAAGACGTGGAGCGCGTGGTCACGGCGGCGAGGGAGTGGCGTGGGATGACCGGTCGCCAGCCGAATCTGGCTAGATTATCTGGCTAGAATTCGGGTTGGAGCAACTCTTCACAATGGCCGTCGTGCTGTTAGTTCAGTTTACGTCATAAACTGTACTAAGCGTCGCACGGCGCCAATGCGCCCGACCGTCCCCGATCTCCAGCCTGGTGCCGTATTCCGCCGACAGCTCTGCCAGACGCTCGAGGATCGCCGATCCCGCGTCGCCGTCGGCCAGCTCGGGATAGCCGCGCGTCTCGAAAAACAGCTCGCCGGGCATCCCCTCGTTCAGCACGACCGGCATGAACACCGCCTCCCGGACCCCCTCCGCTCCCAGCGACAGCGTCACCACGACGCTCTCCCAGACCTCGCGCGGATAGTTCCCCACATCCGTCCTGGTATGGAAGATGAAGTTGCCGAGCCCGTACAGGATCAGCCCGCCGCCGTATGCCTCGACACCCGCGAGCCGCGGCTCCCCGTGACTGATGTACAGGTCGGCCCCCGCGTCCACGGCCGCCCGGGCCCAGCGTTCCTGCCAGCCTGGACCGGCATCCGTCTGGTAGTGTTGGTAGGAGATGAGGATGTCGCTGTTTCCGGCGGCTTCCCGGATCGCGCCAAGGTTCCGGTCCCACGCCTCGGCGTCGTCCGGATGCAGGAGATTCACGCCCGGCTTCGTCCCGGTCGCCATCGCCCCGGGCGGCGCATTCACGGTCGCCAGCGCCACCATCCCGATGCGCACGCCGCCCACGTCCCGGTACGCGGGCGCCACCGCCTCGGGCAGGGTGCGTCCCGTGCCGGCGTGCGTGAATCCGCGCCGGGCGACCTCCTCCACCGTCGAGACGATCCCCTCGTCCCCGTAGTCCCACGAGTGGTTGTTGGCGAGCGCCAACAGCGAGACGCCGAGTTCGTCCAGGTAGTCGAGCACCTCGGGGCCGGCGCCGTGGAAGAACACGTCGTCGCGGGTGGGCGTGCAGTCGCAGTCGGGCGCCGCGATCGCGACTTCCAGGTTCGTGAAGACGGCGTCGGCACCTGCGAGGATGGGCGCGACGGTGGCCAGCGGCGCCTCGAGGTACTCGCGGGGATCGTGTTCGATCAGGGCTTGCCCGACCACCGCGAGGGTCACGGCGGGCTCGGCGCCGGACCGGCCAGGGTTGTCCGCGGCGGGTGCGCAGGCCGCGCTCGCGAGGGCCAGCATCCCCACGAGGCCGAACCCGGAGACACCTGTACGCGTTTTGGCCCGACGGGCGAACTTCGTCACCCTGTCATCCCCCTCCTTCCTTCCCGTTCGCCTGCGAATCGTCCTCGCTGAGGACAAGCCAGCGCAGTTCGCGGGCGCTCACCGACTTGCGCAGCGGCGCGGCGGCGCGGTAGAAGACGAGACCGAGGACGCACCAGACGCCGAGCACGATCCACTCCGCGGGCAGCCCGTCCGCCGCGTGGAAGGGGCCCCAGGCGGCCGCGGCGACCAGGCCCGCGGCAAGGACCGCGGTCAGGTAGAGGAACGCGCGCCCACCGGGCACCTTGTAGGGACGCGCGTGGCCGGGTTTGGTCCTGCGCAGCCGGAGGACCCCCAGCACGACGACCAGGAACACCAGGCCCGCGGAGATCGACCCGGCCCCCACGATGACGAGGATCGCGTTGCGCCCGAAGAGCGTGCCCACGGCGCCCATTACCGCGACGAAGATCACGGCGGCGGCCGGCGAACCGTGGCGTTTGTGCACGCTGGCCAGACGGCGGGGAATCATGTGCGCCCGCGCCATCGCGAAAACGATGCGCGTGGAGGCGAAGAAGATCGCGTTCCACGTCGTGATCAGCCCGAAGAGGCCCGCCACCAGCACCACGCGCCCCAGCAGCGGGGACGTGAAGGCGGCCTCGATCGCGCTGGCCGCGGGCAGCTCCGACGCCAGCAGCTCCGGACGCGGCAGGCTCATCGCGGTCGCGAGGATCACGAGAAGGTAGAACACCATCGCAAAGATGATCGAGGCGGCGATGACGCGCGGAATGAGCCGCAGCCGCGATCCTTCCTCCACCTCCTCCATCGCCTGGGGAATCGTGTCGAAGCCGGCGAACCACCACGCGGCGGTCGCGAATACGACGGCCACGCCGGCGAAGGCCGCGCCCGGAGTCGCCCCGGTGAACATCGGTTCGAGGTTGGCGACGCTGCCTCCGGTCACCCCCGCGAAGACGAAAATCGCGGTGAGGATGATCAGCCCCGCCGTCATCAGGTCCTGGAACCAGGCGGCGGTCCTGCCCCCACGGTAGTTGATGATCGTGATGACCAGCATGACCGCCAGCCCGAGCACCAGACTCCACAGCCGTACTTCCTGGCCCAGCAGCGTATAGATGACCGGCCCCCCGAAGCCGGGTACGAGCGCCGAGACCACCCACTCGACCGAGATCGCCTCGTAGGAGGTGGTGAAGATGTAGGTGAAGGCGAGGAACCAGGCGGCGAAGAAGCTCCAGCGTGCGCCCCACGCCGCGAACACGTAGGCGACCTCGCCCCCCGCGACGGGGTAGGCCGCCGCCATCTCCGCGTAGCACAGTCCGATCGCGAGCATCGCGAGGCCGCCGGCCGCGAAGGCGACGATGGCCCCGATGGCCCCGGCGTCGCTCAGCCACGCGCCCATCACGATGATCCATCCCACCCCGATGATCGTCCCGAACGCGAGGGAAAAGAGCGACCTGAGCCGGATACCCCTGCCGAGTTGCTCGCGCTCGCGGCGCGGTGCTTTCGTTCCTCCGGTCATTCGACTTCCTGGCATGGGTGGGGCTGCTGGAGTTATGTAATCGTGCGAAGGTCCAAGTAATGGTGTGGCAAGCTTCAGGGAAAGGATGTCATGACCGGTATGGAGAGCCTGGTGAGGCTGGTCGCAATCGTCGGCGCGGGCACGATGGGACGGCGAATAGCCTATGGATGCGTGGCGCTCGGGGTGGGCGTGAAGCTGCACGACATTTCCGAGGAAGCGCTCGAGGAAGCCACGACGGCGGTGTGGAAGCACCTGGAGGACGGCGTCAGGGGATACGGCCTCACGTCCGAAGAGGCGCTGTCGCTCGTGGAAACGTGTCCGGATCTCGACCAATGCGTGCGGGATGCGGACTGGGTGATCGAAGCCGTCCCCGAGAACCTCGAACTCAAGCGCGAAGTGCTGGCAGACATCGGCGCGGCCGCCCCGTCCCGCGCGTTCGTGGCATCCAACACCTCCTCCCTGCCCGGCTCCTGGCTGGCGGAGTCCACGGGCCGGCCCGACCGCTTCATCAACATGAACTTCGGCACGCACGAGGACCTCAAGGTGGAGGTGATGGGACACCCCGGCACGGCGCCGGCCACGACCCACGCCGCAAAGCGGCTCCTGCGGCAACTCGGCCTGGTGCCGATCGTCGCACGCCGGGAGATCCAGGGCTATCCGACCAACCGGATCTGGCGCGCGGTCAAGAAGGAGGCCCTGCACCTGATCGCGGAGGGGTATCTGAGCGGAGAAGAAATCGACCGCGCATGGATGCTCGACTGGGGCACCCCGGTCGGCCCTTGCGGCCTGATGGACATGGTCGGGCTCGATGTCGTGCGCGATATCGAGAACGTCTACTACCGGGCGTCCGGCGACCCGTCCGACAAGCCGCCGGAGTTCCTTGAGGAGATGGTGGAGCGCGGCGAACTCGGCGTGAAGTCGGGACGGGGCTTCTACGAGTATCCGTCACCCGCCTATGCCCGCGAGGGATGGCTCACGGACTCGGAGGAAGAGGGCTGAGCGTCGTCAGAACGCCGTGGCGATCCCCGCATGGATATTGAGGACGCGGTGTCTGGCGGTCTGGCCGACGATCCTGTCCACGTCCTCAAAGCCGTAGTTGTAGAGAAACCCGATGTTGACGCGCGTTACGCCCGTGCCCATTTCGAAGCCCGCTCCGGCGGAGAGCCCGAAATCGACAGGGCGGGTGTCGAGGTTGTTGAAGCCGGCACAGTTGTCACTGGCGCTCAGGCGTTCCGTACCCTCGGTGATGCTGAAGGCAAAGCGGCAATCCAGCTCGAGCGACACGTAGGGGCCAACCATCGCGTAGAAAGGCAGATCCGGCGCCCCGGGCGGCGAGATGCGGGCCAGCGCCATGAAATCGACGCTCTGGAAGGAGACATCGGCATGGGCTGCCACTTCTCCTTCCACGGCCTCGGTTCGCGCGCCCTTTTCGGCCCACTGGGCACCGATCTGGACCCCCAACGGGGTGTTGCCCACGGGGAATACGAGACCGAATCCGAGTGTAACCCCCGTGAGCTGCGACGCATCGACGTTGAATGGCCCCGCAAAAGCCATGGTCGCCGAGTTCACACCGACCATGCCAAGCAGGGTCAGGCCGTCCCCGGTCTCGCCGGTCTGGTCATCCCCGGTGACACCCGGTTGCGGTGCGGGCATCAGCGCGGGCGGCGCCTGTGAGCGCGGCGCGGCGGTGGCCAACCGGCTCTGGGCCTGATCGAGCAGGACGAGCGCAAGTGTGTAGTGTTCCCCCTGCCGCCCGGTCAACTGCAGGTAGCGGGTCACGGAGGTGACAGCCGTTTGAGGGTGCCCCGCGTCCAGCGCCACTTCCGCGTGCCTGAACCAGAGTTCCGGTGCCGTTCCCAGTGCATGCCTGGCCTGTAGCGCCAGCACAACGTCCAGTGCCTCGAGTGCGGCACCGTAGTCCTGGTTCTGGATCAGCCGGTCGGCGCGCACCATGTAGAGATCCACCTGGATCTCGGGCGGGAGTTCCTGGGCTGCCGCGACCCCCGGTCCGGAGAGGATGGCAAGGCCCAGCGCCAACGGTGCCAGTCGCGGATTCAATCTGCACATCGTTGCGCCCCCTGCTTCCCCGGGTCGTGAATCAGCATTTCAGCCGCAATGTATCAGGGCGGGCGTGCCTGTGAAACCGACTGGCAACACCGGTCCCCCGGAGCTACCATGCTCTGGCCTCGTACAACCGAACCATCGTCAGGAGTCCCCGAATGCGGCCCGTCCCGGTACTCGTCCCCGCGCTTCTGCTTGTCGCAACCCCGTTGGTCTCGCCCTCCGCAGCGCTCGCGCAGGAGCGCCAGAACCCGTACGGCGAGTGGCGCTACCAGAGCGCCGACGCGTGGGGAACGCGGTATTCCCCGGTCGACCAGATCAACGCCGGCAACTTCGGTGACCTCGAGGTCGCCTGGGTGTGGCACGCAAACAACTTCGGGCCGGAGGTGGACCAGCAGATGAAGTCGACGCCGACGTACGTCGACGGGATGCTGTACACGGTGGCGGGTCAGCGGCGCACGGTCGCAGCCATCGATCCCGGGACCGGCGAGACGGTGTGGACCTACCGCGAGCCGAACACGACGCGCTGGGAGCGGTCGATGCGGCAGAACTACGGCAAGGGCGTCGCGTACGGCGAAATCGACGGGCGCGGCGTGATCTACTTCACCTCGCCCGCCTTCTTCCTGCACGCGCTGGACGCGAAGACAGGGCGCCACATCGAGGGGTTCGGCCGGCCGGTCCCGATCGACGGGTTCCCCGAAACGGGCGTTGTGGACATGCTGCCGCCCCTGCTGGACGGATGGGGTCCCTGGGACGGGGCCGAGGAGGACTACGATCCCGAATACGGCATCCCCCGCGAGCTCGGCTACATCACGACCTCGTCGCCGCCCATCGTGATCGACGGGGTGGTGGTGGTAGGCAATTCGGCCGAGCAGGGGTACTACCAGACCCGGATCGAGAACGTGCCGGGCGATATCCTGGGCTTCGACGCGCGCACCGGCGAGCACAGATGGAAGTTCCACGTCATCCCGCGCCCGGGCGAGGTCGGTCACGAGACCTGGGAGAACGACGCGTGGCAGTACACCGGTGACGTCTCGTCGTGGGCGCCGATGTCCGCCGACTACGAGCGCGGGATCGTCTACATCCCCACCAACCCGCCCACGGTCGACTACTTCGGCGGGTTCCGTCCCGGCCACAACCTCTTCGGCACCAGCGTGATCGCCCTCGACGCCGACACCGGCGAGCGCGTGTGGCACTACCAGGTGGTCCACAACGACCAGTGGAACTACGACCTGCCCAACGTGCCGATCGTCGTGGACCTCACGGTGGAGGGCGACGCGGTGCCCGCCGTGATCCAGACCACGAAGACGGGACTGATCTTCGCCTTCAACCGCGAGACCGGCGAGCCGGTCTGGCCGATCGACGAGGTGGACGTCCCCCAGACCGAGGTGCCCGGCAACTGGACCGCGGCGACCCAGCCGGTGCCGACCCGCCCGGAGCCCATGGAGCCCATGGGCCTGTCGGCCGACGACGTGATCGACTTCACCCCCGAACTCCACGCCGAGGCGATGGAGGTCCTGGGCCGCTACCGGGTCGGCGGACCCTTTGTGCCGCGGCTGTACGAGGGGTACAACGGGCCGGTCGAGGAGAACATCCGCTGTTACGGCGGGCTCAACATCACCCACCCCGCCACGCTCGATCCCACGACGGGCATCCTGTACGCGTCGCACCGGCGGAACTGCAGCGGCGGGCGTGTCGGTCCCGGCGCCGACGCCGACGACCCCGACGATCCCAAGACGACGGGCATCACAATATCCCAGTGGGTCGCGGGCGCGGGCGGCGGTCTGCCGCGCGTGCAGGGCCTGCCGATCCCGAAGCCCCCGTACAACCGCCTTTCGGCGTACGACATGAACACCGGTGAGCGGCTGTGGTGGATTCCGGTCGGAGAGGTCGCCGAGAACATTCGCGACCACCCGGCCACGCAGGGCGTCGACCTGTCACGCGCGGGCGGGGGGGGGCTCTCGATCCAGATGGTGGCGGGTGATTTGCTCTACACCACGGAAGGCGCGAACGGACCGCCGGTGCTGAACGCCTGGGACAAGGTGACGGGCGACTTTGTCGGCACGGTGGAGATGCCCGGCGCCGGCCAGTACGGCATGATGACCTACAGCCACGAAGGCGTGCAGCACGTCGTGGTGCAGGTGGGCCGGCCCGGGAGGCTGGTGGCGCTCAGGTTGCCCGAGTAGGCAACCCCCGTCCCTTCCACAGGTAGAACGCCACCGGGAACAGCAGCAGCACCACGGCCCCCGACGTCACCACCCCGCCCACCAGCGGCGCGGCGATTCGCTTCATCACGTCGGCCCCCGCGCCCGCGCTCCACATGATCGGCAGCAGCCCGATCACGTCGGTCGCGATCGTCATCATGACGGGCCGGACCCGCTTGACCGCGCCGTGCCGGATCGCCTGCGCGAGCGCCGCGCGGTCCGTGAGCAGCCCCCGGTCCCGGTAGTCCCTGTACGCGACGTTCAGGTAGAGCAGGAACACGATCGCGGTCTCGGCGTAGAGACCCGCCAGCGCGATGACCCCGACCCAGACGGCGATGCTGAGATCGTAGCCCAGGATGTGCAGCAGCCAGAACGACCCGGTCACGGCGAAGGGGACGCCCAGCAGCACGAGCATGGTCTCCGTGACGGACCGGGTGGTCAGGTAAATGAGCACGAAGATCAGGAACAGCGTGAGCGGCACCACCAGGGCCAGGCGCCGCTCCGCGCGCTCCAGGTACTCGTACTGGCCGCTCCAGGCGGTCGTGTAGCCGGGTGGCAGCACGACCGCGCCGGCCACCGCCTCCCGCGCAGTCTCCACGTAGCTCCCCACATCGATGTCGCGGATGTCGACGTATACCCACGCGTTGGGCTTCGCCCCCTCGGTCTTGATGCTAGGCGGGCCCACCACGTAATCGATGCTCGCCAGACTCCCCAGCGGCACCTGGTGTCCCTCGGGCGTCGCCACCAGCACGGCGCGCAGGCCCGGCAGGTCATCCCGCAGCTCCCGGCTGTAGCGCAGGTTGACCGGGTAGCGCTCGAGCCCCTCCACCGTGGTCGTGACGTTCATGCCCCCGATCGCCGTCTGGATCACCTGCTGCACGTCGCGCACGGTTAGGCCGTGGCGCGCAATCGCGACCCGGTCGATGTCGAAATCGAGGTAGTTCCCGCCCATCACCCGGTCGGCATAGACGCTCGCCGTGCCCGGAACACCCCGCACGACCGCCTCGATCTCGCGCCCCAGCCGCTCCAGCTCCGTGAGATCGGGTCCCGCGATCTTGATCCCCACCGGGGTGCGGATGCCCGTCGACAGCATATCGATGCGGCTGCGGATCGGCATCGTCCAGGCGTTGGTCAGCCCGGGGATCTGCAATGCCGCGTCCAGCTCCTCGATCAGCTTCTCCGGGGTCATGCCCGGCCGCCACTCGTCGCGCGGTTTCAGCCCGATCGTGGTCTCGATCATCGACAAGGGCGCGGGATCGGTCGCCGAGTCCGCCCGGCCGACCTTCCCGAGCACATGCTGCACCTCCGGGAAGCTCTTGATGATCCGGTCCGTCTGCTGCAGGATCTCTCGTCCCTCGGTGATCGAGACGCCGGGAAGCGTCGTGGGCATGTAGAGCAGGTCCCCCTCCCACAGCCGCGGCATGAACTCGGACCCGAAGCGCGAGAACGGCACCACGGTCGCGGCCAGCGCCAGCAGCGCCCCGGCCACGACCCACCGGCGGAACCGCAGCACGAACCCCAGAACGGGCCAGTACGCGCCGCCCAGCACCCGCCCCACGGGAGTGCGGTCCGAGGACCGGATCCTGCCCCGCACGCAGTACCCCACCAGCACGGGGACCAGCGACACCGAGAGCAGGGCCGCGGCCGCCATGGCATAGGTCTTGGTGAACGCCAGCGGCTTGAAGAGCCGTCCCGCCTGCGCCTCCAGCGAGAAGACCGGCATGAACGACACCGTGATCACCAGCAGCGCGAAAAAGAGGGACGGGCCGACCTCCCTGGCCGCGCCCGCGATGATCTCCCAGTGCGGCCGTCGCCCCCCGTACCGGGCGAGGTGTCTGTGAGCGTTCTCCACCATCACGATCCCGGCGTCGACCATCGTGCCGATCGCCACCGCGATGCCCCCCAGCGACATGATGTTGAGCGTCAGCCCCTGGAGCCGCACCACGATCATCGCCAGCAGGATGCCGACGGGCAGCGAGACCACCGCCACGAGTCCGCTCCGCACGTGGGCGAGGAACAGCAGGCACACCACTCCCACGATCATCAGCTGCTGCAGGAGGCTCATGCGAATGCTCCCCACGGCGCGGTCGATCAGCGCCGTGCGGTCATAGGCGACCTCGATCTCCACACCCTCCGGCAGGCCCGGCCCGATCTCCTCCAGCCGCGCCTTCACGTCCCGGATCACCTGCCGCGTGTCCGCCCCCGGGCGCACGATCACGATGCCCCCCACCGTCTCGCCCTCCCCGTTCCACTCGGCCAGCCCCCGCCGGCTCTCGGGGCCCACGCTCACCCGCGCCACGTCCTGCAGCAGGATCGGCGTGCCGTCCGGTCCCACGCCCAGGCCGATCCGCCGGATGTCCTCCACCGACCGGATGTACCCGAGACCCCGGATCATGAATTCCTTCTCGGCGAGCTCGATCAGCCCGCCCCCCACGTCGCTGTTGCTCTCCCGAACGGCCTCGCGGATCGCCGACACCGGCAGACCGTACGCGCGCAGCCTGTTTGGATCGACGGTGATCTGGTACTGGCGCACGAAGCCGCCCACGCTCGCCACCTCCGACACCCCCGGGACGGTCGTCAGCTCGTACTTCAGGAACCAGTCCTGCAGCGAACGCAGCTCGCCGAGGTCATGACGGTCGGACTTCAGCGCGTAGATGAAGGCCCAGCCGACGCCGGTCGCATCGGGTCCCAGCTTGGGAGTCAGCCCGGGCGGCAGCTGCGCCGCCACGGAACTCAGGTACTCGAGCACCCGGCTCCTGGCCCAATAGAGGTCCGTCCCGTCCTCGAAGATCACGTACACGAACGAGACCCCGAAGAACGAATACCCGCGCACTACCTGCGCGAACGGCGCCGCCAGCATCTGCGTCGCCAGCGGATACGTCACCTGGTCCTCGACGATCCGTGGGGCCTGGCCGGGATAGTCGGTCTGGATGATCACCTGCACATCCGACAGGTCCGGTATCGCGTCGATGGGCGTACGGGTCAGCGAATGCGTCCCCACCACGACGATCAGCAGGGTGCCAAGCACGACGAGCAGGCGGTTGTTGATCGACAGGTCGATGATTCGTGCGAACATGACCCGCTCCTTCAGTGCCGGTGCGGCATGGTATCGGCCGCCCCTGCGGAATCCAGGGCATTCGCCGGCTCATGCCCGGACATTCCCTCAACCGCACCCGCACTGCCCAGCAGCTGCGAGATGGCCGCGCGCAGATTCGCGTCGGAGTCGATGAGGAACTGTGACGAGACGACGATCGTCTCGCCCTCCGCCAATCCCGCGACCACCTCCTGCATCCCGGCGCTCTCGGTGCCGAGCACCACCTCGCGCGGCTCGAAGACCCCGCCGCCGCTCGACACGATCGCCACCGCGCGCGTGCCGCTGTGCAGGATCGCCTCAACCGGCGCGATCACGACATCGGTGGCCATGCCCGCGACCACCGCCACGTTGACGTACATCCGGGGCCTGAGCAGCAGGTCCGGATTCGCGACCTCGACGAAGGCGGTCAGGGTCCGGGTATGGGCGTTCACCGCGGGGCGAAAGAACAGGATCCGGCCGCTCCACTCCTGCCCGGGGAACGCGTCGGCCTCGATCACCGCTCCCTGACCTTCGCGGACATGACGCAGATCGTCTTCGTAGAACTCGGTCTCGGCCCACAGGGTCGAGTGGTCGGCGATCTTCAGAACGGTCATGCCCGGGCTGAGCTTCATCCCCTCCATCGAGTCGCCCATCTTTTCCACGATGAACCCTGAAGCGGGAGCGAAAACGCGCACCGTGCGGTCGACCGTCTGCGACTCCGCGAGCGCGTCGACCTGTTCCTCGGTCATGTCCCAGTACAGCAGCCGCTCCCGCGCGGCCTCCAGCAGGGACTGCGCGCGGTCGACCGCTTCCGCATACGCGCCGCTCTCCCGCAAGCGCCTGACGTACTGCATGGCGCCCAGGAAGTCGCGCTGCGTTGTGACCAGCTCGGGGCTGTAGATCTCGAAGAGGACATCGCCGCTCGTGACCGTCTCGCCGACGTTGTTCACTCGGGCCCGCTCGATCCAGCCCTCGTACTTCGTCTGCACCGAGACGACCCGCTCCTCGTTGTGCGCGAGGATGCCGACGGTACGGATCGAGACCGGAAGCGTCCCGCGACGGACCTCGGCGGTGCGCACCGCGAAATTCTGCAGGAAGGCGCGGCTCACGCGGATGCCGCCGGCCGGTGCGGCCTGCGGGTCGCCCGTCATCGTGCCCTCGCCAGCCATCCCGGCCATGCCGCCCATGCCGTCTTCACCGGGCGCCTCGTCTTCGTAGACCGGTACGAGGTCCATTCCCATAGGCGACTTGCCGGGCTGGTCGGAGATGTAGTTCGGGTCCATCGGAGCCCGCCAGTAGAGGATCCTGCGCCCGTCACCCGCATCGGCCGTTTCCGTCTGGCTCCGCATCAACAGCGCGGTACCGCCCGCGCCGACGACCAGGCCGGCGGCGATCAATACGATCCCCTGTATTCTCATGATCCTTCCTCCGGAAAAGGCGCGCCTGTCGCGCGCTCCATGTCCGCCAGCGCCTTCATGTAGTCCGCCCGCAGCCGAGCGAGCCCGAGGCGGACGTCCAGCAGCATCTCCTCGCTGTCCAGCAGCTCGAGCACTCCGGCCACCCCCCCCGAATACGCCTCTTCGGTCGCGCGGAGTGCCTGTTCCGCCTGCGGAAGCAAGGCCCGCTCGAAGAGGGCCAGTTGACGTTCGATTGCGGCAAGTCGGGTCGCCGTCGACCGGACCGCGAACGCGACTCCGTTGACCTCGTCGCGGTAGGCCTCCTCGGCAGCCGACAACCGCGCGGCAGCCTCGCGCACCGTGGCGTCGTAGCTGGACCTGAAGACGGGGATACTGGCCCCGAGAGTCAGGCTGAACTGGTCCTGTCCGTTGTCTCCCGGCGGACTGACGAGTCCTGCTTCGTCACGGCGGCCGAGGACGTTCCCCCAGGCGACGCCGAGGGTGAATCCGGGCCGGGCTCGGCGCTGCGCCAGCCGCACCGCGTGCTCCCCGCTCTCGATCCGCAGCCGTGCCGACGCGACCTCGGCCCGCTCCCGGATCCCGGTCGCCTGGAGAAGCTCGTCGTCGACGCGCGCGTCCGGGAACTCGTGGATTGCGACCGGCGAAACCGGGGCGCGGACCGGACGGTCGGCCAGCACGTTCAGGGCGGCCGCGAAGTCGGCTCGCTCGCGCAGGAGGGTCTGGCGCCGATTCAGGACCCGCGTGACCTCGGCCTGCAACTTGACCACTTCCTGCTGGTGGCCGAAGCCCTGCGAGTAGCGCGCCTGGGCCAGTGATTCGTAGTGGACGAGGAGCCTTTCCTCCTCCTCCGTAATGCTCAGCGCCCTGTCGAGGTAGGCGATGTCGTAGTAGGCCAGCTTGACCTCGTGGACAACCTCCGCTCTCCGCTCGTGGTACGACTGGCCGCGGATGCCCGACTCGGCCACCGCGATGTCCCTGAGGTCCGACCGCGTGCCGAACCAGGGAAACGCCTGGCTGAGCGAAATGCCGGATGCCTGCGGACCGACCCGGGTCTGGGGTCCGCGAACGTGCCGGGTAAGCGACAGCGCGGGATCCGGCAGCGCCGAGGCCTGAGAGACGCGTGACCGCGCGGCCTGGTGCTCCAGAAAAGCGCCACGCACGCGGGGGTTGCCCTCCAGCGCTTCCGTGAGGAGTGCAGCCAGCGTGGCATCGCCATTGGTCGCGTAGAAGGGCGTCTGTGCGACACCGCTCCCCGCGGTGACGCCGGTAATCAGGGCGGTCGCCGACGCGAACGCCAAAGTTCGCAGAATGAACATGGTTGCCTCGCCATGGATGAATCTCAGTGCCCCCGGGAGAGGGGCGTGGCCGATCAGGCCGTGAGGCGAGGCGGGGGTGTTTCGACCGCGAGCTCGGCGGCGACCGGGAAGGCCTCCGGGAAGAACCCCGTCCGGACGAAGATGGCGGGGAAGCGAATCATGGCGGCCGACTGAACCGGCCGGACCGAGACAAGACCGCAAGCCATGATCATCAGGCAGTCGCCGGGCTTGTTGTGTTGCCGGTGATCATCATGGTGCGCCGACGATTCGCCGGCAGCCATTCCGTGCTGAGCCTGTGTTGCCGCCGGCACGTCGGCATGGGACTCTGACGGACCGGTCCCCATGTCGCAATGAAGAGCGACGAACTGGGACCACGACAGGGCCAGTAATCCGAGCAAGGCAACGGTGCGGCGCATGGCGCAACGTGATCGACGGCAGGCCCGGCGTCAAGCTGGCGGCGGGAGCGCGGTGGCCGTGGGGGCCCCGAGGGGGCGGGAGCGCGGTGGCCGTGGGCGTGCGAATTTCTTTTCCGCTAACCCTGACGTTACGTCAT
>CAZRQE010000051.1:0-19297 GCA_964602175.1 uncultured Gemmatimonadaceae bacterium | reverse complement strand
GACTGGTAGTAGTCGCCGCAGAACTGGGCCGCGCGGAGCTGGTCGATGTAGGTCTCGAACGCGCCGGCGATCTCCTGGGCCGCGACTTCGTGGTCGTCCTTGTGCCAGGTCTTGTCCTCGATCATGAAGGAAGGACCGCCGGGCGCGGCGAACTGGATCCCCTGGAGCGAGAAGGTGTCGGCGTCCTTGTCCTCTGTATAGGTGCCGCAGAACACCACGTTCGCGTTGATCTGCCCGGCAAGCTGCTGCGACCGGACGCAGTCCAGGTCCTCCATGTCGAGGTCGAACCTGTCGGCCGCGTCCCTGATCTCCTTCTCGTCGATCGGCTGATGGGTGCCGAACTGGTTGATCAGGTCGCGCAACTCCTTGGCCAGGTCCTTGCCGAAGTCGTCATTGGCGTCGTTGAGCGGCATCAGGTTGGTCACCATCACCCTGAAGCGCTCGGACACCTGGGCACTCGCCGGCGCCGGCAGCAGGGGTCCTAAGAACAGGACGAGCGCGCCCGTCGCGACAATCCCGATCCGTAGCCAACTACTCATGTTTCCTCTCTTCTCGATGGTCAGTCCCTGGGACTCTCCGTACGACTCGACGCACCGGCAACCGCACGGGCCGGACAGCCGCACACAGTACGGTCACCGCCGCGCCGTCGCCAGGGCGTCGCAGATTCAGTTGGAAGATTGAGTAATGTACGAATCCATTTCGGTCAAGGTCAACATGAGTTTTACAACGCGACGGCGCAAAAAGATCCCATGATTGCCACCGGCGTCGCGCCAGCGGCCCCGGGTACCGCAGGGACCGTCGAGGATCGCGCGCGCAATCAGCCGCGGCGGATGGTCACGCCGCCGGACCCCGTGTCGATTATGACGGTTCCTTCGCCGTCACCCACGGAGCCCCGGAAATGGTGCCGCCTGGAGGTCTCCACCACGCGGTCGGGCACATCGACGCTGATGCCGCCGCTGCCCGTATCCAGCTCCAGTGCGGCCCCGAAGTCGCGCGGCACCTCCAGCGAGACGCTGCCGGAACCCGTGTCCACGACCAGCCTGTCCACGTCCGAGAGCATGCCGAGGTACACGGAGCCGCTGCCGGTGTCGCACTCGACATCGGCGGCACTGAGTTCCTCGATCCGGATGCCGCCGGAACCCGTGTCCACATGCAATTCGGCGACCGAGACATTGCGCCCGCTCACGCTGCCCGAACCCGTGTCGGCCGACAGCAGGTCTCCACGGATGTCCTCCAGGCCGATCGAACCCGAGCCCGTGTCCGCCGTGACTTCCCCTTCCACATCGGCGATCGCCACCGAGCCGGATCCCGTGTCGACATCGACGTCCCCCACGATGCCAGCCACCTCGACTGCACCGGAAGCGGTGCGGAAGACCAGATCCGATGCCAATCCCTCGGCGTGTCCCGACCCGGCAGCGAGGAAGACCGCCACGCTGACGCCGGCGGGTACGCGCACGATCATGTCCGCGTGCGCCTCCAGTCCCCGGCCGCGTCCCGAAATCCGAACTTCGTCACCGTCCCGGAGGCCGCCGAACGACCGGTTCCGAAAGAAGGTCCCGTCGTCCCGTACGCGGATGGTGGTACCGGAGCGTCCCATCCGCTCGTAGACGACGCGGTCATCCGGGTAGATGACGCGCAGGGCCTCGGAGTCTCCAACCCGTCCGACTTCCACCTGCAGACGCGCCCGGTCCGCTCCCCCGCGGCTGATGTCGACTTCCACCTGGCTCCCCCGCCCCCGGACGACCTCGACCTCGCCCGCGAGGTTGTAGATCGCAACGCTGCCGCCGTCCACCCGGTAGGTCTCCTGGGCGAGCGATCCGGGAGCCGGAGCGAACCCTGCGACAAGCAGAATCGCCGGCACGGCATACCTTGCCGGGCTGAACCCGGGTGTGACTTTCCACGTATTCATTCCCAGTATCCTTGTTGGGGTACCGCGCACGGCCCGGCCACCACGACCGGAACCTCATGGCGGGACCTACGCTCGGAGCACCGCGAAAGTTTTACCGGCCAAAAGGAGCCACCATGAATGTACTTCCCATCGACTTCGTAGCGCTCGTCTCGGTCATCATGGGGGTCTCGGTGGTGCTGGTCCCCGTGATCGGGTTGACCGCGCGATATGCGCTCAAGCCCATCGTCGAGGCACTCGGACGCTACTTCGAGGGACAGGGGACCCAGGAGTCCATCAAGATCGTCGAGCGGCGGCTCGGTCTACTGGAAGCGCAGCTCGACGAGTTGCAGGGATCGCTCAACCGTCTCGTGCACGCGTCCGAGTTCGACGCCCAGTTGCGCGGCCCGGACAGCGAGACGGCGCTTCCGTCCGGCACCGAGCCGGGTGAGGAGCAGCCCTAGCCGGGCACGCGGCGAGGCGCATGGCCCTTCGAATCCCGGGGGGATTCTGTGTCCTCGGGCTGCTACACCTTGACGAAGACCCTGCGCGCGTACATCACCCACAGAATCGCGAGCCAGAAAAACACCGTCGCGAACGCGAACGCCAGGGACCCGTTGAGCGGACCGGCCCAGGAAGCGAAACCGGCCTCGTAGATCCGGTTGTAGAGCGACGTGGTTGCGCCGTCCGACCCCGCCGGCACCCTCCACAGCACCAGCACCTTGGCCACGAGCCCCGACGCGACGAATACGGTGATCGCGTTCATCCCGTACACCAGGAAAGGCCTGGCCCAGGCGCGCCAGCCCCGCACGTCGATCAGCCAGTATAGGGAGGCGAGCGCCACGAGGGCCCACCCGGTCGTGAACACCACGTACGAGCTGGTCCACAACGGCTTGTTGATCGGAAACAGGATGTCCCAGGCGTATCCGGCCAGCACGAGCGCAACGCCGGTCGCGGCAAGGCGGCGCACGGGTCCGGGGCCATTGTCCCCCAGGGCCCGCCTGGTGCGCAGGTGGTCCCCCGTGAAGAGCCCCGACAGCGTCGTCGACACGGCCGGGAGCGTACTGAGCAGGCCTTCGGGATCGTACACGCCTCCGCCGCCGCTCCACATGTGCACGCCGAGAATCATGCGGTCGAGGTGCGCCGCGAGGTTGCCTTCGGCCGACAGGTCTCCCGGTCCGAAATCGGGGACCGGGACCCACGACATGAGGGCCCAGTAGCCGAACAGCAGCGCCAGCGTGACGGCGCACACGGCCCGCCGGGACAGGCACAGGACCAGGGTGCCCGCGACCAGGTAGACCAGGGCGATGCGCGCGAGCACCCCGACGAGCCGCACGGTGGAGAGGTCGAAGCCGGGAAAGGCCGCCATGAAGAGGCCGAGCCCGTAGATGATGAGGGCGCGCCGCGCGACGTGCGTCCAGAGATCGCGCCGCGAGTCTCCCCTGGCGGCCCGCGCGGCGAAGGAGAAGGACAGCGACACGCCGACGGCGAAGAGGAAGAAGGGGAAGACGAGGTCGGTCGGCGTGGCGCCGTGCCAGGGAGCGTGCCTGAGGGGGCCGTAGACGTGCGACCAGCTCCCCGGGTTGTTGACGAGGATCATTCCCGCGACCGCGAGGCCCCGGAAGGCGTCCAGGGAGGCGAGGCGCCCGGGCGAAGGCGTGGTCAAAGCAGTGCCCTTTCCGCTGCGTCGGCTACGCGCGCCGCCGTGTCGGCGGCATCCGGATCCAGCACCGGCGCGGACCACCGCAGGTCGTCGCGGTCCGTGACCACGGCGAGGATGCCCCATTCGCGGGCAGCTTCCGGACCCAGGGCCGGCTCGGGCTGTGCTTCCGAGCGGAAGATCTCCACCTTGGGCAGCTCCTCGTGGCGGTATCCTTCCACGACCACGATCTCGGCGTCCGCCAGGTGCCGGGACAGCAGGAGGTCGAGAGGTGGCTCGGAACCGCTCTCCCAGTCCCCCATCACGGCGAATTCGTCCGGGCCGGCGAGCAGGATGCGTTCCGCGCCGCCCTCGTGCCGGTGGCGCCACGAGTCCGTACCGGGCGTGTCCACCCGGAAGTGGTGTCCGTGCTTGACGGACATCACCCTGCGTCCGCGGCGCGCCAGTTCGGCGATCACCGCGACCGTCAGCGTGGTCTTGCCGGAGTTCTTGTTGCCGACGATCGAGAATGCGGGAGGCGGAAGGTCCTCCGGCCGGTTGACGCTGCGGAAGCGGGCGGAAGCCACGCCCGTGTCCACCACCTCGGGGCTCAGCGACTCCGCGAACGACCCGGCCTGGCGATGGCCGCTCCGCAATGCGTCCTCCAGACGTTCCAGCGAAGAGACGGGATAGATCGCGGTCAACGGTTCGAAGCCCCAGGGCGGACCGGTCGCGGCCACGCACGCCCTGCCGTGCGACCGCCATTGCCCGGCAAGGCGGATGAGCGCTTCCCGGGGCACCCACGGCGTGTCGACCGCCAACACCATGATCCCCCCGCTGCCCAGTTCAACCGCGCGCCTCGAGGCCGCGTGGAGGCCCCCGAGGGGGCCCGCGTTCGCCACACGGTCCGCGAACACCGCCGCCGTCGAGCGCACCGCGCCGGCCACCCGTGGGTCGTTGGCCGACACCTCCACCCGGTCGCACACCGCTCCCAGCCTCTCCACCGCCACCCGCCACAAAGGCTTCGCATGCAACGTGGCCAGCGCCTTGGGCGATCCGAAGCGGCGGCTCTTTCCACCGGCCAGAACGACGCCCAGCAGCGGCCGTCCATCGCCACCGGTGCGAGCGCTCACTCCCCCGCTCCGTCGCGACGTGCGCCCACGCTCACTCCCCCGCTCCGTCGCCCCGCACGATCCGGTCGCCGCCGGAGTAGACGTTGTACCCGTCCCGGTTCGCGAATCCCACGAGGGTCATGTTGAAGCGTCGGGCGAAGGTGACGGCGAGGCTCGACGGCGCCCCCACGGCAACCACGACGGGAAAGCCCGCCATGGCAGCCTTCTGGAGGATCTCGAACGACGAACGGCCCGACACGATCAGGCCCGACCCCGACCCGGGGAGCGCGCGCGACAGCACGAGGGTGCCGACCACCTTGTCCACGGCGTTGTGGCGGCCGACATCCTCGCGGACCACCGTGATCCGGCCGTCGGCGTCGAAGAGTCCGGCCGCGTGCAGGCCGCCCGTGCGCTCGAAGGTCCTCTGCTGCGTTCGCAGCCTGTCCGGCAGCGCGCGGACATCGTCTTCGGAGATGGTGAAGGTGCCCTCGGCAACCGGCCGGCACCCCATGACTTCGACGGCCTCGAGCGATGCCTTCCCGCACACGCCGCACGAAGAGGTGACGTAGAAATTGCGCGTCAGGCTGCCGGCGTCGAAGGCGGCAGGGTCCCGCACGGAAGCCGTCACGACGTTGTACTCCTGCGGGTCGACGTTTCGGCAGTACCGGACATCTGCCACCGCCGCCGGGTCGATGACGACGCCTTCGGTAAAGAGAAAGCCGGCCGCGAGTTCGAAGTCGTCCCCCGGTGTCCTCATCGTCACCGAAATCGGGTGTTCGCGGATACCGTCGTCGCCCGGCACCTCCAACCGGACCTCCATCGGCTCCTCCACGGCCACGCTGTCGCCGCGCGTCGAGAACCGGCCACCGCGCATGCGTCCCACGCGCACCCGGGCGGCCTTGCGGCGGAGACCGCTCGGACCACCCACGCCCGCACGGCGCTGGTTCATTGGTGTTCCCCTTCCTTCCGTTGTCGCCAAATGTTTCCTCCAACTATTATGTAGGGCGCGCGGGAATTCCGCGAAGAGTCACCCGAACGCGTCCGCCAACGGACCCCACCCACCTACCTCCCCGCAACACAGCGTGGCCCGGATGCCGAACCCGACCGACGAAGCCCTCATTGCGCGCTGGAAGGACGAACCGGCACCCCTGCTGCCGCTGCTCCACGCCTTTCACGCGCGCGACGGATACCTGTCGGAGCCGGCATTGCGGTCGGTATCGAAGGGGCTGCGCATCCCGCTGGCCGACCTCTTCGGGACCGTCACCTTCTACCACCACTTTTCCCGCGACGAGGGCGGAGCCGAACGGCCCAGAGTATGCAACGGACCGGTCTGCAGCATGCGGGGCTCCGATGTCCTGATCGCCAGCCTGCGGGCCGCCGGGCACGACCCGCACACGATGCCCTGCCCGGGCAGGTGCGACCAGCCGGTGCCCGTGATTCACGGCCGAACGGTGTTGACGGGGAAGACCGCGGGCAGCCTCGTGACCGGGCCGTCGCCGTTGCCGGCCCCCGCGCCCGCGGGCATCGAGGAATGCGTGTTCGCGGGGATCCGCGAACCCGGGCGCGCAACCCTGGTGGGATACCGGGCGCAGGGAGGATACGAGGCGCTGACGGCCGCGGTCACCGGCAGGACTCCCGATGAGGTGATCGGGATCGTGGACCGGAGCGGGCTGGCGGGCAGGGGCGGCGCCTGCTTCCCGACCGGCCGGAAATGGCGCGCGGTCGCCGAAGCCACCGGCACTCCCAGGACGATCGTCTGCAACGCGGACGAGGGAGAGCCCGGCTGCTTCAAGGACCGCCTGCTCATGGATCACGACCCCCACGCGCTGATCGAGGGGATGGCCATCGCGGCCTACGCGACGGGCGCCGAGCGCGGCTTCATCTACCTGCGCTACGAGTACCCGGAGACGCTCGACATCCTGGAAGGCGCGATCGCGGAAGCGGCGGCGGCCGGCCTGGTCGGCGACGGCATCCTGGGCACCGGCTTCTCATTCGACCTGATGGTGCGGCGCGGGGCCGGCGCATACATCTGCGGCGAGGAGACCTCCCTGCTCAATTCGCTCGAGGGCAAGCATCCCTTCCCCAGAAACCGCCCCCCCTTCCCCGTCACGCACGGCTACGAGAACCTTCCCACTGTTGTGAACAACGTGGAGACGCTGGCCTCCGTCCCGCCCATTCTGGTGCGCGGCGCGGAGTGGTACCGGGATCTGGGACTCGGCGATCACGCGGGCACCAAGGTGATCAGTCTGTCGGGCGACGTGGCGCGGCCGGGGAACTACGAGGTTCCCATAGGGCTGCCGCTCATGGAGCTGCTCCACGACTGGGCGGGAGGTGCGCCGCCGGGACGCTCCTTCCAGGCCGTCACCATGGCGGGTCTGTCGGGAGGGTTCCTCGCCGGGCCGGACATGGACGTCACGCTCGACGAGCCCTCCATCCGGTCGAAGGGCAGCTTCCTGGGCGCGGGCGGGATCATGGTGTTCGACGACTCCCGCGACATGATCCGGGTCACCCGCGAATCGATGGAGTTTTTCGCCGAGGAGTCGTGCGGGAAGTGTTTCCCGTGCCGGATCGGCTGCCAGCGTCTGGTGGAACGGCTGGAGGGCAGCGGCCCCCGGACCGTCGAGGCCTGGGTTGACGAGGTGAGCGACCTGAACGATGTCATGAAGAAGACGAGCGCGTGCGGACTCGGACAGGCCGCGCCCTTGCTTACGGAGAGCCTGATCCGTTATTTCCCGGACCGGATCCGCGCGCATGTGGGGGGCCCGCCGGGTACCGCCGTGAGCGCGCGCCCAGGGAAGGGGTGACACGATGAGGCACAACGGCGCAGGGCTGACCCTGACCCTTGACGGGGAGAAGGTTGCCTTCACTCGGGGCGAGACGCTGTACGAAGTGGCCGAGCGCCACGGCAGGGACATCCCGACGCTCTGCTACGACCCCCGGCTCGAGCCCTTCGGCGGCTGCCGGCTGTGCGTCGTCGAGCTGGAAGGCGCGCGCAACCCGGTGGCGTCGTGCACGATGCAGGCCGAGCCCGGCATGGTCGTGCGCACGCGGACCGCGAGCATCGAAGTGCAGCGGCGCATCCTCATGGAGATGGTCGCGTCGGAGAACCGCGACACCGATGTCGACCCCATGCACGGCTATGCATCGCAGGAGATGGCCGACCTGCTCGACCGCTACGACGCGCGGACGGGTCGTTTCGCGGGCGCCACGTCCGGCACGAGCCGTCCCGACGACGACAACCCCTTCATCAAGCGCGACTACGAGAACTGCATCTCGTGCTACCGCTGCGTGCGCGTCTGCGCGGAGCAGGAGGGCGACTACGCGATCAGTGTGATGAATCGGGGCTTTCACACCCAGATCACCACCGAGTTCGGCGGCCTTCTGAAGGATTCGGCGTGCACCTTCTGTGGGCAGTGCATCCAGACCTGTCCCACGGGTGCGCTGGGAGACCTGAAGGCGCTCGCCCACAAGGACGTTCCGGGCGAGACCGAGACCACGCGCACGATCTGTCCCTACTGCGGCGTCGGCTGCTCGGTAGACGTGATGACGCGCGGGGAGAAGATCGTCGGCGTGCTGCCGGCGATGGACGGCCCGGCCAACGAGGGCGCGCTCTGCGTAAAGGGCCAGTTCGCCTTCGACTTCGTGCACCACCCCGACCGCCTCGCCACCCCCTTCGTGCGCGACGGCGAAACGGACAAGCTGCGCCCCGCGTCGTGGGACGAGGCGCTGGACTTCGCAGCCGGCAAGCTGCGCAAGGTCGTGAAGGACCACGGGCGCCGCGCCGTGTACGGGATCGCCTCCGGACGCGCGCCCCACGAAGCCGCCTACATGATGCAGCGCTTCATCCGGGCGGGACTGGGGACGAATCACATCGACAACTGCAGCCGTGCCTGACACGCCCCCACAGTCGCCGGTCTGGCGGCAACAATCGGAAGAGGGGCGATGTCGAACCCTCTCGCCGACATGGACAAGCCCGATGTGATCTTCTGCATCGGCACCAACATGACCGAGTGCCATCCGGTCGCGGCCACGCGGCTCAAGAGGGCGCTCGCGCGCGGCGCGAAGATGATCGTGGCGGATCCGAGGCGGATCGGGCTGGCCGAGATCGCCGATGTCCACCTGCCGCTGCGCGTGGGTTCCGATGTGTCCCTGCTGCTGGCGATGGCCCATGTGATCGCCCGCGAGGGGCTGATGGACCAGGCCTTCATCGACGAGCGCACCGCCCACGGCGAGGACTTCATGGAGCACGTCGCGCAGTACACGCCGGAGTGGGCGGCCGAGATCTGCGAGTGCGAGCCCGAAGACATCGAGAAGGCTGCGCTGCTCTACGGCGGGGCCGACCGGGGCGCGATCTACTACACGGTCGGGGTCACCGAGCACATCTGCGGCGTCGACAACGTGCAGAGCCTCTGCAACCTGGCCCTGATGACCGGCAACCTGGGCCGCGAGGGCACCGGCGTGAACCCCATGCGCGGGCAGAACAACATCCAGGGCGCCGGCGATGCGGGCGCGCTGCCGAACAACTATCCCGGCTTCCAGACCGTCACCGATCCCGCCCACCAGGAGAAGTTCCACAAGGCGTACGGACGCAAGGTCGACCTGGAGACCGGCATGACCAAGGTCACGGCGCTGGACCTGTGCGGCGACGGCATCCACGCGATGATCATCGACGGCGAGAACACGCTCGTCACCGACCCGGACCGCCACCACTGCGAGCACGCGCTCAAGAGCCTCGACTGCCTGGTCGTGATCGACATCTTCATGACCGACACGGCGAAGGTGGCCGATGTGGTGTTCCCGGCCACGGCCTGGGCCGAGACCGACGGCGTCTGCACCAACACCGAGCGCCGCGTGCAGCGGTTGCGCGCAGCGGTGCCGCCGCCAGGCGAAGCGAAGCCCGACTGGTGGATCCTCTCACAGCTCGCTCGGCGAATGGGCTGGCAAGGCTTCGATTTCGGGTCCGCCAGGGAGGTCTTCAACGAGCTCTGCGCCCTCTCACCCCTCTACAACGGCCTCGACTGGGACCGGATCGACCGCGGCGAGTACCAGTGGCCCGTGCCGACGCCCGATCACCCCGGGACGCCCCGCCTGCACGAGGAACGCTTCGAAAACGGGCGCGGGATCTTCAAGATGCTGGAGTACCGCGACCCCGAGGAGACGCTTTCGGACGAGTACCCGATGTGGCTCACGACCGGCCGGCGGCTGCCCCAGTACCACACGCGCACGCAGACCGGGCGTTCGGACGGGATCGACTACCTGCTGTCGGAGGAGACGCTGGAGGTGCACCCGGACGACATCGTGCGGCTGGGGCTGGAGGACGGCGGCTACGCCGAGATGAGCAATCCCCGGGGCTGCGTCTACGTGAAGGTGCGCGCGACCGGCAAGTCGCCGAAGGGGACGGTTTTCGCGTCGTTCGCCTTCGAGGACGTGCCGGTGAACGTGCTGACCGGGGGCGGCTACGATCCGGTGACGCAGACGGCTGCGCTGAAGGCGTGTCCGGTGGCGTTGAAGCCCGTGGGGCCGCCGCCGGCGCTCAGCCAGGCCGGGCCGGAAACCGGGTTCGCGGCCTTGTAGCCTTGTTTTGGCGGAGCTTCCGCTGCCTGGCGCGGCGCTTCTCGACCTCGTCGTACATCTCGCGGATCACTTCGACGATGTCGGGCGCCTTGGCCAGAAAGCGCTCTTCGACCACCCGCTGTATGCCTTCCGGAATGCCGTGGAGCCCTTCCGCGATCGGACCGGCGATGGCGGCGAGCGTGTCGGAGTCGCCGCCCAGCGATATCGCGTTGCGAATCGCGTCCTCGAAGCACGTCGACTCGAGCGCGCACGTGATCGCCTCCGGGACGGTGTTCTGGCAGGTCTCGTCGAATCGGTAGAAGGTCCGTATGTCGTCGACCGACCGCACGAGGTTGTAGCGGTAGCGGGCGGCGATGGTCCTCCGGATGACGTGCGCCTCTTCGCCCTCGAGCGCCAGCCAGGTCGCGTGCACGGTCGCCCGCGCACCCTTGAGCCCCTCCGGGTGATTGTGCGTGATCCCCGTGAGCCGGTCGGAGGCCGCAAGCGCGGCGCCGAGGTCCTCGTAGTGCAGAAACGCGGCCGGCGAAATGCGCATCGCGGCTCCGTTGCCGAAGCTCCCGTAGGGCTTGGGGTGATCGGACCACATCCAGTCGACGAACCAGCTGCCGTAGGACGCGGGATGCCTCCGGCACCATTTCTGGAGAGTCTCGGGAGCCCTGCGGTCGTGCAGGAGGATGTCGGCGATTGCGGCCGTGCAGACCGAGTCGTCCGTGAAATGACCGTCCGAGTGGAACAGGTCGAACGTCTTGGTCTTGATCCTGTCCCATTCGTAGACGGATCCGACGACATCCCCGATGATCGCTCCCCACATTGTGCATCCCCCTTGCTCGCACTTCACATCCGCGCCAGACTTCGGTCGCCGTTTTTTCGCGTCCCGGCGTCACCCGAGTCCGACCGCACGCCCCCACTCTTTCTCCGATAACTACCATGCTTTCCGACATCGAAATCGCGCAAGCTCACCAGATGAAGCCGATCGCCGAGATCGCCGCCGGCGTTGGGCTCGGTCCGGACGAGATTCTGCAATACGGCCACGACAAGGCCAAGGTCCCCCTGGACGTGGTGCAGGCGCGGCCCGACCGCGGGGCCAGGCTGGTGCTGGTCACCGGGTGCAGCCCGACCGCCGCGGGCGAGGGCAAGTCCACGGTCTCGGTGGGACTCGCCGACGCGCTCAACCTGCGGGAGCGCAACCCCGTGCTCTGCATTCGCGAGGCCTCGCTGGGCCCCGTCTTCGGGATCAAGGGCGGGGCTGCGGGCGGAGGCTACTCGCAGGTGGTCCCCATGGAGGACATCAACCTCCACTTCACCGGCGACTTCCACGCGATCACGTCGGCGCACTCGCTGCTCTCGGCGATGCTCGACAACCACCTCTTCCGGCCCAACAGCACGGGGCTGGACCACCGCCGCATCACCTGGGGGCGCGCCGTCGACATGAACGACCGCGCGCTGCGCAACGTGATCGTGGGCCTGGGCGGGCCCTTCGGCGGGATCCCCCGCGAGGACGGGTTCATGATCACGGCCGCCTCCGAGGTCATGGCGATCTTCTGCCTGGCGCGCGATCTGGCCGACCTGGAGCGTCGTCTGGGCAACATCATCATCGGCTACACGCGGAGCCGCGAGCCGGTGCGCTGCCGCGACATCGGCGCCCACAAGGCGATGACCATCCTCATGCGCGACGCGCTGCACCCGAACCTCGTGCAGACGCTGGGGGGCACGCCTGCGTTCGTCCACGGGGGGCCGTTCGCCAACATCGCGCACGGCTGCAACTCGCTGATCGCCACCCGCGCGGGGCTCAAGCTCGGCGACATCGTCGTCACGGAAGCCGGCTTCGGGGCCGACCTGGGGGCCGAAAAGTTTTTTGACATCAAGTGTCGGCTGGGCGGGCTCAGCCCCGATGCCGTCGCGATCGTGGCCACGATCCGCGCGCTCAAGATGAATGGGGGAGCATCCAAAGACAGCCTGGCGACCGAGAACGTGGACGCGCTCCGGCGCGGCATGGAGAACCTGTACGGCCATGTCGAGAACGTGGCCAGGTTCGGGGTCCCGGCGGTGGTCGCGCTGAACCGGTTCGCGAGCGACACGCCCGCCGAGATCGCGACCGTGCTGGACGGCTGCGCGGCGCGTGGGATCGCCGCGGTGGAGGCCGATCCGCACGGCGGCGGCGGTGCCGGCTGCGTGGACCTCGCCGACGCGGTCTGGGAGATCGCCAACAGCGGGGACGCCGACTTCCGGCCCCTCTACCCGGACGCGATGCCGCTCAAGGAGAAGATCGAGACGGTTGCGACCGAAATCTACGGCGCGGCGGGGGTGGACTTCCAACCCGGGGTGACCGCGGAACTGGAGCGTCTCGAGTCTTTCGGGCTGGCCGACGCCCCCGTCTGCATCGCCAAGACGCAGCACTCCTTCTCGGACGACCCGGCGCTCCTGGGGCGGCCGCGCGGCTTCCGGATCGCGGTTCGGGAGGTCACGCCGTCCGCGGGCGCGGGGTTCGTGGTCGTGAAGACGGGGTCGATCATGACGATGCCGGGGCTCGCGGCAAGACCGGCCGCATTGAACATGACGATCGACGAAGACGGGGTGATTTCGGGGCTGATGTAGGGGGCTGGTCACAGATAAGCAGAGGCGTCGGGTCGCGAGATGGCTGACGCTCACCCGGCCGCCGCGTCATGGGCGATCTTGATCGCACGCTCGAACGCTCGCCGCTGAATGCCGGCAAACAGGCGCACGAGCGGTCCGAGCTCTCCGGCGTCCGCCAGCTCCAGGGCATCGATGTAGTCGGCCCGCCCGGCATCCGTCACAACGAGCGGGAACCATCCGGCACGAATCATCACCAGGGTTGCCAGCGAACGGGCGACTCGGCCGTTTCCGTCCTGAAAGGGGTGGATTTGCGTGAAGCGGTGATGAAGCCATGCCGCCTCGACCTCGGGCGGCACTCCCCGGTCCGCGTGCTCCAGGTGCATTGCGAGCAGCCGGTCCATTTCCGACCCCACCTGCTCCGGTGGACAGTACTCATGGACCCGGCCGTCCGGCCGCACAGGGTTGTTCGGCCGCCGCTTGTACTCGCCTCTGGTCAACGGCATCTCCACCCGACGCCCGAAGATGTCCCGGGCGCTTGCAGTCCCCTGGTGGGCCAGAAGCACCGAGTGGAGTTCCTTGACGTGGCTGGTCGATAGCTGGCGCTGCTGTTTCACGAAGTCGAACAGTCCGTTCACGGCGGCCGCGTGGTCCTGCATCATGTCGTAGACCAGCCCCGGATCCCGGTCGGTCGCTGACGAGGGGATGAGTTCCTCGCGCAGGCCGTGTTCGATCAGGACTTCCGTAATGCCTCGGGTCAGGGTGTAGACCCTTTCGATGAGCCCCGTCTCGATCGCCCATTCACGCTTCAGACGCTCGCTGAATTCGGTGATGGCTCCCTCTTCGTGAGGCTCCCTACGGTGCTGGAACCACTCGTCCGCCAGTCTCCGGAGACCGGCATCGGCCAGGAGTTGCCAATCGTCTGGCAGATCTGCGACGGGGCGCCAGGAGTGGCCCACCCGGACGTCTCGATTGTGCTGGCGCATGTCCACTCCGTTCGGACGCAAAACCGATTGGGCAATATAGCAGACCACCTTCGTGGCAGGGCTGGCGAACGGCCGCTTGCCTGCCCAAGTTGTGGCCGCATCGAACACGTCGACCTCTTACCCCTCCCCCAGGCCCTTCCCCATGCCCGACGCCAACGCCTACTGGTCGCGCAACCTCCGCTATCTGGGGATCCTGCTGTCGATCTGGTTCGTGGTGTCCTACGGCTGCGCGATCGTCTTCGCAGAGGCGCTCAACGCGATCCGGATCCCCGGCACGGGCTTCAAGCTCGGCTTCTGGTTCGCGCAGCAGGGGTCGATCTACGTCTTCGTGGTGCTGATCTTCGTGTACGCACGCCTGATGAACCGGCTGGACAGGGAGTTCGGGGTGGCCGAGGAATGAGGCCGGCCGGATGAGGCGCCGGGGCTAGCCGATGGACGTCCGCCTCTGGACCTTCATCATGGTGGGGGTTTCGTTCGCCCTCTATATCGGGGTGGCGATCTGGTCCCGGGCCGGCTCCACCAGGGACTTCTATGTGGCCGGCACGGGGGTGTCGCCGCTCGCCAACGGCATGGCCACGGCAGCCGACTGGATGTCGGCGGCGTCGTTCATCTCGATGGCGGGGCTGATCTCGTTCATGGGGTACGACGGGTCGGTCTACCTGATGGGGTGGACGGGAGGCTACGTCCTGCTGGCCATGCTGCTGGCCCCCTATCTGCGCAAGTTCGGCGCGTACACGGTGCCGGAGTTCGTGGGCCAGCGGTACTACTCGCAGGTGGCGCGGGTGGTGGCGGTGGCGTGCGCGATCTTCGTCTCGTTCACGTACGTGAGCGGCCAGATGCGCGGCGTGGGCATCGTGTTCAGCCGCTTCCTCGAGGTGGACGTGACCGTCGGCGTCGTCATCGGCATGGGGATCGTCTTCTTCTACGCGGTGCTGGGCGGGATGAAGGGCATCACCTACACGCAGGTGGCGCAGTACTGCGTGCTCATCTTCGCCTACATGGTACCGGCGTTCTTCCTGGCGATCATGCTGTCGGGGACGTTCATTCCGCAGCTCGGTTTCGGGGGCGCGGACCCGGCCAGCGGCGTCTTCCTGCTCGACAAGCTGGATGGCCTGCACCAGGAGCTGGGCTTCACGCCCTACACCGACGGCACCAAGTCGATGATCGACGTGTTCTTCATCACGGCGGCGCTCATGGTGGGCACGGCCGGGCTGCCGCACGTGATCATCCGCTTCTACACGGTGCCGAAGGTGCGCGACGCGCGCATTTCGGTGGGGTGGGCGCTGCTCTTCATCGCCATCCTCTACACGACCGCCCCCGCGGTGGCCGTGTTCGCGCGCGCCAACCTGCTGGACACCGTCGCCGGACAGCCGTACGCGGAGATGCCCGAGTGGTTCAGCAAGTGGGAGGACACCGGGCTCATCACATTCGACGACAAGGACGGGGACGGCAACATCCGCTACGTGGGCGACGCGGCCGAGAACGAACTGACGATCGACCGCGACATCATGGTGCTCGCCAACCCCGAGATATCGCGGCTCCCGAACTGGGTCGCGGGGCTGGTGGCGGCGGGCGGGCTCGCGGCCGCGCTGTCGACGGCGGCCGGGCTGCTGCTCGTAATCTCGTCGGCGATCAGCCACGACCTGCTGAAGCGGGCGGTCAAGCCGGAGATTTCGGAGAAGGGGGAGCTGCTGGCGGCGCGAATCAGCGCGGCCTTCGCGGTGGCCGTCGCCGGGATGCTGGGCATCAATCCGCCGGGGTTCGTGGCCCAGGTCGTGGCCTTCGCCTTCGGCTTGGCGGCCTCGTCCTTCTTCCCCGCGATCATCCTGGGGACATTCACGCGCACCGTGAACCGCGAGGGGGCGATCGCCGGGATGCTGTCGGGGATCACCTTCACGGCCGCCTACATCATCCACTTCCGCTTCGTCGATCCGGCTGCGGACTCGCCCGAGAACTGGTGGTTCGGGATATCGCCCGAGGGCATCGGGACGGTCGGGATGGCGCTCAACTTCGCGGTGGCGCTCGTCGTATCGAAGTTCACCCCGGCACCGCCGGCGGGCGTCCGCGAACTCGTCGACCGCATACGCATGCCCGGAGGCGCCGGATAGGCCGCACAGCTCGAGACCCTTCAGGGAGGATTCCGATGAGATCAGCAGCAGCCGTGTCGCGCCGCGCGTGCGCGGCGTGGGTGGCGGGGGGCGGCGTAGCCGCGGTCCTGGCGTTGGGACCGGCTCCGGCGCGGGCCCAGACCGAGGTCCACTTCCAGTACGGCAAACACGCCGACCCGTTCGTCGAGAACAGGAAGCCGAGCGGCACGGCTATCCTCACCGTGCAGCACGCGTCCCGGTGGAAGCTCGGAGACAACTTCTTCTTCGTGGACTTCATCGACGACGGCGGCGACGACGGCTTCAACGAGATGGACGCCTACGGCGAATGGTACTCGAACCTCAGCCTTGGGAAGATCACCGGCAGGGAGCTCGGCTTCGGACCGGTCGCCGACTTCGGACTCCTGGCCGGGGTGGCGCTGGGAGCCGACGCCAACTTCCGCCAGTGGCTGCCCGGCGTCCGCATCTCGTGGAGCCCGCCGGGGTTCGTCTTCCTCAACACCGACCTGATGCTCGGAATCGACGCCGGCCGGGGCCGGGACGGCGGGAGCCCCCCCGAGCTCGCCAACCGTTTCGTCTTCGACGTGAACGGGCTGCTCCCCTTCAGCCTCGCCGGCCAGTCGTTCGCGGTCGCCGGCCACGCGGAGTACGCCGCCGCCACCACCGACGAGTTCGGCGACGAAAGGCCCGGCTCGATCCTGGCTCAGCCGCAACTGCGGTGGGACGTCGGGCGGGCGGCGGGCGGTTCCGCGAACGGGCTGCACGTGGGCGTCGAATACCAGTACTGGAGCAACAAGCTGGGCACTGACTTCGACGAGAGCGTTGTTCAGCTGCTCGTGGTGTGGGGGCTTTAGCAGCCCGTGGATAAAGCCGCCCGAGCACCGAGAGCGGCGAGGCGCCGGGCTGGCAAGGCGCGACGAAGGGGGAATAGCAGCGCTATTCGCCCGAGGAGCAACGCAGAGCGCAGCCTTGGAGTGGCAAAATGTATAGCAGACATTACATAGTGTAATGTATACCTTACAGCGCGGACGGGTGAAGCGAAGCGGCCAGCGCGGATGCGTCGCCGTTCGAATGCCGGGGGGATTTTGTCCACGGGCTGCCAGGACAACGTTCGCCGATCTGTTTCTCATGTTCCCGTTCCGTAGGAAGTTGCAGGGTTCGATGCAGCCATTAAGGCTGGAACGATTCCGGCCGCCTGACAAGGTGCCGAAGGTCAGTCCGGCCGTCGCGCTTCCAGAGCTCCTTGAAGGATGCGGCACGCCTCCTCCAGCCCCTCGGTCACCTTGTTCATGCGGCGCCGGACATCGGTCACGACGAAGCGAAACCGGTCGGGATCCTCCTCCATCATCGCCTCAAGCTCCGGCACCCTCGCCAGCTTGGGAATCGGAGCGAGCGGCGTCGCCGGATCGTGCTCGAAGCGCGGTCCTTCGGCGTACCCGACATGCACCAGAATCCGGCCCAGCCGGAGCAGCGCCTCGTTGGCGGCTTCGGGGGCCAGGCTTCCGTCCTCGACGCTCTCGTAGAAGGGACCGAGCAGCCGCACAATGGCGTCGAACACGGCGCGAACCGGGCCCAGGTTGAACTTCTTGCCGAGGATCTTGCTGATGCACGCCTCGTATCCCGCCAGCGCTTCTTCGAGTTCGGCCGCCGTCTCGCGGAAATCCAGCGGAACGATCTCGTCGTTCAGGAAGCGGGCGATCGCGGCCAGGTAGACGCGGAGGTCGCGCTCCAGATTCTCGCGGTCGGCGATTTCGAGCCTGTCCGCCTCGGTGTGCCACGCGATGTCGCCTCCGCACCCTCCGACCGGATAGAAGCCCAACCGCTCCCGCTCCTCCTTCGGAATGTTCGAGAGCTGCATGAAGAACGAGGTGATCCCCAGTTCGTTGAAGGAGTAGTCCCCCGCCCGGAGGGGCCTCTGGCGTCCGGGCTCCACCCCGGCCGCCGCCTGGATCGCACCGCGACAGACCTCTCCCGCCTCGGCCATCCAGGCCACGTCGTCGTAGGCGGTGGCGCCCCGGCACCCCGGCGAATCGACGTTGACCGTCGCCACGCAGTGCCGGGACATTTCGAGGCCGAATCTGTCGGCGTACCAGGCCGATCCCGCGTATCCGCCGGTCGAGTGCGCGGGCCACCAGGCAATTCTCAGCGAGCGCCGGAGCTCGTCGCGGCGCTCGTGGAAGATGCGGGCGAGCTCCAGAAGCGTCGCGTCGCCGACCGCGTTGTCACCGATCCCGATGTCCCACGAATCGTAGTGCCCGTGGGCGAGCACGAAGTCCTTGTCCCGGCCGTCGATCCGCGCGACGGGCAGCGGGCAGTCGTACCACCCCTCGTCGAGCTCCGCGCGAATGGTCACGCGGTCCAGCCCGTCCTCGATGGCCGCAACCAGCCGGTCTCCGTCGCGCCGGTCGATGGCGGCCACCGGCGTCGAGGGCCGTCGGCCGAGCTGGGATTCGCCGGGCGTTCCCCAGATCGTGGTGCAGCTCCCCCAGTGGACGCGGCTGCCCGGGTTGACGTACACCTGTCCGACCGCGCCCGCGGCCTCGAACCGGGCGACCGAGGCCGGCATCGGATAGCCTTCGGTGACCACGATGTTCCCGGCGATCTCCGGCGGCCGGGCTTCTCGCTCCGAATCCGGCGGTTCGGGTGCTTCGGCCGGCGGGGTGGCGGGAAGGTGGATCGGCCGCGCCGCGACCCCCCTCTTCGAGGTCGACGCGGAAAAGGACGGCGGCTTCGCGGCGAAATCCTCGCCGGCCACGCTGACCGAGGCGCCGCGCGGGATCGAGAGATACAGCTCCGGCTCCTCGACGGTGTGGGGAATGTCCAGGGCCTCGAGCCGGGAGGCGATGAAGTGAGCAGCCGCCCGTTCGTCCATCGAACCGGATTCCCTCACGAGGATGGAGAACCGTTGGATGAGGCTCCAGCCCAGGTCGAACGAAACGTCGTCAAGCAGGGTCTCGACCAAGCTGCTGGTGTTCTGGGACATGGCCGTTGCGGTGAGGAGGATGCGAACGCTCCCCTATGATAACGGGGGGCGCAATGCCCGCTTCGCCTTGGCCCGGATCCCCCCGTCAGCAGTCCGTGGATAACGGTCATGGCCACGCCGGACCCTCCCACGCGACACGGCAGCGGAGGCGCCCCGTGTTTCGGAGCACCTCCGCTCCCCGCCTCCCTGCGGAACCGGGAGCCCTGACCCACCGTGAGCGAATTCGCAGTCCGCGTCCGCCGGCAGCCGTGCCGCGACCGCTTCCGGACCTGCCGCCAACCCAGGGAATTGTCGTTGTCGTTGCAGTGGCCGCCAACTTGACGCGCCCCGGGTCGAGACGCGCCGGCGGCCCGAGCGCTACGTGCCCCTAACCCACTGGCCGACTAGCAGCCCGTGGATAAAGTCAGACCTAGCTGTGCCTTTGTAGGCGGGTTAAATTACA